>DATAKF010000135.1:0-7298 GCA_036261775.1 Polyangiaceae bacterium | reverse complement strand
ATTAGTCGCAATTTGGACAGCGTCATGCCACGGGCTGGAGCCCTCGAATTCCTTCGGAATTTCCAGTCGCAAACGCGACTAAGAGGCGCGGCGCGAAGAGGGCTTCTGCGACGATCGGGGTTGGCATGCGAAGGAGGGCTCCCGCGCAGAGTTGCGGTGTCGAGCTCCGAGGCGACTCGCAGGTGCGCTCATGGGAAAATATTGCCTTGGAAGCAAGCAGGACAAGCAAACCAACCAATCCGTTGTTGCTCGGGTCCGTGGCGCGAAGCGCGCGAACCCCCAAAAATCTCGCTTCCCGCCTTCCCGCCTTCCCGCCTTCCTGTTGATTCCTGCGCGATCGTTAGGATGCGATGAATCGTCAGGCGTCTTCGCGTCTTCCTGTAAAATCAGGGTCTCGCGTCGACGCGTGGGCAAGGCGTAGACCCGAAGGACTACCTGCTTGGCGGATATTTCGAGAGTTTTCGCTGCAGGCTGCGACGGTGCAGGCCGAGGCGGCGAGCGGCTTCGGAGATGTTGCCGGACACGGAGACGAGGACGGCGTTGATGTGCTCCCACTCGGCGCGCGCGAGCGACAGTGGTTCGCCGGCGGGCGCCACCGCGTTGGGGTCGCTGGGCCCGCCGCGCTGGAGCGCGGCGACGATTTGGTCGGCGTCGGCGGGCTTGGTCAGGTAGTGCACGGCGCCGAGCCGCATGGCTTCCACGGCAGTGGCGATGCTGCCGTAGCCGGTGAGCAGCACCACGCGCGTCGCCGGGTCTTTTGCGAGCAGCGCGCGCAGTACCTCCAGACCTGATTCCTCGCCGATGCGCAGATCGACGACGGCGTACTCGGGCGCGTCGTCGGCCAGGCGCGCGGCTTCGGCGACGGACGCCGCGCCCTGTGCGGCAAAGCCGCGATCGCGGAAAGCGCGCACCAACCGCTCACGCAAGAAGTCGTCGTCCTCGACGACGAGCAGGGTGGGGGCTTCGGCTTCAGCCATGCGCGCCCGCAGCTTGCGAGCCTCCGGCGCCAGGAGCCATGCGACCGTTTGTCGCAGTCAGCGGTAGGACCAGGCGCGCCAGGGTGCCGCGTCCCGACTGCGACGACAGCTCCAGCCGGCCGCCCATCTGCTCGGCCACGCTCTGCGCGAGAAACAGCCCGAGGCCCATGCCTTTGCCGCGGGGCTTGGTCGTGAAGAACGGCTCCGTCGCGCGCGAAAGCACGCTCTCCGGCATCCCAGGGCCGTCGTCTTCGACGCTGAACGCAAGCTCGCCCTGTCGCTCGGAGATGCCCAGCCTGACAGCGCCGCCCGGCGGGCTGGCGTCGAAAGCATTGCTGAGCAGGTTGCGCAAGGCCTGCGAGATCGCGCCGAGCGAGCCCGTGAGGAGCCCGGGCTCGCGCTCCGGTACCTGGAGCTGTAAGCGCTGCGGATCGAAACCAGCAGCTCCATGCTCTACGATCTCGCGCCAGGTCAGCTCGCCGAAGCTCGAGCCGTGCGTCTGCCCGGCTTCAGCGGCCAGTTGGTCCAAAATCGAGCGACACCGCTCGACCTGGCTCTTGATCAAGAGCACGTCGTCCCGCAGCGCAGAGCTCGGCGCGTGTTCGGGCAGACGCCGCAAGAGCTCGCCGCTCGCCAGCGCGATGGTCGAAAGGGGCGACGCTAGCTCGTGCGCGGCGCCAGCCGACAGCGTGGCCAGCGCCGCCACGGCTTCGCCGCGCGTCGCGCGCTCGCGCGACACCGCGAGCTGCTCTTCGATCGTGCGCAGCTCGCGCAGGACACGCTGAATGAAGTAGACGATGAAGCAGGCGGCCAGCCCGAACGCCACCCACATGCCGCGCATGTGCCAGCTGTACGCCTCCATGTGGTGCGCGTGATCGTGCGGCAACGGCACGTGCACCCAAAAGAGTCCCAGCGAGCAGCCGAGCGCCGCGGCCACGAGCGCAAAGCTAGTGCGCGGCGGTAGCACCACGGCCGCCAGCGCGATGTGAATCAAGTACAAGAAGCTGAACGGGTTGGCGGGGCCGCCGCTGAAGTACAAGAGCGCCGAGAACAGCAGCAGGTCTCCGCCCACGGCCAGCGTGACGTGCCGCTCCCCAATCGCCTGTTGACCGCGGAGAAGCGTCAGCGCCCAAGCGTTGTGGAGCAGCTCCAGAGCCATCACGACGCCCAGCGCCACGAGCGGCAGCTTGACGCCCAAGCTGGAGCTCACCGTCAAGATCACGACGAGCTGCCCCAGCACCGCGCCAAAGCGCAGACGCACGAGCCACGCAAAATTGACACGAAATGCGCGCCCCTGGGCTGTTCTTGCTACGGCCATTCTCAGGTGACGGGCACGCTAATCTCGGACCTGGGGTCGGGCAACCGTGGTACGCTCAAAACGAGTGCATTCATCATGGCGCGCAGTTCGATCCCCTATTTAGTGCGTCCGCCCACCGCCGTGCTCACGCGCGGCTTCGATCCGCGGCTCTCGGTCGGCTCTGCTCGACCGGCGGTATTCCGCTCGTCTACCTACGTTTTTTCCAGCCCCGAAGCCGCCGAGCGCGCGTTCGCCATTGCGCTCGGCCGCTCCAAGCCGGCCGCCGGGGAGAGCGTGGATTTGATCTATTCCCGGCTCTCGCACCCCAACGCCGAGATCTTGGAGGACCAGCTGGTCCCGCTCGAAAAGGGGGCGGAGGCTGCTGCGGTCTTCAACTCGGGCATGGCCGCGATTTCGACGGTGTTCTTGGCGCTGTGCCCAGTCGGCTCGGCCTTCATTTACACCACGCCCATTTATGGCGGCACGCAGCACCTCATCCATCAGTTCTTGGAGCCGCTCGGCATTCGGGCCATCCCAGTGCCAGCGGGCGACGGACCCGCGATGGCGCGGGCCATCGCCGAGACCCAGGATTTGAAGCTGGTGTTCATCGAGACGCCAGCGAACCCGACGCTGATCATGACGGACATCCAAGCCGCCGTGAAAGCCGTCGCGGCGCAGGCAGGGGTCAAGCCGCTGGTGGCGGTGGACAACACCTTTTTGGGCCCCGTCTTTCAGCATCCGCTCGATTTGGGCGCAGACCTGAGCGTTTACTCGGCCACCAAGTACCTGGCAGGGCAGAGCGATATCTTGGCGGGCGTGGTCATGAGCCCGGATTCGACCTTGATTGCGAGCCTGCGCGGCATGCGCGCCATCTTGGGCAACATCCTGCAGCCGGACGAATGCTGGATCTTGGACAGCCGCTTGCCCACGGTCGAGCTGCGCATGTCACGCCAGAGCAAGAACGCCGCCCGCATCGTGCCGCAGCTGGCCGTGCACCCCAAGGTGCGGGCCGCGTACTATCCGGCGCTGATCACGGATCCCGAGCAGGCGCGAATCCGCGACGAGCAGTGCAGCTTCCCCGGCGCCGTGTTCGCGCTCGACCTTCATGGTGGTCGCAGCGCCGCTTTCGACTTCTTGCGCCGGCTGCGCATCGCCAAGAACGCCGTCAGTCTCGGCGGTGTCGAAACGTTGGCGTGCCATCCGCGAACTACCACGCATTCGGAAATGTCGACCGACGAGCTGACGCGCTACGGCATCGGCGAGGGGCTGGTGCGCGTCTCGATCGGCGTCGAGGACCATCGCGATCTCTTGCGCGACTTCCTCGACGCCTTGGCTTGAGCTTTCAGGCCGCCGCGGTTTCGATGCGCAAGAGGCGCGAAAGTGCCTGCTCCAGCGGCTCAGGCGTCTTCGCTAGCTCGCAGATCATGGCCAGTTGAACCAGCGCGGTCTGGTGTAGATCCAGGCCGTAACCGCTGTTGGGCTGAGCTGGGCGATCGTGCGACAGCAAACCGGTCAGCACCCCTCGAGCCTGCTCGGACAGGCGGTGCTCGGGCCGCGCGAGCACCTGCGTGGCCAGCGCCACGCCGCCCGCCACAGCTTGCGGCTCGTAGCGGGTCGCGTAGGCAATGGCCAGCGTGTTGGCCACCAGCTCCTCGTGCCACATGTCGCGGCTGAGCAGCCCGACTGCGTCGCGGTAGTGGTGAAACAGCTCGTGCGCCATCACGGCGGGCGCTTGACGTTTGACCAGCGCTGCCACTTTCGTGAGGTCGGGCTCGCCCAAGAGTGCCGCTTGAAACGGCAGCGTCTCTTCCGGCAGGCCCTCGATGTCCGGGTAGAAGATCACGCCGCGCTGCTTGTCGTACATCCACTGCGGCTGGTGCCAAGGCACGAGCGGCGGCGTCTCTGGGGCCCCAAACGGCTTCAAGCGTTGCCCGAGCTCAGCCGCCAAGCGCCGCACGTGACCGTGCCAGCCGCCTCGAGGGGCGCGCAGTCGTGCGGTGTCGGGCACGGGTTTTGGCGCGTAAACGGGCTCGACCAGCTGATCGATCACCAGCAAGAGCAGCCGCAGCGTGGCCGCGTCTTCGCCCAGCAGGGCAAGCTCACGGTGCACCGCGCGGCGGAACTGCTCCATCGAGCGAGCGACGCGGCGCAGCGTGCCCGTCTGGTAGAGCAGCCGGCGGATCTCGGGCAAGCTCTCCGGCAAGCCTCGCTTGAGCGCTTCCAGCTGCTCGCGCTCTGCCGGGCTCGCGTTCTCCAGAAAGCAAGCCAGCGGGTAGGTGACCTTGCCCGTCTCCAGATCGGGGCTGCGGCGCTTGCCGTACACGTCACGCACGTCGTCCAGCACCTGCACGAGCAGCGACAAGTTTTCGCCCAGCACCCGATAGTGCTCGCGCTCGTCGTCGCTGACTCCGCTGTACAAGGCGGCGCACTCGCAGATCAAGGTCACGCTGGCGGTCTTCTCGCGCTGCATGGCCAGCACTTGGTCCGGCGTGCGTGCGCCCTTGTCACCAAGCAAGTCGAGGTGTTGGCCTCGGCCCGTCGTCAGCGCCACACGATTGACGATCTTCAAGTAGAGCAGGCGCCGCCGCGAGCTCTTCTCGAGCCGCATGCAGCGCTCCAGCGCCGAAAGCCCCAAGAACAGCAGCGTCAAGGCGTCGTTCACGGCCATGCCGGCACCCACGCTGGCGTGAGGCTTGCCGCCGAGATCGCTGTCCTGCACGTCATCCAGCAGGTCGAGCGCCAGCAAATAGAACTGGCAGAAGCTGGCAAGCTCGACGGCTTGCTCATCTAGCTCGTCGTGGTGCGCTCGCGCGATCAGGTAGAAGACCGCCAACGGGTCACCGAGCGGATTCCTGCGGGTGTGCGGGCGGTACTGTGACGCGCTCGCCAAGAGCAGGTCACGCTGCGTTTCGTCGAAGCGGCCCTCCGCGATTGCTTGGTCGACGCGTTTCTCCACGCGACTCAGGAAGCCTACGAGGCCTGCTGCTGCTTGCGTTTGCATACACTTCTCCCTCTGCGCGCTGTTGGCGCTCGTTCGTGACCAAGTTCACCTTGGTTCAGCTTGGTTTTTCCTCCCCGTTCGTCTCCGCGCTCGGTGAGTGTCCCGGCCGCCATCGCGACCGGGACCCCCGGTTCTTTTCGGACGAGCTGCTCTCGCCCGGGAGCGCGCAGCGCCTTGCGGCCGCGCGCTTGGGGCTCGACTACGCCATCATGAAGCCGCTGGCCGACGCCATCATGAAGCCGCTAGCCGACGCCATCATGAAGCCGCTAGCCGATTGGCTGGCGAGGCCGTCGGTCGCGTCGCCTTCTGCTTGCTGCTCGGCGCTCAGGTTGCACTCGATGGTTTCGAGCTCGTGGAGTTCGACGTCGTCGTCGTTGTTGTTCATGTCGGGTTGTTCCTTCCTTGTTTCTCGTTCCTCGTTCGTTCCTCGTGCCCGCGAGCGGGCATGAAGTGCAGTGGCGATTGCGTGTTCGCGCGCTCGCTCTCCCACCTTTCTCGCCACCTCCCACGATCACGCATCGCATGTTCGGGCTACTGGCTACTCCCTGGGGGCGGCACGCGCCGCCCCCCTCGGCCGAAGTGAATTCGGCCGAGGCTCCCCCCACGCGGCGACGCTCAAGGTCACCGACTCGTGAACTTTCGTTGCCCCAGCAAACCGTTTGTCGCTCTAGAGTCAGCCCTTCGTCGGATAGACGGAACACCCTCGGGGTTGATGCACGCTCTGCGCCAAAGCGCGTGAGTCTGTTTTGCGCGCTCGCGCCCCAGCAGCTAGCGCGCTGGCGTCAACCCTTTGACGCCAGCTCTGCAAAGCTTAACCAGCAATATTTGTGGGCATTTGCCCACTCGCGCGGGCATCGCGGGGGTGACACCGACACCTCGGTGATTAGGCGTGGGGCAACGCGTCAACCGCGCTCACCACACTCGCTCTCGGACGCTCCGAGATCAAGACTCTGCCCGGTAGGCGCAGCGTGAAACAGGCGCCTTTGCCCGGCTCGCTCTCGACCTTGATCTCTCCCTGCATGAGCTCGACGTAGCGGCGACACAGGTACAGGCCCAAGCCGGTTCCCGTAGGCTTGTTGGAGGTCGCGAACGCCTGAAACAGCTTTCCGAGCTGCTCTTGTGCGATGCCGGGACCGTCGTCCTTGACGGTGATCAGCACCGAGCGCGCAGTGCTCTCGATTTTCAGCGTGACGCTGGCGTGGGTGGCGCCAGCCTGGCGCGCGTTGCGCAGCAGGTTTCGGAGCACCGTGGTCAGGTGCGCTGGCTCGCCGTGCACTTCGAATCGCGGCGCCTCGTCCTGGTAGTCGATGCTGAGGCCGGCGACGCGGCCGCGCAACGTGCGCTCCAACACGTCGCCGACCACCAGCACGGTGCCTTCGCGCGGCTGCGCCTGGCGGCGCAGCTCTTCGAGCGTCTCTTCCAGCAGGGTTTGCTCGCTTTTTGCGGCGTGCAAGGCGTCGGTCACGGCCGCCTCTTCCTCGGGGCCCAGCCGCTCGCGATCCAGAAACTCCAAGTTCATACGCACGGCGGTTTGCACGTTGCGTAGCTCGTGCAAAAAATTGCCCAGGTTGAGCAGCGTCGTCGTCAAGGCGCGCTGCATCGCCACGTCCAAGATCTGATCGGTGGCGCCAAGCGCTTGCTCCAGTCGCTTGGCGCCGGCCAGAAGCTCTCGCCGCTTCTGCGTCAAGCTGAGCAAGATCGACGACATCACGCACGACGCCAAGAGCACGATGGTCACGGTCACGTCGGCGCCGTGCCACAGCAAGAGCGCCAAGGTCGGCACCGACAGCACCGACGCCATCAGCAAGCTGAAGCCATAGTGGTTGGCTGGAAACCCCAGCACGAGCAACGTCTGCACGACCGCAAAGCCGACGGCGAAGTTGCTCTCGGTGGTCAGCGCCGCAAGCGACAGCGACAGCGCGTAGCAAGCGTTGTCGAGCAACGTGGCGATCGAGCCCAGCGTCCCGCGGCAACGTTGTCGGTAGGCCAGCAGCGTGAAGGCGCCACCCAGCAGCGCCAGCAG
>DATAKF010000122.1:0-9986 GCA_036261775.1 Polyangiaceae bacterium | reverse complement strand
GCAAAACCTTGCACGTGGCCCTGGACGTGAATGAGCAGCGGGCTGTCCAGATCGTCGAAGTGCTCGACCTTGTATTGGCTGAGCTGAATGCCGCGCAGCTCGCGGCCGAGCAGGCGTGACTCGAGCACGTCGCGCAGCTGGTCTTCCGGCATTTGGCTGAGCGCGTTGCGCAGGCCCGTCGCGTACTTGCCGGTAAAGCTGAGCGTGAGCGTGACGTCAGCGGCGCCGGTGGCCAGCAGCTTGACGCTGCCCTCGTACGCCATGTCGTCGATGGTGCCCTCGCTAGGCGTCTTGGTCAGCTCGGGCTTGCCACGCGAAAGCAGGTAAGCCGGCATGCCGCGCGCTTCCGCCGGAACATAGCCAAAAGGCGCGTATTTCGAGCCCAAAGTGAGCCAAGTGCCTTTGTCGCCCCCGACGCGAATGAGCGGCTGCGTGAACAGCGCTTGCTCCGAAAACGGACCGCTGGGCGGCAGCGCCAAGCGGTTCTGCGCGGCCGCGTAGTCGACCTGAATGTCGAGCGCGCGGCACAGCGTGATGTACGCGCGCCACAGGTTGCCGTTCTTGCCCACGATGGCACGACGACCGTCGTCTTCTTCGCCCTCTTGTACGTTGCCGACGACCCAGCGGTACAGCTTCTGCGCGCGCTCGGCCGGCTTGGTCGCCGGCGCCACGATGCGCTGAGCGATGCGCACGATGCGCGGATCTTTGGGCGTGAGATCCATGAGGCCGTCGCTCATGGCGCGCAGGGCGCTGTTCAAGTCGGCGCCCCAGCCAATCTGCACGCTGGGCAAAAACTCGCTGATTGGCGCGCCAAACGGCTCCACCGGCGCGGCCGGGCTCTGATCCACCCGCCAGCGGCGGACGATGAGTGAGCCCGTCTCTTTCACCTCCGGCGGCGGCACGTTGTTCTTCGACTCGATCTGCAGCGGCCGGTCTTTGGGCGACACCACCAAGAACTCGGAGCGCGCGTAGGCGATGTTCTCCTCGCGGAAGAACCAGCGCGGGCCGAAGTAGCGCGTGCCGCGCTCGCCGTCGCCTTGGTTGCTCTCGATGCGCTCGGTCTCGACGTAGTCGCCCACCTCGAGGTGCGGCAGCGTGGCCGTGGGCTTGCCGTCGACGATCTCCGGCTCGAAGATTTGGCCGTTCTTCTTGATCACGCGCAGGTGCAGCCACAAGCCACGTCGCAGCTCTTGCTCGGCCTGCTGCGTGATCGCTTCGGCGCTCTGCACCTGGACGATTTCGTGCTCCAGCATGCGGCTCGAGCCGTCGGAGTGGACCCACACCGCCGAGTAGTCGAGCACGCGCGCGGCAATGCCAGGCAGCTTCACGCCGGATTTCTCGTAAGCAGCGATGATCTCGAAGGCGTCGTGGCGGTAGGGCTCCAGCTCGGTCGCACCCTCGACCAAATCCAGCGCTTCTTCGATGGCTTCCGTTTCGGCGCCGCCTTCGACGGCCGCGACCAGCGCTTGCACCAGCGCGTCACCCTTGCCAGAAGCCAACCCGGCGTCGGCCAGCGCCAAGCGTGCCTGCGTGTTCTTGGGGTTCTGCTTGATGGCGGCTTCGAGCTTGTTCCAGCTCTCTTGCACGTTACCGGAGCGCACCATCACGTCGTAAATGCGCTCGGCGATGTCTTTGCGCTCGGGGTGACGGGCGCCGATGCGCTTCAGCTCTTTGAGCGCCTCCTGGTAGTCGTGGCGAGCCAGCGCGCGACCGAGCACGATCTCGGTGTCTGGGTTCAAGATGCGCACGCGCTCCGCCAGCTTGTCGGCCATGGCCGAGTCGCCCGCGACCTCCAAGACCGGGATCGCGACTTCGAGGGCGTCGGCGTCGTCCGAAAAGCGGGTCGCCAGCTCGCGCGCCGAAGCCGAGTAGGCGGCATACCAGCCGAGCTCGTTGTACAGCCGGGTGAGCGAAGCCAAGATCGCCGGTACTTCCGGGAACTTGCTGGTCAGGCCCTTCAGGACGCGCGCGCCCTCGGGCATGCCGCTCTTTTCGGCCTCCCACAAGCCGAGCGACAGCTGCGGCGACCACAAGTCGGGGTCGCGCTTGGCGGCGCGCTCGTTCAGCTGCCTCACCAGGTCGCGTCGCTGACTGTTGTCGTAAATCGGATCGCTGTCGGTGAACCGCGCGGCCGTTGCCAGTGCGATGCCGGTGGCGCGGCCTGGGTCGGCCACCAGCGGCTCGATCATGACGGACGCGACATCGGCGCCGCCGTCTTCGCCGGCCAAGTTGGCGATCACGAAGCGCAATAGGTGATCTTTCGGATCACGCACGCCGTCTTTGCCGACGTAGCGAGCCAAGCTGTTCACGGCCAGCACCTCGGGGCGCGCCAACGAGTACGGCTTGCTGCCGTCGGTGTCGGTGGGCGCCGTGAGCGGGCGACCGTCGCGCTCTAGTAGGCGGATCTCGACGCTCGGATTGGTCACTTCCACGAGCACGCGGTGGCGGCCCTTTTCGAGCGCCGCGCCGCCGGCCACGTTCGTCCACGTGCCCCAGTCGCGCACGTCGTGCGAAACCAGCAGCGTGTCGTCGACCCAAATGCGCAGCGCGCGGCCGGCCCAAACCAGCATCTCCGTCGCGTGATCGAGCGTGACGAAGGTCTCGGCGTAGTACACGCCGCCCGGCATCGGCTCTTTGGCTTCGACGTTGCAGCCAGTGCGGGTCGTCACGAGTTGGCGCGGCGGCTCACCTTGACCGGGCTCGGTCGGAAAGCGCGCCGGCCAGGGGCCGGGAGCTTCGGCCGGGAACGAGCGCAGCAGATCGGGCGCGGCGTTGCGACCGAAAGGACCTGCGAGCCGCATGTCCTTCACGCAGCCGTGCAGCTTGACTGATAGCCCCGCGATGTCCTTCTCGCCTTCGGCATAGGCTTCCGACAGCGCCCAGTCGGCCAGCTCCGCGCGCGCGCGAAAGCCGAGCCGACCGGGGCGGTTCAACGTCTCTTGGACGAACGGCTTCCAGACCTTCCACAGCTTCGGGTCGTTGGAGCGGAAACCCACGGCTTGTCGCGTGGCGTACCAACCGAGCAGCTCGGCGCGCGGGTCATCGCTGTCGCGCGCGATTTTCACGGCGCGGAGCATGAACGTGGGGGCCCGCTTCAAATGGCCGTGCGAAAAGTCGTCGAGGCCACGACCCAGCTCGGCCAAAAGATCCGTAGCCTTTGCCTTGTCCAGCGCGGCGCGGGCTTGCTTGGCTCGAGCGGGGCTGCCGTCGGGCGCCAGCAGCTCGGCCAAGAACCAAGCGCTCGTTTGCTGTGAGTCTTCCGCGGCGTTCTTACGCAGCTCGGCCACTGTGGGCGCCTTGGCGTCGCCGCTGGAGCGCGGCGCGCAAGCGGCGAGGCTCGCCGAGAGGGCGAACAGAAACGTGAGCGGCAGGAGTGAACGACGAAGACTCATGGTTTCACCAGCAAACGAACGTTGAAGGCCGAGTCGGCCTCCTCACAGAAGCGCTTCCAAGCTTGGTAGTCGACCGGCTCGATGCGCGAGACCTTCACCTGCAGCTTGCTCCTCACGATCACCTCACCGTGCGCTTGCTCGACCTTCAGCGAGTAAGAGCCGAACTGCGACGTCGCCGCGCGCTCTTCGGGCAAGAGCGCCACTTTGGCGCCCGGCGGCAGCTTGACCTTGTACACGTCGTCAATGGTCGTGAACGCGATCAGCTCGACCGGCAGCCGACGCTGCGAAAGCGAGGCAAAATTGGGCGTCAAACGGAACCCGCTCGTTACCGGCAAGCTCAGCGTGTCGCCTTCGTTGCGAGCAAAGCCGGGCGCCACGGCGCGCACCCTGATCTTCACGGGTTCTTCGGCGTTCGACAAATCCGACGTGACCAAGCCTTGCGGGCCTTCGTTGATCGAGACGCCCGGAAAGTCTCCGCCCAGATCGCGCGTCATGCGCTCGCGGCGGGTGGACTCGGCGCCGTAAGCGTCGCGCCACGAAGCGGCGTTGTAGCCGGCGGTCGAGTACTCGATGTCCAGCTTGGCGCCGCCCTTGCCGTCGAGCTCGATGCCCAGCTCGCGGTGCACGAAGTTCTTTTCGGGGTCGGCGTCCGGAATGCGCGTCAGCTTGGCGTTGCCCTCGTTGACCAGTAGCACCACCGCGCCCACGTCCATCTTGGGCAGCTCGTAGATGCCGGTGTGCTCGGCGGTGCCGTCCAGGTACAGGTTGAGCGACGGCACGTAAGCAATGGCGTGGTCGAAGGGGGCAAAGCTGGCGATTTTGGAGCGGAAATCACCGCGCATGCGCGTACGGGTCACGACGATGGTCGACGGAATGCCGACCTCTTTGAGGAGCGTGGCAATGACGGTTGCCTTGTCTTTGCAGTCGCCCCAGCCGCGCGCGACAGTTTGCACGCAGCGCCGCGGCTTGTAGCCGTAGATGCCGAACTCGAGCGCGACGTAGCGCGTGTTGTCGGTCACCCACTTGTAGATGGCTTTGACCTTGTCGAGCTCGGTCGTCTTGCCCTCGGTGACCTTCTTCGCGAGCTTGCGCGTCTCTTCGTCCAGGTCGAACTGATCTTTGATCAAGCCCCAGTACCAGCGGCCCAGGTCGTCCCAGTTCTTGTACGTGGAGACGTGCACCGAGCCGAGCACCTCGGGCCAAGGCGGCATGGAAGGCTCCGGATTCAGCGCCGGAATCTCCTTGGCGCCAAAGCGGTAAATGCGCTGGTTACCCACCACGCTGTTCGACGTGGTCAGGTTCGGGATGTTCTGGTCGAAGTAAAAGGTGCGCTCTTTCGGCGTGATCAGCACGTATTCGGCGTTCGACACAGGCTCGCCGCCTTGCAGGGCAACGATTTCGCCAAAGTAGTTGCCGAACTCGTTGCGCGGCGTCACGTCGTCCACGCGGTAGCGCAGCTCGACCACGTCGCCCGGCTCGAGCCGCGGAAACTGCACGTAGAAGGTGCGGGCCGACGTGTACATCGAGATCGACGGATCGTCCGCCGAGCCTTCGCCGTACTCGACGGCTTCGTCGATCTTGCCGTCGCCGCGGTACACCTTGGCGCCGCGCAGCTGCACGACCTGGCGATCGGACTCGTAGGCGAAGCCGTACTGGCGCCCTGCGGCCGCGGCCGGCTCCGTCAATGGCTGGAACACGACTTGCCGGAACTGCGACGACAAGCCGTTGTCGAACACGGTCGTCACCGTCAAGTCTCGCAAGGTGCGGCGTGGCTGCCCGCCAGCGGGCGCAAAGCGCTGCTTCAGGAACTTGTCGGAGCTCCAGGCGTAGGCTTCGTCGGGCCGAGGCTTGGCGGGCTCCAGGTGCTCCAAGTACTCGCGCACGTCGCGATCTTGCGGGCGAATCCGCAAGATTTCGCGCAGGCTGAGCAGCTGCTCGTCGCGCCGCCCGAGCTCGCCCTGCAGCTCCGCTAGGGCGCGCAAGGTGTTCACGTCTTCGGGCGCCAGCTCGAGCGAGCGCTTGTACGTCGCGGTGGCGCGCTCCGGCTGCCCGAGCGAGCGGTAGGCGCGAGCCGCCACACCGAGACCCCACTGGTTGCCGTTGTACGCCGCCAGCAGCCGATCGATCCAGCGCTCGGCCTCGGCGCGGTTGCGGCGCGCGATGGCCAAGTCGATCATCGATGTCAGGTAGTTGCCGTCGTCGAAGCGGCGCATTGCGTAGCGCTCTTCGGCTTCTTTGGCGTCGGCGGCGCGGCCCAACAAGCGCAGCTGGCTGCCGTACATGTTGAGCAGGTTCACCGAATCGGGCGAGCGCCGCACGGCCTGCTCCAGCACGCCCAACGCGGTGCGCGGAAGACCCGCCATGTTGTACAGCTCGACGCGACCTGCGAGCGCCAGCACGTCGTCCGGATCTTCAGCCAGCACGCGATCGAAAATCGGCGAAGCGTCGCGCCAGTTGGGGCTGTTGCGCCGGTGTACGGCGCGCGCATTCAAAAGGTCTTTCGAAGGCTTGCCGGTCTTTTTGACCAGCGCCTCGGCCTTGTTCAGCCACTCGTTTTGCTGGTTGCGGTCCTCTGCCAAACGGCTGGCGAGCAGGTAGCGCTCGACGGTGGGCTCGGCGTCGGCGGCGCGCTGCGACAGATCGCGCGCAAGGTGCAGGGCTGGATCGTCGCCGTTGGTGTCGGCCAAGTAGCGCGCGTACGACTCGAGATCGCGCGCCCGCGGCTTCTTGACCGAGACCAAGCGCTCGAAGAGCGGTACGGGGCCGAGCGCCGGACCCGTCTTCTTTGCGGGCTCTTTCGCGGCCTTGGCGCCCTTGGCGGCTGCGCTCTTGGCGTCGCTCTTCGGCGCTTTGCCGGTCGCCTTTTTCGCGTTCGCTGCCAAGCGGTCAGCGGCCTTTTGGCTGTCGGCGATGTCGATGGAAGCCGAGAGCCGCGGGTCAGGCGCGCCTTGATCATCGGCCAAGCGCAGCGACACCTCTGGGGCGTTGTCTTCGCCGCACACCTTGAGCACGAGCGGGTTCGGGCCCGGCTCGAGCACCAGCTCGACTCCGGAGCGGTCGAAGTCGTGGCCCCGGTAGGCTTCGTCTCTCAGCGCTTCTTGGCCGTTCCAGAACAGCTTGAAGGCGCCGCCTGCACCGACGTAGGCCCGCACTTTGCGGGTGCCGCGCGTGAGTTTGTCGTCCCTAACGAAGGTCGTGGCGTAAATGCACACCTTGGTCTCTGGGCGCACGAGCGAGCTGGCGTCGAGCCAACCGAACGGAAACGCGTTGGCAACCGCGCGGTAGCGAACCGGGCGCTCCTTGCCGCTGTAGGCTCGGCCAGGCGTGATTGGTGCCGTCAGCTCGGCTTCAGGCTCGAACACCTGGTCCAGCCCCGCTTTGCCTTCGTTGTCGAATGGGCCGACGATCAAGAAGCTGCTGACGTAGCCCAGCGCCTTGATGTGCTCGGCGGCGGCCTTTTGGTCGCCGCGCCGCGCTCGCGCGAACGAAGCCAGCATGCCCGCATAAGCCCGCGCTTCGACGCTCAGCTTCTTGTTGTCGGCGGCGCCCAAGAGCGCTTCTTCGATGTGCGCGGCGTCGGCGCGATCCCAGAGGCTCCAAATGCGATCGACGGTGCCGTACGCTTCCGGCCCTTCGCCCTTGTCGAGGGTGTCCAGCGCTCGCAAGAGCTCAGGGTGAAACACCGACGCGACGGCTCGAGCTTCCGAGCCGCTGCCCATGACGAGCAGGGCCATCGCAACCGCCGTGGCCAGCGCCGTAAACAGAAACCGCCTCATTGACTGGCCCTCTGCGGGGCTTGTCCGACCGAGACTCATGGTGGGGGACCGAGCGTACGGGCTTGCGGGGCGAAGCGCACGTGGCCTTACACCCACAATGGAGGCTGAGGGGTCAGGGGTCAGGGGTTAGGGGTTAGGCAGCGGAGGGCGAGAACAGGGAGAGCAAGGGCGGCACCGAAAACGGCTCCCCCTGATCCCTGAGCGAGCGAGATGCTGCCCTGAGCGAAAGAGACGCTGCTGGCAGGCTCAGGGGCCGGGGAAGAGGAGTTACTTCGTGAAGCGCAGAGGTTGCGGGTAGCCGTCTTGCTGACTGGGGCTCGGTCATATACAAGTGGTGACTCAGGTTTTTTAGGCTCCATAGCTCGAGCTCGAGGCGCTGATGGTCAATCCGCAGATGGTGATGTACGAGGAGGAGTTCAACCAGATCCAGACGGTCGTGGACCGCCTGGTTCGGGAAGCGAACGCCAAGGTCGTCTTCATCGTCGACAAGAACGGTCAGCTCATCGCCGCGAGCGGTGAAGTCGACAACATCGACACCACTTCACTCGCGTCGCTCACCGCCGGCAACATCGCTGCGACCGGTGGCATCGCCAAACTGCTACGCGAGAACGAGTTCGCGACGCAGTTTCACGAGGGCGAGAAGGCGAACATTCACATCCAGCTCGTGGGTAACCGCGTGATTCTGGTCGTGATCTTCGACTCCAAGTCCAGCCTAGGCCTGGTTCGCCTTCGCGTTCGCAAGTCGAGCGAAGAGCTGAGCCGCATCTTCGACGCGCTTTTGAGCAAGGTTCAAGAGCCTGGCGGTGACTCGCCGTTCGCCGAGATCACCGACGAGGACATCGACAATCTTTTCAACGACTGAGGAAACCGGGCGATGAGCTTCATCAATTACTTGGCCCGGGAGATCAACTGCAAGATCGTCTATTACGGTCCTGGTCTCTGCGGCAAAACGACGAATCTTCAGTACATTTACGAGCGCACCAATCCCGACGCGAAGGGCAAAATGATCAGCCTCGCGACGGAGACCGAGCGCACGCTGTTCTTCGACTTTCTGCCGCTCTCGCTCGGTGAAATTCGCGGCTTCAAGACCCGCTTCCACCTGTACACGGTGCCGGGCCAGGTGTTCTACGACGCCAGCCGCAAGCTCATCTTGAAGGGCGTGGACGGCGTCATCTTCGTGGCCGACTCTCAGATGGAGCGCCTCGAGGCGAATCAAGAGAGCGTCGAGAACCTGCGCACCAACTTGGCCGAGCAGGGCTACTCGCTCGAGAAGATTCCGTACGTCATTCAGTACAACAAGCGCGACCTGCCGAACGTAGTGCCGGTCGAAGAGCTGCGGCCGCTGATCAACCCGATGAACGTGCCCGACTACGAAGCCAACGCGCGCGCCGGCGTGGGCGTGTTCGACACGCTCAAGGCCGTCAGCAAGTTGGTGCTGAACGAGCTGAAGCGCGGCGGTTGACCCAGGAGCGGCGCCGCCGCGAACCTGCGCTTGGCCGCGCCGGGCGGCCTCGCAAGCGGTCGAAAAGCGCCAAGGGCGACGCCGAAAAGACGCCGGCACCGCTGACTCGGCAAAAGGTCGAGGAGTGGGCGCTCGCCTACGTGAATCGCTTCGACTGCACGGCAAACAAGCTGAAGAAGCACCTCGCTGAGCGGGTGCGCAAATACGGCGGCGACGAGAGCGCCACCGCGTGGATCGACGAGCTGGTCGGGCGTTACCTTGGCTCGGGCGTGCTGAACGACGCGCGCTTCGCCAAGAACCTGGCGACGCAGCTCACGACGCGCGGCAAATCGAGCCGCATGATCTCGCAAAAGCTGGCGATGCGCGGCGTGCCGAGCGAGGTCGCGCAAGAGCTGATGAGCGCGCGCCGCCAAGACGAGCCCAACGCCGAGCTCGACGCCGCGCGGGCCTTTGCACGAAAGCGGCGCCTGGGCCCCCATCGCGACCCCGAAAAACGCGCCGAATATCGTCAAAAAGACCTGGCTGCGCTGGCTCGACAAGGCTTCAGTTTCGACACCGCCAAGAAGGCGCTAGGAACCGTCGGCGGCGACGACGAATTCTAGAGAGTCGAGATGCAGGACTACGAACAGCTGGGCTCGTTCTATCTGGGGAGTGGCTACGATCTGGCGGAGCGCAAGCGCCGCCCCGAGCTTTTGCTGTACGACTCGCGTCACCTGACCACGCACGCGCTGTGCGTGGGCATGACGGGCAGCGGCAAGACCGGCTTGTGCCTCGGCCTGCTCGAAGAAGCGGCCATCGACGGCATTCCGGCGATCGTGATCGACCCGAAGGGCGACATCGCGAACCTGCTGCTCACGTTTCCGGGCGCAAAACCCGAGGATTTTCTGCCCTGGGTCGACGCCGAGGAGGCGGCTCGGCAGGGCCTTACGCCACAAGCCTTCGCCGAGAAGGTAGCGGCGCAGCACGCCGCTGGTTTGGCGGATTGGGGTCAGGACGTAGCCCGCATTCGGCGCTTTCGCGACTCTTGTGATCTCACCATCTACACGCCAGGTAGCTCCGCTGGCGTGGAGTTGTCGCTGCTGCGCTCGTTCGAGCCGCCGGACGCCGCCGTGCTGGAAGACGCCGAGCTGTTCGCCGGCAAGGTCGAAGGCACGGCCTCGGGTTTGCTGGGTTTGCTCGGGATTTCGGCGGATGCCTTGCGCAGCCGTGAGCACCTGCTTTTGTCGCAGATTTTGTCCCAAGCCTGGGCGGCCGGAAAGGGCTTGGATCTGGCTGGCATCATCGGCGCCATCCAGGAACCGCCGTTCGAAAAGGTCGGCGTGATCGAGCTGGAGACCTTCTATCCCAAGAAGGATC
>DATAKF010000107.1:0-81881 GCA_036261775.1 Polyangiaceae bacterium | reverse complement strand
CTGCGCATCGACGGCTTGAAGAAGGGCGCGCACATCGAAAACGTGAGTTTTCAGGCCGCGGACGCGACCGGCACGGGTCCGGATGCGAGCAGCTATGGGGCCTTTGTTACGGGGAGTAAGGGCGTTGTTTTGACGCGGGTGGAGTTGAAGGCGGGGAAGGGCGCCAAGGGGGCGGATGGTGTTGAAGGTATCAAGGGCGACAACGCTGCAATTGCGGGCGCGGATCAGGACGGCAATGCGGCGGTGTGCGGTGGAACGCCGACGGACGCCGAAGGCGGAAAGTGGGATGCGCCCGTGTGCGGTACGCGCGGAGGTCGGGGTGGAGTCGCCGCGCTCAACAGTGATGGCGGGAGTGGTTTCTCGGGCACCCCAGCGCAAAACGTAACGCCACCCAACACCGTCAACCTTGGCGCCGGAGCGACCGACGCCACCAAAGGCAAGGATGGCACGGACGGCTCACCGGGTGACGCGGGTGCTCTCGGGGCTGCCGCGGATGAAGAAGGAACATTCGCGGCGAGTGGCTTCAACGCGGCGAGCGGACACGACGGCGGCGCTGGCTTTCCGGGTCAAGGCGGTGGCGGCGGTGGAGCCAGCAAGGGCTCTGCCACTTGTCGCGGTGCCAGCGGCGGAGCGGGCGGCATGGGCGGCTGCGGCGGCGCTGCCGGCAAGGCGGGCGCTGGTGGGGGGGCATCCGTCGGCCTATTCAGCTGGTCAAGCGAAGTATCGTTGGTCGCTAGCGAAGTGCGCGGCGGCGCGGGCGGCGCGGGCGGCGCGGGCGGAAAAGGTGGCCTTCCGGGTGCCGGCGCGGCGGGCGGTCACGGTGGCGAACAAGACCAATCACTGACTATCGCCCTTGGCGGCAACGGTGGCCGCGGCGGCAATGGTGGTCGCGGCGGCAACGGCTCGGGCGGTACCGGCGGCCCGTCGTATGCGCTCGTCTACTCCGGCACCAAGCCGACTTACGATGCCGCCGACACGACGCTCAAGGCTGGCACTCCCGGGGCTGCTGGCGTTGGGGGCGAGCAAGTCGGAACAACGAAGGCTCCCAACGGCAGCGCTGGCGCAGCTCTCCCTGAGCTCGAAGTTCCCTGAACGAAAGCCAAGAGCCGAAAAACGATGAGACCCAAGCTCCGTGCAGTGGCCCGCGCAGGCGTTGCGACGCTGGCGCTCACCCTTGGCGTCGTCGCGTGCACTGACGTCTTCAGCAACGGGGATTGCAGTAGCAGTCGTACCTGCGAAGCCGCGGGTGGTCAGTCATCCGATGGTGGTGCAGGTGGTGCTGGTGGCGACGATGTCGCATCCGCAGGGGCTGACGGCGTCACGGCCGGTGGCGTCACGGCTGGTGGCGCGGGCGGTGCCGGTGGCGACGGGCCGACTCGAGGGGACGAGTGTGAAGTCCCGAAGGACTGCACGAACGGAGACGCGCAGGACGGCGAGGAAGGCTGTGACAACGGCTACTGCATCGCAGGCAATCCTCCGCCCACGGTTGTTTCGGTTTCGCCGGAGGACGATGCCGTAGATGTCGAGCCCAGCACCGAGATCGTCATCGAGTTCAGCGAGCCCGTCGACCCGAAAACCGTCACCTCCGCCAACATCCAGCTGCTCGATGGCGACGAACCCGTAGCCGGCGAGCTCAGCTACGACGACGGTAAGGCTGTTTTCAAGCCTCAATACCCGCTCGGGCTGCTCGCGCACTACGAGGTTTCCGTCTCCACTGCCGTCACCGACGCTGAGGGCACGCCCCTGCTGGAAGCCTTCTCATCGACGCTCGCCGTGCGTGACGGAGCCTGGACGGTCAAATCCGTCGTTACCGAACCGATCGCGACCTTGTCGGACACGCTGCCGGTCACGGCTGCTGGCCACGTTTTGCTCGCATGGGTCCGGGTCTCGTCTCCCACCAATGTCTGTCCCACCCGCGCGCAGTGGTTTAGTGGCGTCGAGAGTCTCGACACAGCGACGAGCCTGACGAGCGATACAGGCAAGGCGTGCAGCTTGGCGCACGCGTCGGTTGGGCCTGCGGGTGATGGACTCGTCATCTGGCACGAAACCAATGGTGCGGGCTGGGGTGCGTCGGCAGTTCAGTACAATGCAGGCGCGTGGTTGCCCAAGACTCCGGTTTCTGGCACCAAGGTACCTGGCTTCGCGGTGAGCGCCGTTGGCACCGATGGCGTGTCGCACCACCTGGAGTCAAACCCCGCAGAACCAGCCGTGCGTGCCTTCGTCACTGATGCGAACGGCACGTGGTCCACCGCTTCTTTCACACTTTCTGGCGAATCCGCGACCCGGCCCCAGCTCGCGGTTGCGAAGGGCGGTCGTGCCGTTGCCGCGTGGTGCGCCAACGATTCGGTCAACGGCCGCCAAAAGATCGCGTTTGCCAGCTATGCCCCTGAAAAGCACGCTTGGGGCAAGGGAATCACCCTACCCGGCAGTCAGGCTGCCAGCGCCGGAGCGGGCTATGAGCGCAGCACGCCCAATGTCGCCCTGAGCGAACAGGGTGACGCAATGGTCGTGTGGGTCGCCGAGCAAAAGGTGATGGCAAGTCGATTGCCAGCTGGCTCGGCGCAATGGAGCGAGCCTGTGAGCCTGAGCGGCGGCTTGCAAGTCTTGTCGACCGGGAGTGCGCCCGCGCTCGTATTTGACGGCAAGACCTTCATTGCAGCGTGGACGACCGTGGCTGGGATCACGCACGATGTGAATGTCGCGCGCTACGACATGAACGATGACACGTGGGGCGCCTACCAGACGCTGGGCGACAAGAACTCCAGGATCACTCAGCGCATGCCTCAGCTGGGTAGCGATATGCATCAGAACCTGTTCCTGGTTTGGCCGACGGCGTTGAAGGTTGTGAACCTTTTCAGGCTCAGCGCGCAGCGGTTCGTTGCCAGCATGGGGACCTGGGGGCCACCTGAAGACTTCAGCAGCGCAACCGATCCAGGGCTGGCGGACGAAACCTCGCCCTTGCCTTTCTCGATGAATCAAGCCGGCATCGCCGCATTGGCCTGGGGTACGGCCGACACCGTGAATGGTGGCTACACCAAATTGAGCCTCGCCAGCTTCCGCTAGGCAGCCCGCGCGAAATCTTCGAGCCTGGCGATTTCGTCCGCAACTGAGCGCGCCTCGCGGCCGATACGACGCCAACCACACGGAAAGGTTGGAAACAATGTCGTCTCGGTTCGCTTCTTCAAGGGTCGGTAAGTGCGGGGTTTTGGGTGCTTCACTGGGTTTGGCTTTGGGCGGCGTGGCCGCTTGCGGCGATGACTTCAGCAATGACTGCCTGGCGAGCCGGACGTGTCCGGTAGCCGAGAGTGCAGGTGCGGCTGGGCAGGCTGCTGCTTCGAGTGAAGGTGGTAGTCCCACGGAATCGTCGAAAGGGGACGCGGGGGCGCCTAGCGAAGTAGGCGGTGACGCTGGCGGCGCGCTAGGCGGTGCAGGCGGCGCGGCCGAGCCGGGCAGCGAAGGCGGCTCGCCTGATGCCGCCGGCGCAGCTGGCGCTCCCGTGGTCGCCGCTGTTCCCGACTGCACCTCCAACGCCGACTGCGACGACAAGCTCGGCTGCAACGGCGCCGAGACCTGCGACGCTGACGGACATTGCGCCGTGGGGAAGCCGCCGGTTTGCGTCAATCCCGATGCGGTGAACTGCAGCGTTGCCTGCGTCGAGCGCCCGAGCAACTACGAGTGCATCGTGACCGCCAACGACACCGACCACGACGGTCACGCCTCCGCGCTCTGCGCGAAACAGCCCGGCGACGACTGCAACGACGCCCAGGCGTCCGTCTTTACGGGTGCGCCCGAGCTGTGCGATCGCGTCGACAACGACTGCGACAAGAAGGTCGACTTGGCGGACGGCCTCGCGTTCGCGGGCAAGGCGAGCTGGGTCGGATCTGACGTGGACAGCGCCATTCGCGCCGAACGCGCGGTCGCGGCCTGGTCAAGCACCTCCCAGCTGTACGGAGTGTTCTGGCGCGTGCGCGGGAAAACTGACTTGGTCGTCGCCCTCTACGACGCCAAGGGCGCACGCCAAGCAGGGCCGACCACCGTGGGATACTCCTCGGTGGGGAGCCTAGCCATCGGGGCGGGCGCGACGGGTTTTGCAGTCGCGTGGAACTCGGATTCGGAGCAGAAGACGGGATTTCGAACGCTGAGCGCGGCGGGCCAGCTTGGCGCGGAAGGCTCCGTCGCGGGTCGGTTCGGCGTGGCGGATGCTCCGCTGGCGCTGGCATGGTCGAACACCGCCCAGCGCTGGGAGATTGCGGCCGACCGCGGTCTCGCGAGCGTGGGCGTACCCGGCTATGGTCGAGGTTTCGTCTCGAAGCTCGAAGAGACGTACCAAGTCGAGGGCCTCGAGCTGGTAGCCGCTGGCAGCTCTTTCGTCCTGGGCGTCAGCGGCCGCGTGGGCGACAAGCTCGTGCGCCCAGAGCCCCGACTCTACCGGTACGACGCGAGCGGCACGCTGACGCTCGACACCGCCAAGCTTGGCATCGACAAGACCGTCGGGGCTTCCGTGGTGCACGTCGCGGCCCGCCCCGATGGCAGTTTTGCCGCCATAGTGCCGGCGTCCAACACGGAGACCAGCCAGATCACGGCGTTCGACGCCGCGGGGGGCCGCGCTTGTGCCTACACCGAGCCAGCGCGCGTATCTGACCTAACAGGGACGGCTGCTGGCTACACGCTGGCACTGTTCGGTACTCCAGCTACCACCCACTTTCGTGAGCTTTCTGCCTCCTGCGAGGCGGGCTTGTTGGTGCCGACCGGCTTTGGTTATCCCTACAGCCCTTCTGTCGTCGCCTCCCCGACTAGCTACCTGAACCTTTGGGCTGACACCGACGGCAACTCGCTCTTCAGCATTTTCGGCGCCAACTACTGCAACTGAGTAAGCAGCGTGCGTAAGCGCGCTACCGCTACCTCGGAAACCGCCACTGGTCGTATGCGACCCATGAGGGCTCTGGGGCGGGGAAGACGCGCACGCCGAGTTGTTCGAGGTAATAGAGGGGGAAGGCGCGCCAGAAGACGAAGACGGGGAGGAGAATCACGGTGCTGATGTACGGAATCGCGGCGACGCAGCAGGTCAGGCAGCGAACCACCAGCACCGCGATGGCGATGCCGAAGGCCAGCAGCACGCGCAGCACGTAGAAGACGAACAGGCCTGCGAGGTTGCCAGCCAGCACCTCGCGCCGGCAGATGCCCCAGGCTTCCGTGACGCGCACGTTGCGGATCACCATCAGCGGCACCACGAAGTCTTCGAGCAAAAGCGTCGCAATCGCCAGCGGAAAGCCCAACAAAAAGAAGGCAAGGCCCATGAGCAGGAAGCCGAGCAGCGCCTGCGGACCGAAAATGTTCCCGCTCTGAAAGTCGGAAAAACCCGTCACCACGGCGCTGCCGATGGCGAGCGTGGCGATCAAAAAGCCGGCCACGCTGAACAGCAGCCGACATTTGAACAGGCTCGAGCCGAGCTCTGCCGAGCTCGTCCACTGCTGACCGAGCGCCACGCGGTCCCAAATCACCGATTCGACGAGCATGAGCTTGGCTCGACTCGAAAACCAAGTGATGAACAACGACAGCGCGACGAGCACCAAGAAGCTGAGGACCGCGACCGTTACGTAAAACGCCAATTCGCCGCGCACGGTGCGAACGACGTCGTCGAACATGCGCTGCAACTCAGCTGCCGGCGCCGCACCGGGTGAGTGCCCCGGCGTGGGACCACTGCCGCCCAGCGGCAAGTTCGGCAGCTGTACCGAGTTGTAGTTGCTCTCCCCGCATTGCGCCAAAAACACCGTGAAGCCGAGCGCGAACCACTTCTCCGGCTTGAGCGGGAACAGCACCTGCTTGGTGCGGTCGATGGCGTAGCCGAGCGCTTCGGCGGCGGAACCTGCCATGGTGCTGGCAGCCTAGCCCAGCGCGCTCAGGAAAGGCTGCGCGCGCGCTCGCCGAGGCCCTGGATGACGGAGTGCAGGCTGCGGAGCCGCACCAGCTTTTCGGCGCCAAAACGGCTCTGAATGCCCTCCGATAGGGCCGCGACCCGCGCGGTGCCGCCGGTGCAGCACACCAAATCGATGCCGGCTGCTCCCAGGCCGCTTTCGGCCAGCGTGCGGTCGAGCGAGCCCAAGATGGCGTCGACCTGAGGAGCCGAAAAGGTTTGAAACTCGGCGCGCGTGATCGGCTCCGCGATGTCGATGCCCGGGTACTCGAACTCGAGCTTGGTCGCCTCGTGGTCCGACAGCTGGCGCTTGGCGTGCTCGATCGACTCGAACAGCTGAAAGCCGAGCGAGTCTTCGACCAGGCACAGCAGCTGATCGATGTGCTGCTTGTCGTCTTTCCCCAAAGAGCCGCTTTTGATGTCGCGGAGGAATGCCATGATGTCGCGCTGCGCGAGTAGGCACGTGTCGGCGGGCGAGCACAGCGATTCCATCAGCGGACGCGGCATGCTGAGCACGTTGGAGCCGAACGGCACCTTGTACTTCACGTCGGCGCCAAAGTTGCGGCTCACTTTGTGGCGCATGATCGAGCCGTCGAAGGCGTCGCCCGCGATCGACACGCCCCCAATGGCTAGCACTTCGACCTCTTGCTCCTCGGGGGTCAGGCGCGCGACCGTGAAGTCGGAGGTGCCGCCGCCGAAATCCGCGACCAAGACCACCTTGGGCTCGGTCAAACGGCTACGAAAATCGTAGGCGGCCGCGGTCGGCTCCGGGCAAAAATGCACCTCGGTGAAGCCCGCGAAATTGGCGGCGGCGCCCAGGCGCTCTTCAGCTAGCGCGTCGTTGGCGTCGTTCTCCGAAAAGCGCGCGGGCCGCCCGAACAGCGCACGCCGCACGTCGACGCCGTAGTGCGCGTTGGCACGTCGACGCATCTCTCGCAGAAATACGCCGATCAGCTCCTCCAGCTTGACGGTCTTGGAGCCAATGCGCGTTTCTTCGAAGCTGGGCATCGGCAGAAAGCGCTTGAGCGAGCGTAAGAAGCGCCCGCGCATGCCTTCGGCCACGTAGCGTTCGAGCGCCTCGGCGCCAAAGTACTGGTGGCTCGTCTCCGAGAAGAACAAGATGCTGCGAAACACCGAGGCGTCGCTAGCCGACGGATCGAGCGCTAGCGGTGCGTCGACCTCACGCGCGTTCACGCCGCAGAGCAGTGAGTTGCTGGTGCCAAAGTCGATCGCGTACAGCGTGGGCTTGTTTTCGAGCATGTGCGTGGCGGGCCCCTGTCTGCGCTTCTCGCACCTGGTGCGCAAGCCATTTTTAGCGGGCCCAGTAACCGCGCCCGGCACCACAACGTAAGGGCCGCATGCGCACCGTCAACGGCTACTTCTGCCGCAATTGCGCCGACGTCGAGCTCGCCAAAAAGGGCATGGACCCTGCCCACCCCGGCCGCGAATACGCCGGCGGCGAAGTGTACGTTCCACCCTCAGCTGATCCGCAAGACCGGCTTGGCCCCAAAGCTCTCGAGAAAGACGGCCCCCTCGGCACCCGCTTGAACCTGAGCGCCTAGGATCCGATGCAGCTCGGCGCCGCCTGACGACGCGTCGACACCCCGCGCTACGCGGCGAGCGCCGCCAAGCTGCTTCGTCGACCCCTACGCCCCGCCGACCGCTGCGCGAGGTGCACCCCTCTCCAACATCAAGAATGACTTCGCATGCGAAGTCATCGTGAGCCGGGCAATGTGTCCAATCCCAACCCCTGGAATTGAATCAGGTTTCGGAGGGGCAAAGATGTGCCCAACGGATGACTTCGTATGCGAAGTCATTTTCCGAAGACACAAACCCTTTGGGCGGTTGGTCGTGGGGGCGGTTGGTCGTTGGGGCGGTTGGTCGTTGGGGCGGTTGGTCGTGTTGGGGCGGCTAGTCGTGTTGGGGCGGTTGGTCGCTGGGTCGGCGGCTCGCTCGTTCACCCGCCAGCGCCGGTTTCGCTCGAAACGTTCAGGTCGAAGCTGGTGACGTCGACCGGCTTGCCGACGGAGCCGCCGCGTTCTCTTCAGGCGCAGGGCGAAGGAGCGCCGAGGCTGCCGTGATCCCAGCAGCTTGGATCAGCCGGCACGTTCGCAGCGGTATCGTCGTGAATGGGCTGTGAATGGGCAAGGCCTGTCTCGCCGCCCAGCTGGGCGGCGTCGCTCCGAACGAGACTGGGCCTATCAAACAGCGCTGCTCAGCGCTCAGAAAATGCTTTCGCGCGGTTTATCGATTTGTTCGAAGTAGAAGCCGGCGCGCCGCCCCTGCGCTTTGTACTCGAGGCAGCGCGCGCACATGGGAGTGCCAGCGACGTCGGTCTTGGTGGCGAGGTGGCGCGGGTGCTCCCGCAGGATGGCGGCGCGCGCCTCTTCGTTTTCAGCGGCCGCGGCGAGCGCGGCGCGACCTTCGTCGCAGGCAACGCAGTAGCGAATGAGATCGGCGGCGGGCATCGAGACCCGATACCCCCATTCGCAACGCTCGCAAGCGTCAGCGATTTTGCGCTTTGGAATCAGCGCGCTTTGGAATGCGCAATGACGCTACGTCGCAAAAAGTACCGGCGCGCAGGAGGCTCGCCCCTAAGGCTGCGGCCAGGCACTATGGCCGCAGGCACGCCACCGTGGAGTTCTGGTAGCCCCTGTCGGACTCGAACCGACACGATCTTTCGATCCGAAGATTTTAAGTCTCCTGCGTATGCCATTCCGCCAAGGGGCCTTGGGGTGGGGCTGGGGATAGCATTGGCGGGGGGCGCGCTGCTACCGAAAGTGACGTTACTCGATGCGCAGGAGGCCGCGCTTTTGGCCGGTGTCGCCGGTGTCGACGGCTTTGAACAGGCGCTCGGACTTGACGAGCCAGGGTTTGAACTTTTCGTTGACGTCGAGGACGAGCACCAAGTCTTCGGCTTCGAGGTAGCCGGCGATGGGGGAGTGGTGGCCGCCGCCTTGCGCGAACAGCGGGGCGCGCAGGAAATTGGCGATGTAGCGGCGGCTGGGGTCGTTGACGTGGGTCAGCTCTTGGCGAAACTGCGCGAGCGTGAGGTTGCGCAGGACGGTGACCTTCCGGCCGGTGGCGTGTCGCGCGACCTCGGCCAGCTCGTCGAGCGACAGGCCCATCAAGCACAGGCCCGTCCAGCATTTGCCGGTGCCGTCCAACACCGAGTCGACGGACGCCGAGCCACGGCCGAACGAGCGTTCGACGTTGGCGACCGAGGTGGGACCGCACACCGAGCCGTTGGGCTGGAAGAACAAACCGCGCTGGAAGGTGGCGGCGACCGGCAAGTGCCAGGCGCGCTCGAGCAGCGCCGGATCTTGATAGGTGGCTTCACCCTTGATCGACGGGACGTCGAGCTTGGGCGGGAAGAAGATGCCGCGGATGACGAAGCTGGCCGGCACCGCGATGAGCGTTGCCAGGGCGAGTAGCAGGATCCGAAATAGACGTAGCCTGCCAGTGCGAACCATGGACGGCACGCTACTCCAAGACGAGGCGCCCGGGCGTCGCTATGCCGTCGCTGCCGAGCGAGACCGAGAAGGTCTTGCTGCCGGCGCCGTGTTGCACGGTGACGTTCCAGGTTTCGCCGGCTTGGCCGCGCAAGGTGGCGACGCCGCCTACGACCGGTAGCACGCCGTCTCGCGTGACCACACGTGCGTCAGCCGGCACGACTTGGACCGTGGCGGCGATGGCGCGGGCCGGTGCCGACTTTGCGGGGGCAGGCGCTGCGCTGGAGCCGCGCGCGAAGTAGTACGCGGCTCCCCCCGCAACCGCGGCCGATACCAGCGCGACGGCGAGCATGGCGCTGCTGCTGGCGCCGCTGCGCGCGGGCTCGGCGCGGACGCGCGGTTTGCCAACGATGGCAGCTGCTACCGGCGCTTTTTCGCCTGCGTTTGGGGCCAGGCCTTTGCTCAAGCTCGGCAGGCGTTGAGCAGCTGCGTCCGCCTGGCTGAGCTTCAACGTGAGCTCGCCGCGTTGTGATTCGCTGAGGCCGAAGAGCTGACTCGTTACCACGCGATCGGTGCCGCCCGCGAAAGCGTCGAGCTGCTCGATCAGCGCACGCACGCTGGGGGTGCGCTTTTCGGGATCGCGTTCGAGCCCGCGGTGCACGACGCGCGACAGCTCGGGCGGTACCCAGGGCGCTACGGCTTCGAGGCGCTTCACCGGCTCGGTGCAGATGGCGACGATCAGCTCGCCGAGCGAGGTCTGCCCGCCCCATAGGCGTTGGCCCGAGAGCGCTTCCCAAAGCACGACCGAGAGGCTCCACACGTCGGTGCGTTCGTTCACGGCTTTGGCGTTGCGAGCCTGCTCCGGCGACATGTACATGGGCGAGCCGAGCATGCCGCCCGAGCGCGTGAGGCTGTAATGGCTAGCGCCCGAGCTCACGCCGCCCACGCCCGAAAGCCGCTTGGCGACGCCAAAATCGCAGACTTTGACGGTGATATCGGAGCTGCGCGCGTCTTCTTGCAAGAAGAGATTGGCGGGCTTGATGTCGCGGTGCACGACGCCGCGCGCGTGCGCAGCGGCGACGCCACGCGCGGCTTGCACCACCAGCCGTACCGCTACCTCTGGAGCCAACGCGCCCTCGCGCTTCATGATGCTCGACAGGTCGACGCCGCTCAGAAACTCCATGATGATGTACGGGAAGCCGAGCTTGTCGTCGCAGCCGGCGTCGAGCGTGCGCACGACGTTGATGCTGCTGATGGCGCTGGACGACTTGGCCTCGCGCGCAAAGCGCTGCAGCGTGGCCGGGTTGGCGCCCTGCACGCCGGCGGAAACGACCTTGGCCGCGAGCTTTTCGCCGCCGTCGCCTTCGACCTCGTAGACGGCGCCCATGCCGCCCTTGCCGATCAGGCGCTTGACCAGGAAGCGCCCGTCGAGGCGCTGGTTGATGAGTCCCAGCTCGTCCATTTCCGTGAGCGGCGCCGGCGGAAGCGAGGTTTGCTTGGGGGCGTCGCGCAGGTCGGCTCGGGGCGCGACGGTGCTGCGACGGTCGGAGGAGACGGCGCGGATGCGCGAGGCATCGAGCAGCTCGTCGCCGCCCGAAAATGGGCGCAGGGCGTCGGACATGTCTTCGAGCGTGGCCCAGCGTTGGTTCGGGTCGCGCTGCAGCGCCTTGTGCACGATCAAGGACAGCCCGGCGTCCACCCAAGGCCCGCGATCTTGCAGGTGGGGCACGTCTTCGACCACGATCGCCGTGATCAGATCGAAGACGGAGTCGATGTGGGCGTACGGCGGCGCGCCGCACAGCATTTGGTAGAGGGTGGCGCCGAGGCTCCACACGTCGGCGCGCTCGTCGACGTGCTTGCTGCTCTTCAATTGCTCGGGCGACACGTAGTCTGGTGTGCCCAGCTGGCTGCCGGTCGTGGTCAGCTCGTTTTCGCTGCCGACTTGCTTGGCGATGCCGAAGTCACAGACGCGAACGATGATTTCGCCGTCTTCCTCGTCCAAGATCAGGTTGCCCGGCTTGACGTCGCGATGAATGATGCCGATGCGATGCGCGGCCGAGAGCCCGCGCGACGCTTGCAAGGCGATGCGGACGGCCGTTTCAGGCTCCAGCGCGCCCAGCTCTTCGAGCACCCGGTCCAGATCGCGCCCCTTCAGGAGCGGCATGACCAGGAACATCAAGCCGGTCGCGGCGTCGACGCCGGAGTCGAGCGTGCGCACCACGTGCGGATGCTTGAGCCGGCGCACCAGCTCGCTCTCGCGCAGGAAGCGCTGCGACGTCTCCTGGCCCATGGCGCTGGCGTTCAGGGTCTTGACCGCGACCTCGCCGCTGGCTGACGTCGCGCGATAGACGGCGCCCATCGAGCCAAGGCCTACCAGGGCGTCGAGTCGGTAACCCTCTCCGAGCGTCTTGCCCACGAGCTCGAGCGCTCTATCTTCTGCTGAATCGCTCACCTGAAAAACTCGACCACGAGTAAGCCATCATAGTAGCGAGCAAGCCCGCCCGTAGACCAGCGCCGTTTTTGAGCGGTTTGCGCGGCGCAAGCTCGCGGTGCTGCTAGCCGGGTGCTAGGGAAGTCCCATGAAGGCGCGGCCGGAGCAAGAGCACACGAAGCCCAGGATTCTCGTGGTTGCCGGGTCGGACTCGGGAGGCGGCGCAGGCATTCAGGCCGACATCAAGACCATCACCATGCTGGGTGGCTTTGCCATGACGGCCGTGACCGCTCTGACTGCTCAGAACACGCTGGGCGTCGAAGACGTGCTGCCGATTGACCCGCGCTTCGTGGCGCTGCAAATGAAATCGGTGCTGACCGATATTGGTGCTGACGCCATCAAGACGGGCATGTTGGGCTCGGCACGCGTGGTGGAGGCGGTGGCGGCCGTCTGCGAGAGCACGGCGTTTGGCATCCCGCTGGTGGTAGATCCGGTAATGGTCGCGAAGGGCGGCGCACGGCTCTTGGACAAGGGCGCACATGATGCGCTGGTGTTGCGGCTCTTACCGCTGGCGTCGCTGCTGACGCCCAACGTGCCGGAGGCCGAGGTCCTGACCGGCATGACCATCAAGACCACGCGTGACCTGGAGCGCGCGGCCGATGCGCTGCTCGCGCTGGGGCCGAGCGCGGTGTTGATGAAGGGCGGCCACTTGGAGGGTGACACGGTCGTGGATTTGTTGCGGACGGCCGATGGCGCGCAGCATGTCTTCGAAGGGCCGCGCATCATTTCGCGCTCCACGCACGGCACAGGCTGCACGCTCGCGTCCGCCATTGCCGCCGGCATCGCGGAAGGCTTGACCCTGCAGGGCGCGGTGGCCCGCGCGCGCGATTACGTGGTGAAGGCCATTCGGCTGGCGCCGGGCTTGGGCAAGGGGCACGGGCCGCTGGAGTTTGCGCACCCCCTGCTCACCAGCCAGGCCAATGAAGTGCCGGCCGTGTCTCGAGCGCTGCACTAGCGTGCGTGAGCGCGCCGGGCAGGCTATGTTCCGAAACATGGTTCGGCTAGGTGAGGCGGCTTGCGCAGACGCTGGGCGTGGGCTGTTGCTCGCGTTGTTGGTGGCTGCGGGCGCGAGCAACGGCTGCACCACGAACCACGACGCGCTGGCGCGCCAACCCAAGGCTGGCAGCTCCGCGGGCGGCAGCGCTGGCACGGCCGGCTTCGGTTTTGGCGGGTTTGGCAACACCGGCAACCAGCCTCAAGGCGGTCGCTCGAACCCCGACGTCGAGCCGCCGGGCGCCAACGTGCTGACCATCGTCAACGGCATCGTCGACGCGCCCAGCGTTCGGATTTGCTTCGCGCGTGTTGGCGAGAACGGCGAGACGGAAGCGTTCGTCGGCTCGCCCTTGCCCGAGCTTGGCTACGCGGCGTCCACGGTGCTGCTAGAAGTCGACGGGCTGTCGCTGATCGACGACGTGATTCAGCCTTGGGTCATCGCCGGGCAGCTTTCGCTGCTGAAGAAGCTGAGCTGCGAGGACGCAGTGGCGCTCGCACAGGCTGAAGAAGCCAAAGTGACGCCGATTCCCGAGGAACCGGTCGAGGCGGGGCAGGGCGGCGAAGGCGGCGTGGGCCATGGCGGAGCCGCTGCCGTGCCCGGCTCTGCTGCGGAAGCGGGCGCTGGGGGGGCGGGCGAGCCGCTGGAATTCCCGGCGCTGCGCGCCAGGGCTTTGGCGGCCCTGCCCGCCGGTACCGTGAACATCGGTCGCAGTATCTTGATGGTGCTCAGCGGCTGCATTGGCGGCGCCGCCTACACCGATCACATCGAAACAGCCGTGTGTGGCAACGACTACACGCCGCAGACGCCGACGCTGCAGCCGATCGTGGTCAAGCTGTCGCGCCAGTTGAGTTTCGACAAGGTCGGGCTGCAAGCCGTGCACGCCTCGGCCGCAACCGCCTCGCTCGACATTCGCGCGTCGGGCGACTCCGGCGCTGTGTCGCTGGTGTTCGCGACCGACGTCACCTTCGGCGCCATCGAGCCGCGCCCCGCCGCGCTTCGCTTCTCGCCCGCCGAGCTAGGCGTCGACCAGCTCAACTACGGTCTGCAAGCCATCGACGAAGCCGGTGGCGTTGCCTACCAAGAAGCCTGGTCCGACATCTTGGCGGTCTCGGCATTGCCGACGCCCGTTGCAGGCCGCACGTACACGGCCGTCTTTCTCGGACCCGACCCGCTTTTGATCAAAGAGGGCTGGTGGAACACGTCCGCGTTCTCACTCGTGGATAACGACCCAACGCGCGACTGAGGGGTTAGGAGTGAGGGGTTAGGGGGTAGTCGGCGGAGGGGCTAGGGAAGAGGGAGGGCGGTGACTCGCGTTGTGATGGAACAAACCGAGCGCGCGCCGGCGCGCATCCACCCCTAACCCCTAACCCCTCATTCCTAACCCCTAATGATAGAGCGACACTTCAGCCAATTTTCCCTTGGCTTCGTTGATGTGCGCGCTGGTCGGAAAACGGCGGATGAAGGTGCGGAGCGTCGACTTGGCGTCGTTCCACGCCTGAATCTCGAGCTGCGCGTGGGCCAGCGTCAATGTCGCTTCGTCCATCACTTCCTTGTCGGCGGACGACTCGGACAGCTGCATCAAGAGCGGGATGGCTTCGCGATGCAGGCCAAGCGCGATCAGCGCGCGCGCTAGCTGGTAGTTGGCTTGTGGGCTGTGCGCCGCGTCACTCTTGTACTGCAGCGACTCACGCAAGGCTTGTTGCGCTTCGTGCCAGCGCGCCATGCGGATGTGATCGACGCCGGTCTGGTACGCGATCAACGACAGCTCGTTCTTGGCGCGCTCGACCGCGCTCTCGAACACCGCGCGTTCGGTGGGTGATAGGTCGAGCTTGCTGACCGCGCCGTAGCCGTCGATGATCTCGCGACGCTTGTTCTGAATCACCAACCGATAGAACTCGGCCGCTTGACGCGACGACGAGCTGCGCGCTTCTTCGCGCGCCAGCACCAGCTTCTGTTCCTTCTGCAGGGTCTCCAGCTGGTCGTGCGTCTCGCGGTTCTCACCGCGCACGGTGTCCACGCGAATGTCCCAGGCGATTTTGACCAGCGCTAGGATGACCACGATGGTGACGACGTAGGCAGCGGCGCTGGTCACCAAAACCCCGCGCGCCGAGCTCTGCTGCCGTTTGGAGATGCTCTTCAAATCGGCCGCGAGCGCGTTGACCAAATTGTTGGTCTTAATCGTCAGAGCGCGGCTCTCGACGATCTCGCGCTTGACCTGCTCGAGCTCGTACTCATCCATGGGGGGCGCCGATAGTATCCCCAGTTCCGCGACAAACCCCATGCTTGCCGAATGTTGGGCTCTAGCCGCTGCTGGAGGGGGCGGCAGGCGCCGCCCCCCTCGGCCGAAGTGACCCGGAGTGGAGGCGCAGTGAATTCGGCCGAGCCTCCCCCCACGCGGCGGCCCTCAGCGTTGCTGATCTGCGGAGTTCGTTGCCCCAACAAACCGCTTGTCGTTCTAGCCCCCGGCGCTCGAGCCGGGCCACAGCTTGCGCGGCCCCGGATCGTCATGTAAAGGAGGGCCGCCGCTGGGCCCTTTCCAGCCACGCACCAGGACCGAACTGATGGACACGAGTGACATTCGCAAGGGCTTGAAACTGATGATGGACGGCAACCCGTACGTCGTCACCGACTTTCAGTTCGTCAAACCGGGCAAGGGTCAGGCCTTCACGCGCACCAAGATGCGCAACATGCTCACCGGCAACACCATCGAGCGCAACATCCGCTCTGGTGAGCGCTTCGACCCAGCTGACGTCGAAGACCGCACGCTGCAGTACATTTATCAAGAGGGTGAGAACTACGTGTTCATGCACCCCAAGACCGGCGATCAGGTGAGCGTGCACCAAGAGATCGTGGGCGACGCCAACGGCTTTTTGATGGACGGCATCGACGTCACCATCACCATCTACAACGGCAATCCAGTGTCGATCGAGCTGCCGCCGCACATCGTGGCGCAGATTATCGAGACCGAGCCGGGCGAGCGCGGCAACACGGCCACCAACGTCAACAAGCCGGCCAAGATCAGCACCGGCGCCACCGTCGGCGTGCCGCTGTTCGTGACCGAAGGCGAGTGGATCAAGATCGACACCCGCACCAAGCAGTACATCGAGCGCGCCAAAGCGCCCTCGCTGGCACCGCGCTGAGCAAGGCGCCCCTCAGGGGCGTTTGAGGAGCACGACCTTGCCGTCGGCCACGCAGGCGACGGCAGCACGGTCGTTGGCCACGACGCAGTCTTGCGCGCGACGTGCGTCGACGGGCGCTTCCGGGAGCTTCCACAGCTCTTGCGTCTGTCCGGTCACGACCAAACCGAGCGGAGTGGTGGCGACGAGCCAGGCGCCGTCCGGCGAGCGCGCCGACCCGGGGCTGGGCAAGGCCTTGCCCATCTTCTTGGGCTCGGACAAAGCGCCGCCGACCAGCACCGAAAAGCCCTCCGGGCTGGTCGCGATCGGCAGCGGATCGGGGCAGGAAAAGCGGCCTTTGCAGCCACCCGGGCGCGGCGACAAAACGCGCGTCGGCAGGGCTGGCTGAGGCGCGCCCGCCGCGTCAGCGACGTTGAGCTGCACTTCGGAAGCGTCGCACGCGCAGAGCGAGCCGGTCAGCCGCTTGCCGCTCGCGTCGGTCACGTCGAGCGGCCACGCAGGCGTGCCGCCATCCGGATCGACTGAAGTTTCGGTGGAGCCGTCGCGCGAGGCGCGCACGACTCCGCTGTCGGTCTGCACCAAGAGCGCGCCGTCTTGCTCGAACCACAGCGGGCTCCAGTGCGGACCCTTCACGATCTTGGGCCGCGCCGTCAGTGTGGTAGCGGCGGGCAATACGGCGAGCAGCCGCTTGGTCAGCTCTTTGGTGATGGATTTCTCGGCGTCCGCCGAGAGCTTCTTCAAGTACCAGTCGGAGCGCGTCAGCACCGAGGTGGCGCCGAGCGCGTCTTTGGCCGCCAGGCGCGACAGCACTTCGGCGCGGGCCAAGCTGTCGATGACGCCGCCTAGGTCGTCGCAGCGGATGGGAGAGCCCTCGGCGTCGAAGACGCGTGGCGTGGCGGCTTCGGCGCAGAGTGTGGCCAGCAGGCGCCGCATCGCGTCGACCTCGGCCGAAGCGGCGGGCGATGCCTTGGCCAGGATGGCTTTGGCGGCGAGCCCCAGGGACGTGCGCGGCTCCGACGCGTCGCGCGACACCCCAGCCGCGCGGTCCAAGAACGCCAAGGTCGCGCTGGCTTTGGCGCCCTCGGGACCCGTGAGCGTGAACACCAGCTTGATGTCTTCGCGGCCATCGCCGTCGCGATCGCTCGAGTCGCCGTCGACGCTCAGTAGCTCTCCGGCAGCAGGCGCGGCGACCCGCAACGTGAGGATCTCGGGCTTTTCGCTGGCCGGGGCCACGATGCTCACGGCCTGCACCGGCACGCGCGCCATCAACCCGGCCGGGCAGGTTGCGACGGTGTCGAGCAACACGCTGGCCTGTCCCGTTTGAACGAGGCGCGTCGCGTGGGCGCAGCCTGGCGCGATCGGCACGAAGCTGGGCAACGTCATCAGCTGCCGTGCCTGGCCGCCTGGCGCGTAGGCCATCAACATGCCCGGCGCGACGTCGCGGGCGTCGGCGTCGGCCTTCACCCAAGCCACGGCTTGCAGCGTCGGTCCCTCACCGAGCACGACGGCTCGGTCGAAGACGTAGCGCGCCGGCGCGTCGAGCGTCAGCTCTCCCATGCGCAGCTTGCGCGAACCAGGTGGGGCCACCAGCGCCGCAGTGAACTTTCCTGGTTCGACCTTGGCGCTGGGCGCGGGCGGTACGCTGGCTGATTCCTCGGCCGTGGGGAGGGCCGACGTCACCCCGAAGGGGGTGTAAGGCTTCTCTTTCTGGCAACCGTCGCAGCCCAGCAGCGCCAGCGGCAAGGCCGCCGCGAGCCAAAGCTCAGCTCTTTTTGACATCGGTCTCGTGGGTCCGCGGGACTTTGGCCCCGCTCTGGTCATAAACGTAGAAGCCGCGCCCGGTCTTCCGACCCAGCAGGCCCGCCTGCACCAAATTGCGCAGCAAAGCGCAGGGCCGATACTTGGGATCGCCAAAGTCGCGGTGCAAAATCTCCGCGATCGACAGCACGGTATCGAGCCCGATCAGATCGGCCAGCTCGAGCGGCCCGAGCGGGTGGCCGAGGCCGAGGCGCGCGCCGGCGTCGATGTCCTCTTGCGTGCCGACGCCTTCTTCGAGCGCGAAGCAGGCTTCGTTCAAGAGCGGGATCAGGATGCGATTGACCAGAAATCCCGGGCGATCTTGGCTGACGATGGACTGCTTACCGAAGCGCTTCGACAGCTCGAGCACACTCGCGAGGGTGACATCCGAGGTCAGCGTGCCGCGCACGACCTCGACCAGCTTCATGACCGGGACCGGGTTCATGAAGTGCATGCCGATGACCTGCTCGGGCCGAGCTGTTTCGCGGGCCAGGCGGGTAATGGAGAGGCTCGAGGTGTTGGAGGCCAAGATGGCGGAAGGCTTGGCTTGCGCGCTCAGGCTGCGAAACAGCGCGATCTTCAGCTCTAGCTGCTCGGGCGCGGCTTCGATGATGATATCGGCCTCCGGCACGCCAAACAGCGCGCCGCCAGTGCGGATGCGACCCAAGAGCTCGCTTGCCGCACCAGCCGGCAGCTTGCCGTCGGTTTCCTGGCGGCGCAGGCGCGCTTCCATCGTGGCTACGGCTCGAGTGGCTTGAGCTTCCGCCTGATCGGAGAGCGAAACGGTGAGGCCAGCGCGCGCAGCTACCTGCGCGATGCCAGCGCCCATCTGTCCCGCGCCGATGACGGCGACGCATTGTATCGCGGGCTGTTCGGTGCTCATGCGAAGCGGCGTCCTCGTGCGGGGCGGCCCCGCGACAACCGAACGGAGTGCTAACATGGCCGCCGGATGCTCGCGAGGTTGCTGTTGGCGGCGTGCTTGTGCGGGCTGTCCTGCGCCTGCGCCGGTCAGGCAGCCTCGCCGCTCTCGCGCGCCACCTTGCTCATGGACAAGGGCCGCGACGCAGAGGCAAGCCAGCTCTTGCTCGACTATTTGAAACAGCATCCCGAAGCGGTCGCCGAACGGCGCTTGCTAATCCGGGTCGAGGCCTCGCGCGGACAGCTCGGTCGGGCACAGGCGCAGGTGGCGCTGCTCGAGAAACAGCTTGGGCCACAAAGCCCGGTGCCGCTGGTTGAGCTGGGTCACGCGCTCGAAATGGCCCATCGCTACGACGAGGCGCTCCTGGCGTACGATCAGGCCGCCGAGCTGGCTCCGCGCGATCCCCTCGGTCCACTGACCGGAGGCATGCGGGCGGCCCGTTGGGGCGAGCTCGAGCTGGCCGAGCCACGCCTCAGCGAAGCGGTGCGTCGCGGTCCCAAGGATCCGGCCGCTTGGCATGCCTTGGGGCTCGTCCGGTTGTCACAAGGCAATCTGGTGGGTGCTGAGCAAGCGTACCGTTCTGGCCTTCTGGCCGACCCGGGCGCGCTCGAGAATCGTGTCGGTCTGGCGACCTTGGCGCTGTCGCGGGGAGATCTGGCTGGCGCGCTCGTGCAGTACGACGCGATCGCACGGCTCCGGCCGAAGCTTCCTGACGCTCAGTTGGGCCGCTCGTTCGCACTCATGGGGCTGGGACGTTTCGAAGACGCGCGTCATGCGCTCGATGAGGCGGAGCGGCTCGGTGGCGATCCACGCGTCGTCAGCGCGCAGCGTCGCGAGCTGCGACGGCGCACATCAAACCACCCAACAGCAACACCCTGAGGTCGGCGCTTGCCCGGAGGCGGGAGGGGGCCCGCCGACCCACGCGACAGACGCTCCAAACCCGAGGGGTTTCGAGTGCTTGTAACGCCTGATTACGCGGCGTACTCTCGGCGGCCCTCGCACCGTGCGCGAGGGAGGGACCCCAGCGACTGACACCCGATCTGGCTCCGAGACGTCGTCACTTCGGCTTCCCCCAAAAGCCGTGTGCCGTGCTTTCGGCAGCAGCCCGCCCTTTCGGAAGAGGGCTCGGCTGAACGAGGAAAAGAAAAGCTAAATGGATTCTCAGACGATCCGCACCGCGCTTGGAAAACTGCAGGCTGAACCGGGTTCGAATGAAGCTTGGGAATCGCTGCAGGCGTCCGTCAAACAAGGGGGCGGCGACCTCTCGTCGGACGAGCTGGCGAGGCTGCTCGACTCGGCGCGCGAGAAGCACGCCGAGCGCGGTGAATGGACCGCCGCAGCCAAGCTCTTGGAGCTGGCGATAGCGCTGGCCGCGGGCACGCCGCGAGAAGCCGCGCTGGTGCGCGACCAAGCCAAGCTTCTCTCCGAGCAGCTGTTCGACGAAGACGGCGCCGCGGTCGCGTATTTGCGGCTGCTGGAGCTGTCGCCCGACGACAAAGATGCGTCGCAGAAGCTGGAAGACCAAGAGAGCCGTCGCGGCCGCTACACCGAGCTGCGCGCCAGCTACGTGAGCGAAGCCGACGGCGCCAGCGACGAAGCCTACAAGAGCGCCATGCTGATGCGCGCCGCCGAGATGGACGTGCGCTTTGGCTCCGACGACGCAGCGTTCGAGGCCGCCGTCGATCGGCTGGAGCAAGCCGTGCGGCTCGATCCGACGAACGAGGCCGCCGGCCGCTTGTTGGAGCACCTGTACCGCCAAAAGGGTCGTCACGAGGACGTGGCCGGCGTGCTCGAGCGCTTGTCCGATCGCGGAGAGACGGCGCTGTCGCGCATCTCGGCGGGCGTGCGCCTGGCGCGCACCTACGCGCAAGATCTGAACGACAAAGAGCGCGCGGCGCGCGCCTACAACAACGTGCTGCGCGACGCGCCGGAGCACGCCGAAGCCAAGGAATTCCTGTCGGACCTGTACTCGAGCGCCGAGCGTTGGGCAGACCTGGTAGCGCTGTACGAGCGCGAGGTGAAGGCCAAGGCCGGCGGCGACGCCGAGCGCGTCGGCGACATGCTGCAGATCGCCATGCTTCACTGGAAGAAGCTGGAGAAGCCGGCGGACGCCGAGCCGTGGTTCGAGCGCATCCGCAAGGTGGACCCCTCCAACCCGGGCATGCTCGGCTTCTTCCGCGAATACTGCGCGAGCCTGAACGACGACGCGCGCTTGATGGACATTTTGCAGGCCGCCGCGCGCGCGCTGCCCGAAGGTAGCAAAGAGCGCACGCAGCTCAGCTCGCAGCTGGGCAAGATGGCCGAGGGCCAAGAGAACGCACAAAAGGCCGTCGAGCAGTACAAGAGCGTGCTGCGCCAAGATCCGGACAACGCCGACGCGCGTGAGGCGCTGAAGCGTTTGTACAAGCAGACGCAGGGCTACAACGCGCTGGTCGAGCTCTTGCGCCAAGAGCTGGAGCGGCTGCCCAACGAGAAGTACCAAGAGCGCATCACGGTGCTGCGCGAAGTGGCCACCGTGTACCGCCAGTACATCAAGAGCGACACCGCGCTGCTCTCGGTCCTCGGCCAAATCGTGCAGCTCGACGACAAGCTAGACGAGCAGGACGTGGTCGAGATGCGCGAGCTCGTCGCGCTGTACGACAAGCTGGGTCGTCACCGCGATTTGATCACCAACCAGATGAAGCTGGCGGAGATCACGCCCGACGTCGAAGAGAAGAAAGAGCTGTACCGGGCCGCCGCGCGTCGCTGGCTGGAGCAATTCTCCAACGCGCAGAACGCCACGGAAGCGTATGCCGCGCTTATCAAGGTGGCGCCTGACGATCGCGAAGCGCGCGAGCGCCTCGAAGAGCTGTACCGCAAGCGCCGCGCCTGGGCGCCGCTGTACGAGCTGTACGCGGCCGATTTGAAGCAGGCGGAAGGCGCCAAGCAGCTGCCGCTCTTGCGCGAGATGGCCGCGCTGGCCGCCGAGCGCCTGAACCGCCCCGCCGACGCGATTCAGCTCTATCAACAGACGCTACAGATCGATCCCACGCGCGCCGACGTGCTCGACGCGCTCGAAAAATTGTCCGAGCGCAGCCGCGACTACGCGACGCTGGCCTCGGCGCTGGAGCGCCGGGTGGAGCTGGAGGCCGACGCCACGGGCAAGCTGGCGGCGCTGCAAAAGCTCGGCACCGTTTACGCCGAGCACATCCAAGACGCCGAGCAAGCCGTGCGCACGTGGCGTCGCGTGCTCGAGCTGTCGCCGGGGCATTCGCGCGCTCTGCGCGTGCTACGCGAGGCGTATCTGGGCAGCGGCGACTTCGACGCGCTCGAAGAGTTGTACGGCAGCCAGAACGACTGGGAAGGGTTGTCGGAGGTGCTCTCCAACGCGGCGGATCGCGCCAAGGACAACCAAAGCAAGATTGCGCTCTCGTACCGCGCAGCGCGTGTCTACGAAGAGAAGCTGAAGCAGCCGGAGCGCGCGTTCCGTTCCTACGACCGCATTCTGTCGGTCGACCCCGGTGACACGCGCGCCGCTCGCGCGCTGCTCCCGCTGTACGAGAAGGACGAGAAGTGGGCGCGCCTGACGCCGCTCTACGAACTCTTGTTCGAGAAGGCCGAGGCCGAAGCCGAAAAGCTGGAGCTCTTGGCCCGCCTGGTCGACGTCGCCGGCAAGCGCTTGGGCGATCGCAAGGCGGCCGCAGGATACGCGCGCAAGGCCTACGAGCTTTCGCCCGATAGCCCGCTCTCGCTCGAAATGTTGGAAGAGACCTCGCGCGCGGCTGGCGCTTGGGAAGCCTTCGTCGACGTGCTCGAAGCGCGCTTGACGACGTTTGCGAGCGACACGACCGAAGCACCGCCCGCGGTGGCGCCCAAGGCCGAGGCCGCGCCCACGGGCAAGAAGAAGAAGGGCAAGAAGAGCAAGCCCGAGGCGACACCCGACGCCGGCTCGGACGCTCCCCCCAAGCCATCCGGCGACGCCACGCGTCGCATGCTGGAGCTGAAGCTGTCTCGCGTTTACTCCGAAGAGCTTTCGCGCACCGACGATGCGGTCAAGGTCTACAAGCAGATGCTCGAGCGCGATCCGGCTGACGCCGAGGCCGCTACCGAGCTCGAGGCTATTTTGCGCCGTCACGATCGGCGCGACGACCTGCGCTGGCTGCTCGAGCTCCGCGTCACGAGCGCCGCTACGGACGAAGAGCGCCTGCGCTTGCTCGGCGAGTGGGCGACGCTCGAAGAAGCAGTGTTCGAGTCGCCGGCCGGCGCGGTGGCGCTGTACCGCCGCATGCTCGAAATCTCCTCGACGGACGACCGTGCTCTGTCCTCTTTGCCACGGCTGCTGCTCGCGGCTGGCGACGCAGCGGGCGCCGCGCAGATCATCGCGCAGCACCGTGACGCGGCTTCGGGAGAGGTGCGCGCCGAGCGTGACGTGGAGCTGGCCGAGCTGTACCTCGAGAAGCTGGAGCGCCCGACTGACGCGCTCGAGAGCGCGATCGCTGCCTTGACCTCGGACGCGCAAAGCGCGCGCGCCATGTCGGTGCTCGAGCGCTTGGTCAGCGTGCCCGCGGTGCGCGGTCGCGCCGCCGACGTGTTGGCGCAGCGCTACGCCAGCGGCGGTGAAGCCCGCCGCGAGGCTGCGGCCCTAGCGGTCATGCTCGAGCAGACCAAAGATCCGGCCGAACGCTTGGCGCTGCACGGTCGCTTGGCGGACGTGAACGAGCACAAACTGGGCGCGCACGGCAGCGCGCTCGACGTCATGCTGGCGGCGGTGCGCGAGTTCCCGAGCGAGCTTTCGCTGTGGGAGCGCGCCGACTCGTTGGCAGGCGCGTCGGGTCGCCCCACCGACCTAGCCGAAGCGCTGCGCGAAGTGCTGCGCGGCAAGCACGACGCGGCGCTCGAGAGCGAGCTGTCCGAACGCGCAGCGCGCCTGCACGAAGACAAGCTCGGCGATCCGATCGGCGCGACGCCGTACTTGGAGCGCGTGCTCGCGTTGTCGCCTAGCAACGAAGCCGCCTTCCAACGCTTGAAGGACATCTTGACGGCTGCCGAGCGCTGGAGCGAGCTCGAGGCGTTGTACGACCGCGCCTCGCGCGCGACCGACGACCTGGCTCGCCGCGTCGAAATGCTGGTCGAGGTCGCGTTGATCTGCGAAGAGATCACCGAAGACGCGGCCAAGGCTACCAGCTACTACGAGCGCATCCTCGAGATCGATCCCGTGCACGACGCGGCAATCCGCGCGCTCGATCGCCTGTACTTGAAGCAGGGCAAGAGCCGTGAGCTGTCGGCCTTGCTGGAGCGCCGGCTCGAGACCGCCGTGGGCGACGAAGCCTTCGAGCTGAAGCTGCGGCTCGCCAAGCTGCAGCTCGAGCTGCATCAGCCCGACAAGGCCATGGGTCACGTCGAAGACGTGCTGCGCGAGCGCGTGGGTGACTACGAGGCGCGTGAGCTCGCCGAGCGCATGCTGGCCATCGGAGAGCTGCGTCCGCGCGCCGCCCGCGCTCTCGAAATCGTCTACGAAGCGCGCGACGAAGTGCGTGATTTGGTGCGCGTTCTAGCGATTCGCATCGAGTCGCTCACGTCGCCCGAGGTGGCAGACGAACGCCGCGATTTGCTGCGCCGCATCGCCATGCTGCGTGACGATCGCCTGCACGACGATCAAGGCGCGCTCGACGCGCTGGCCGAGCTGGTGCCCATGGACCCGCTCGACACCGAGGCGCGGGGCCGCCTACTGGAGATTGGTCGGCGCGTGTCGGCGCACGAGCGCGTGGCAGACGTGCTGACGAAGGCCCACGAAAAGGCCGATACGGCCGGCGTGAAGGGCGAAATCTTGAGCGCCGTCGCGCGCATCTACGAAGACCTGCTGGCCGATCCCGCGCGCGCTGAAGCGACGTACCGTCGCATTCTGAAGCTGGACGAGGCCGACGCCGAGCTGGTGCTGCCCGCCGCCAAGGCGCTGGAGCGCATTTACGTGGCGTCCAGTGAGAGCACGAAGCTGGCCGAGATGCTGCGCCTGCAGGTGCAGCACGAGCAGGACGGCGCCACGCGCCGCGAGCTGTTCGGGCGCCTCGGCACCCTCAGCCAAAGCGTCTTGAACGACGAAGCCGGCGCCATCGCGGCTTGGAAATCGCGCGTCGACGAGAACCCGGACGACGCAGAGGCGCTGGCGGCGCTCGATCGCTTGTACGAGAGCGCCGGGCGCTACCGCGATCTCGTGAGCGTGCTGCAACGTCGCCGTGAGGGCAGCAGCGATGGCGAGCTGCGCCGTTCGCTGATGACGCGCGAAGCCGAGACCTTGTGGAAGAAGCTCGACTCCGTCCCCGAGGCCATCGACGCCTACCAGGCGCTCAGCGCCGAGTTCGGACCCAGCCGCGATGCCCTGTCGGCGCTCGAAGCGCTGTTCGCCTCGGCCCGGCGCTGGGAAGAGCTATCCGAGACCTACGAGCGGCACCTCGACTTTTGCGACACCAACGACGAGCGGCTGGAAATCTTGGCAAAGCTCGGCGACCTCAAGCGCGAGCACCTGGCCGACGACAGCGGTGCCATCGAGGTCTACCGGCGCGCGCTGAACCTCAGCACCACGCACGCAGCCAGCCGCGCTGCGCTCTCCAAGCTGCTCGAATCGAGCGAAAATCCCACGCGCCGCGAGGCCGCGTTGATCCTGAAGCCAATCTTCGAGGGTGAGGGTGACAACGAGAAGCTGCTCACCACGCTCTTGATCGAGGTCGACACGACCGATGACCCGCTCGACAAGCTGAACGGCTTGGAAGCGTCGATGCGCGTGGCCGAAGGGCCGCTGGGCGATGCTCAGCGCGCCTTTGGGCTGGCCGAGCGCGCCGTGCGCTCTGCCGTCGGCCACTCGGACCTGGTGCCGTGGTTCACGCACCTCGAACGGCTGGCAGCCGCTACCTCGCGCCAAGCCGAGTACGTCAAGCTGCTCTGCGACGTCGTGCCCGAAATCTTCGACGGCGACGTGCAGCTGATCGTCACCTTGAAGATCGCCGATTTGGCGCGGCACAAGCTGGCCGATCGCGAGCTGGCTCGCACCTACTACAAGAAGGCGCTCGAGCTGCGCGCCGAGGACAAGCAAGCGCTAACGGCGCTCGAGTCCCTGTACGAAGAGGGCGGCGACGCCCGCAATTTGCTCGAGATCTTGGAGCGCCGCACCGAGGTTGCCGAGAACGACGAGGAGCGCAAATCGCTCTTGTTCCGTCGCGCCAAGCTGCTGAGCGAAGCGCTCTCGGAGCGCCGTCGCGCCATCGAGGTCTACGAGACCATCCTCGACATCACGCTCGAGAAGGACGCGCTGACGGCTCTCGAAGCCCTGTACACGACCGAGTCGATGTGGACCGAGCTGGTCGGCCTGTACGAGCGCCAGTTGGACGCCAAGCTGGGCGAGCCGGCGGGGCTGCATGTCGCGATCGCGCGCGTGGCGTCGCGGCATCAGAACAACATTGGCCGCGCCTTCGACGAGCTGGAGAGCGCGTTGTCGGCCGAGCGTCAACACGAGGGCGCAATCGCCGAGCTGGAGCGTTTGGTCAACGACGCGCCCGATCCGGTCGAGCGCGCACGAGCTGCCGCGCTGCTGGAGCCCGTGTACTTGCTGCGAGCCGACTTCGGCAAGGTGATGAACACCATCCGCGCCCGGCTCGAAGCCAGCGGTGATCCGGACGAGCGGCGCGAGCTGCTCACCCGGTTGGCCAAGCTGTACGAGGAGCAGAAGGAAGACTACACGGCCGCGCTCGACACCGTGGCGCGCCTCTTGGCCGAAGATCCCAGCGACGCCGGCACGATTAGCGAGCTGGAGCGCCTAGCCAAGGTGGCCTCGGCGGAGCGCCGCTTGGCCGAGATCTACGCCGCCGAGCTGAAGAAGATCGACACCGACGACGAAGCGAGCGTGAAGCTGGCGCGCCGCACCGGCGAGCTGTTCCGCGGCCTGAACGAGGGCGACGAAGCGCTGGTGTTCTTCCGGCGCGCGCTGGCCTTCGAGCCCGAGAGCAAGTCGCTGTTCGAAGCTGTCGATCAGCTGCTCGAGAAGGCTGGCCGCGCAGAGGAGCGCGTCGAGCTGTTCCGGCAAGGCCTCGAGCATCGCTTCGACGCGCCCGAGCGCCTGGCCCTGCTGCACACCATGGCAGCGCTGCAAAAGGGCAGCCTGAACAAGCCTGACGACGCCATCGAGACCTACCGCCAAGCGCTCGAAGTGCAGGACGACGACGCGACGTCGCTCGACGCCCTGACCGAGCTGTATCGCCAGCGCTCGCGTTGGGACGACCTGGCGGAGCTGTACCTGCGTCGCGCCGAGAGCACGAGCGCGCCGGAGCAGGCGGCCCAGTACCGCCTGGCCCTGGCGCGTTTGCACCAAGAGCAAGGTCAGATCGAGCGCGCCATCGACCAACTGCAAGAGATCGTGACTGCGCTGCCGCGCCAGCAAGACGCCATCACGCTGCTCGAACAGCTGCGCAAGCTGCCCGAGCACACGGAGCGCGTCGTCGACATCTTGCGACCGCTGTACGAGTCGCTCGACGACTGGCGCCGCCAGATTCAGCTGAACGAGGACCGCTACCAGCTTGCCCAAGACACGGCCGACAAGGTGCGTGTGCTGCGCGAGACGGCAGAGCTGTGGGAGAAGCGCGGTGAGGACTTCAATCGCGCTCGCCGCGCGCTCGAAGCCGCCGTCAAGCTCGACGCCGACGACGCCGAGACGCGCGCCGAATACGAGCGGTTGTGCGAGCGCACCGCGGCGTGGGACGCCTTGGCCGAAGCCTACGAATCCGTCTTGGAGGAGTCGCCGGACTTGCGCGACCGGCGCGAGATCTTGGCCACTTTGGCCAACGTGCACAACACGCGCCGCGACGATCCCCGTAAGGCCCTGGCAGCCTTCGAGCGGCTGTTCAACGCCGACGAGTCCGACATCGAGCCGCTGAACAAGATGGAGTCGCTGGCCACGCTGCTCAGCGATTGGCCGGTCCTGGTACGTGTGCTCACCGCCAAGGCGGACCTGCTGCCCAACGACGAAGAGCGCGCCAGCGTTTGGCGGCGCGTGGCCGAGGCGAAGCGCGACATGTTGGACGACGCGGCCGGCGCGGTGGCGGGCTACGAGAAGGCCCTCGAGCTGGATCCCGGTAGCGCCTTCACGGTCGACTGCTTGATCGAGCTGTACGAGGCCAAGGGCGACGCCGCACGTCTGGTCGAGCTCTACCAGCGTCGCGTTGAGCTGACGGAAGACGACGATGACCTGAAGTACACGCTCTTGTTCAGCGCTGCGGCTTGCTACGACAAGCAACTGAACGACAAGCGCAAGGCCATCGAAGTGCTGGAGCAGGCGCTGCAAGTGCGCCCTGGTGACAACGGCGTGCTCGGCTCGCTGAACCGGCTGTACCGCGCCGAGTCCATGTGGTCCGAGCTGCTCGACAGCTTGCGGCTACAAGCAGGCGCCGCGGAAACTCCGGCCGAACGCGCGCAAATTCGCAAGGAAATCGGCAACATACTGGCCTCCAAGCTGGACAGCTACGAGGACGCGCTCGACGCCTACCGCTCGGCGCTCGAAGAAGCGCCGACCGACGGCGACGTGATCGCCTCGGTCCGCGAGATCGGCAGCGGTCACGAGGACCTGCGCCGCAGCGTGGCGGAGATCTTGGTGCCGGTCTTGGAGCAGGGCGGTCGTCACGCCGAGCTGTGCGACGTGCTGGAGCTGCGCCTCACCATCGAGACGGAGCCGACCGAGCGCGTGCACACGTTGCGCACCATCGCGCGCGTTCTGGAAGCCAACCTGGGCAAGCAGAACGAGGCCGAGTCGGCCTTGCTGCGCGCCATCAGCGAGCGCCCGGACGACCTCGAGCTGCACACCGAGCTCGAACGCCTGTCGCGCGCGACGTCCGGCTTTGGTCGCTACGCCGACGCGCTGTCCGATCGCGCTGGCTCGACCTTCGACCCCGAGGTCGCACGTGAGCTTTACGTTCGCCTCGGCCGCATCTCCGAGGTGGAGCTGAAGGACGAAAAGCGAGCCGTCGCGGCCTACAAGCGCGCCGTCGAGCAAGCAGGTGACCAGCCTGAGCTGCTCGACGCGCTCGATCGGCTGCACACGCGCTTGGGCGAGCACGAAGCCGTGGCTGAAATCCTGGAGCGGCGCGTGTCGGTAGAAAGCTCCGACGAGCGGCAAGCGGACCTGTACTTCCGCCTGGCTCAGATCCAGATCGACCAGTTCAAGGAGCCGGCGCGTGGGCTTGGCTCACTGCGCATGGCGCTCGAGCGCGTGCCGGCGCACGAAGCCGCCGTGATCGAGCTCGAGAAGCTGGTCGAGCACGAAGAGCTGTTCGAAGAGGTGTCCGAGATCCTCGAGTCCGTGTACCGGGCTCGCGGCGTCACCGACAAGCTGGCCAACCTCTACGAAAAGCGCGTGGGCTATGCCGACAGCGTCGAAGCCCGCATCGACATGCGCCGCAACTTGGCGCGCGTGCTCGAAGAAGAGGGCAAGGACCCGCGCGCCGCGCAACGCGTGATCGAGCTGGGGCTGGCCGAGGCCCCGGAAGACAGCGCTCTGCTCGAGGAGATCGAGCGGCTCGCGCCGATTACCGGCGAGTGGGACAAGGCCTGCCAGGCGTTGTCGGGCGCCATCAAGTCGAAGACCGACTTGAGCCCAGAGTCGGGCGTCGAGCTTTCGATGCGGCTTGCCGGCTGGTTCAAGGACAAGGCCAACGACCACGCTTCGGCCGAAAGCGCCCTGCGACGAGCGCTCGACTTCGACCCGAGCAGTGACGAGGTGTTGCTCGGTATCGAGCAGCTGCAGCGCGCGCCCGGTCGTGAGCTGGATCTGTTCGGCACGCTGCGCAAGCGCGCCAAGCTGCAAGTCGACGAGTCGCGGCGCGAAGAGCTGTACCGTCAGGCCAAGGGCTTGGCGGAAGGTAGCGGAGACACGGCCGCGGCCGAATCGGTGCTGCGTGAGCTGCTAGCGCAAGACGACACCAACCTGTGGGCGTTGTCCGAGCTGTGCAAGCTGCGCGAAGCCGCCGGCGACTTCGCCGAAACCTTCAAGCTGACGGTCAGGCAAGCCGAGCTGAGCGCCGACGCAGCCAGCGTGCGGGCCTTCCGCCGTCGTGCCGCAGAAATCGCGCGCGACCAGCTGGGTGACGTCGCCAAGGCCACCGAGCTGTTCGAACAGCTGTTCGAGGACGACCCGAACGACCGCGACGCGGCGGCCGCGCTGCGCTCGCTGTACCCGGCGGCAGATCGGCACCAGGAGCTGGGCCGCTTGCTCGAGCGCTTGATCGACATGGCGGAGTCGCCCGCGGCCCGCACGGCGCTGCGGCTGGAGCTTTCTCAGCTGAACCGCGACAAGTTCAAGTCGCTCGACACCGCTATCGACCTACTTCGCGCCATCTTGGAAGAAGAGCCAGGCCAGAGCGAAGCAGTCGTGGCGCTCTCCGAGCTGTACGAGAAGACCCAGCGCGACGAGGAGCTGGCCGAGCTGCTCTCGACCCAGATCAGCGCGGCGCAGAGCCGCGGTGACACCACCAGCGAGCTGCGCTTCCAGGTACGTTTGGGCGAGGTCTACGACAGTCGCTTGGGCGACCGGGGCCGGGCCATCGAGACGTACCGCGGCGTGCTGGAGCGCGACGCCAGCCACCAAGGCGCGCTCGAAGCGCTGGCGCGGCTGTACAAGGCCCAGAACGACCTCAGCGCGGCCGCAGACGTGATCAGCCGCTTGCTCGACATGGCGAGCGGCGCGCCAGCGGTGGCTCTGGCCGTCGAGCTCGGTGAAACGGAGCAGAAGCTGGGCAACACCGACAAGGCGGCGCGCGCCTTCGAGCGCGGCTTGGTTCACGACGAGCCCAACACCGATCTGCGCGACCGCTTGCGCTTGCTGTACCAAGCCTCCAAGGAGTGGGAGAAGCTTTCGGGCCTGTTGGCTCGCGACGCAGAGCTGGCCGCAAAGCCAGAAGACGCGGTCAAGTTGCTGCAGAAAGCGGCGCAAATTCAGAGCAAGGAGCGCACCGACCACGTTGCTGCCGCCGAGCTACTGGAGCGTGCCAGCAAGCTGAAGCCCGACGACCGCGAGATCTTGCTCGAGCTGTGCGACCAGTACAGCGCTTCGGGGCGCGGCAAGGCAGCGGCCGAGGTGCTGCAGCGCATCGTCGACAGCTTTGGCACCAAGCGCACCAAGGAGCTGGGTGAGATTCACCGGCGCCTGGCGGCTGCTTACTTGGCGGACGGCGAGGTGCAGAAGGCGCTGGAGGAGCTCGACAAGGCGTTCCGCATCGAGCCGGGCAACGTGCACGTGCTCACTTTGCTTGGCGAAGTCGCCATGCGCGTGGGCGATCACAAGAAGGCGCAGCAGATGTACCGCGCCCTCTTGCTACAGAAGCTGGACGACGCGACCGGCCCCATCAAGAAGAGCATGGTCTTCTTCCGACTTGGCCAGGTGCACGAGCAGCTGGACGAGAAGCCGAAGGCCTTGCAGATGTACGAGCGCGCCGTGCAAACCGATGGGCTCGAAGAGGCCAAGGCGCGCCTGGCAGCGCTAAAAGGCTAGGCCCCCGCAGTGCGCTCCACCCTGCCGTACGACCCGAGATCGGACATTCTTCGGGAAGCCAGCTGGGTCGAGCGCATTGGGCGACGGGCTATTTCTAGCCTGTCGGAGACGTGGTCGCTGTTCGGCACGCTAAAGGACGCGCTCGCCTCCGACTTCGCGCCGGGGGTGGCGGCCAAGCGTCTGGTGCACAGCATCATGCTGACGCAGGTGATGTTCACGGGCGTGCAGGCGCTGTCGCTGGTCAGCGCGATCGGCCTGTTGATCGGCGCCAGTATCATCATCCAAACCAACATGATGATGCCCGCCGACGGCGAGCTGATCGGCCGCGTGCTGGTGGCGGTCGTGCTGCGCGAGCTGGCACCGCTGATCACGGCCATCGTGGTCGCCGGCCGGTCCGGTACCGCGATCGCGACCGAGCTGGGCAACATGAAGGTCAACTCGGAGGTGCTGGCGCTGTCGTCGCTCGGCATCGATCCGATGCGCTACGTGGTGTTGCCGCGCATGGTGGGCTGCGTGGTCAGCGTCGTGGCGCTGATGATCTACTTCAGCATCGTCAGCCTGAGCGCGGCCTTTGCGATCGGTGTCGTGGCTTCGGGCGCCAGCCTTTCGAGCTTCCAGCAAGGCGTCGCGGGCAGCGTAATGCCGCACGATTTGGCGCTATTCTTCGCGAAAGGGCTGGGGCTTGGCACCATCGTGGGCTGGCTTTCGTGCCACTTTGGCCTGCAGGTGAACAGCTCGCCCACCGAGGTGCCGCAGCAGGCTAGCCGCGCGGTGGTGATGAGCTTGCTTGGCTGCGTCGTTTACAACACGGCTCTCACGGCTGGCTTTTACTGGGTGGTGGGGCCACCGCTGCCGGCACCATGAAGGAGGGACTGTGGCTGGAAGACGTTTCGTTTCGCTACGGGGACCTGTGGGTGCTCCGCGAGACGGAGCTGCACGTCCCGCCCGGCCGCACGCTGATCGTCACTGGCGACAACGGTGTTGGCAAGTCGACGTTGCTCTACGTTTGTGCGGGGCTCCTGAACGCTACCGCGGGGCACGTCTGGCTCGACGGCCATCTGGCCGCCGCCAAAAAGCCGAGTGAGCTGATGCGGCAGCAAGTGCGGCGCGGCTTTCTCTTCGGGCAGGGCGGCTTGCTCTCGAACCTGAGCGCGCTGGCGAACGTCACCTTGGCGCTGCGCTACCACGCCGATTTGTTCGGCTTGGACGATGAAGACTTGAACCTACGCGCTCGCCAGTCCTTGGCAGAGCTGCGGGTCGCTCAGACAGATTTTCACGCGCTGCCAGCGCACCTTTCGCTCGGCGTGCGCAAGCGTGTCGCTCTGGCGCGCGCCTTGGCGTTGAACCCCAATTTCGTATTCCTCGACGATCCGGACGGTGGCCTCGACTCGGCGACGCGCAACTTGGTCTACGAGCGCCTCGAGCGCTTCCGCGACGACTCGGGCATCACCGTCATGATCGCCACCAACAGCCGCCAGCTCATCGATCGACTGAAGATTCAGCCGATGGAGCTAGCGCACGGGCATTTGTTGCCAGAAGATCCGGCGCGGCGCTCGAAGAGAGCTTGATGTCCTCCCCTCAGAGGAGGACATCTTCCAACCTTACTTTTCGATATCGAGCAACTCTACGTCGAACGTGAGTTGACCCGAGGGAGCGCCGGGGCGCTTGGGTTCGTCGCCGTAGGCGAGCTTGCCGGGGATCCAGAAGCGCGTCTTTTCGCCGACCACCATCAGCTGCACACCTTCGGTCCAGCCGGGGATGACCTGGTTGAGGCCAAAGCTCGTCGGCTCACCGCGCGTGACCGAGCTGTCGAACATCTTGCCGTCTTTGGTCCAACCCGAATAGTGGACGCGCACGCGGCTGGTGGCCGTCGGGTGATCCTTGCCGGTGCCCTTCTTGAGCACGCGGTAGGCGAGGCCCGACTCCGTCTTTTTGGCGCCCGCGGGCGGCCCCGCGACGTCCGTGGGCGTTTCGGGCGGCTTGGGCGGCGCGGTGATCTCGAGCAGCTCGACGTCGAACGTGAGCTGGCCGGCGGGGTAGCCGGGGCGCGCGGTCTCGCCGTAGGCGATCTTGGCCGGGATCCACATGCGGCGCTTCTCGCCGACGACCATCAGCTTCAGCGCTTCGGTCCAGCCGGCGATGACCTGCGTCACGCCAAAGCTCGTGGGCTCGCCGCGGACGACCGAGCTGTCGAACATCTTTCCGTCGCTCGTCCAGCCCGTGTAGTGCACTTTGACCGAGTCCGCGTCCTGCGGGTGCTCTTTGCCTTTGCCGGGCGTCAGGATCTTGGTCGCCAAGCCCGAGGCCGTCTTCTTGGCGTCAGCGGGCGGTGTGGCGACGTCGGCGGGAGCCGGGAGGGCCTTCGGATCCGCCGAAGCGGCCGGCGCTGCGCTGGCCGTCACGGCCGCGGCAGCTGGAGCAGCGCTCGCCGTCACTGCAGCAGGAGCTGCTGCAGCGGGCTTCTCGGGCTCGGTCTTGGTGGCGGGCTCTTCCGTCTTCGTGTTGCAGGCGCCAAGACTGGCGACCAAGGCTGAAAACGCGAGACAAGAAACGACAGTGCGGCTGGACCGGATACGCATGGCGGGCGGAGCATAGTCCGATTTGGGGCCAGGTTCGTAGGCCCTTGCGCCGAGGGGCGTTCAATTCTACTGCCCCGCCATGAGCCGCTTCGGGCTGCACTTCTGGACGGCGCTCGCGGCCCTGCTGCTGGTTCCAGCAGCGGGCTGTAAGCGCCGTGCTATCGCCGGGGATACGCACGCCGAGGCTCAGCACCTGTTCGATTCGACCTGCGCGGTCTGCCACGGGCGTGACGGGCGCGGCGGGGTACCAGCGGCAGAAGGGTTGCCGCCGCCGCGCAATTTCTGTGACGCCGCTTTCCAGGCAAGCCGTAGTGACGCCGAGCTAAAGCACGTGATCCGCGATGGCAAAGGGCAGATGCCGGCGTTTGGTCCGCTGTTCGATGATGAGCAGCTGACTCTTTTGGTGGCCTACGTGCGTGGCTTCAGTCCCAAGCCCAAGCAGGACGCAAGGTGACCGAGACAGCGAGCGAAGCCGCTACGGCGTTGCCGCGACGCGCGTCGCGACTCGGGCCGGTGGGGCTTTTGATCTACAACGCCTTCTACTGGCCGTACTTGATGGTCACCTGCGCCATCTTGTTCGTGCCGGCTTTGGCGCTGTTTCTGCTCACCGCGTGGTGGGATCCGAAGCGACGCTGGCTGCGTCGCTACACCACGTATTGGGGCGCGCACTACCTGACCTGGGCGCCCTTTGCTGGCGTGAAGGTGAGCGGTCGCGAGCACCTGAAGGGCGTGACGGGCTGCGTCTACGTCGTGAACCACCAGTCGATGTGCGACATCTTGGCCGTCTACGGCACCTACCTAGACCTGGCCTGGGTCAGCAAAATCGAGAACTTCTACGCGCCATTCTTGGGTTGGAATATGTGGCTCAACGGCTACGTGGCGCTGCGCCGCGGACACTTGCCGAGCATTCGCCGCATGCTGCGCCGCAGCGAGCACATGCTGCGGGGCGGCCAGGCGCTCTGCGTGTTCCCCGAGGGCACGCGCTCGCCCGATGGGCAGCTAATCCCGTTCTATCGCGGGGCTTTTTGGCTGGCCGCGCGCGCGGGAGTGCCCATCGTGCCGCTGGTGGTCGACGGCACCCAAGAGGTCATCGCCAAGCACCGCGCCCGGATCGTACCGCTCCCGGTCGACGTGCACATCCTGCCGCCCATCCATGCGGAGGAGGTGGGCGGCGATTCGTACGCTTTGCGCGACCTGGTGCGCGCGCGGATGGCTGAAGAACTAGTTCGGATGCGCGGGCGCTAGCCGCGCATAGCTTCGATCGGGGAGGTACCGGCGGCTTTGAGAGCCGGCAAGAACCCACCGATGATGCCCATACCGGTACCGGCCAACACCGAGCCGATCAAGATGCCCGGCGTGGCCGCGAAAGAGAACGAGATCTCCTGCCAGGTCTGAAAGTTCATCATCGATACGCGCGTCATGGTCAGCGCGAGCGCACCTAGGAGGCCGACCAGACCGCCTGCCAACGCCAGTACCGTCGACTCGACCACGAACGACGTGAGGATCGCGAATTTCGAGAAGCCGAGCGCGCGCAGGGTGCCGACCTCGCGTTTGCGCTGCGCCACGGCCGCGAACATCGTGTTCATGGCGCCAAGCGTCGCGCCCGCCGCGCAAAACACGGTGATGACCGCACCCATGATGCCGATGAAGATGGCCGTGCCCTGAGACTGATCCTCGTAGTACTTGGTCTCGCGCCGAGCCTCGAGCAGGAGCTGCTTGTCGGTCTCGATGGTGGCCTTGAAGGCGTCGAACTTGGCGGCGTTTTCGAGCCGCACCGTCACTGACGACACCAGCCCCTCACGACCGAACGACGAACGCGCGGTCTCGAGATTCACCCACACCTCGGACTCGAACGACGAGCCGCCAGCCTCGAAGACGCCGACCACCGTGACGGGTCGGTTCTTCTTGAGGTCGAACTTGTCGCCGATGGTCATGCCTCGGTACTTGCCGACCAGACCCTTGCCGATCACGCATTCGTCGGTGCCCGGCTTGGCCGGACGCCCTTCGATGATGCGCACGTCGGGCCGGACCTTGAGTACGTTGTCGGAGACACCGCGCACCAAGATGTTGGTGACCTGACCTGGCTCGCCGCCCAAGCGATCTTGAGCGATCACGACCACGACCTCGCCGCCGCCCAACGCGGCGCCGGCTTCGTCCTTCTTCACCCCGGGCGTAGCCAAGATCAGGCTGACGGCGGGGCCCTCGATGCTGCTGGCCATCTCGGTGTCGGCGCCCTTGCGGGTGACGATGGCGTTGTCGGCGCGGCCACCGGCTACCAGTGTTTTGCTCACGCCTGCCGACAGCATGAAAGCGGCGGCGAGCACGAACACCACCAGCGCGATGCCGCCCGCGGTCGCCAGCGTGGTGGTCTTGCGGACCATCAAGCTGCGCACGTTGTAAGAAATGGGAATCACTGGTGCCTCCCTTAACCGACCCGCCTGAGGGCTTCGACCACTTGTAGTTTCGAGGCTTTGCGCGCGGGCAAGATGGCCGCGAGCAGGCCGAGCACCAACGCGAGACCGAAGGCGAATGCGGCGATTTCAGGCTGAACCTTGAACTGCGGGAACATGTTGCCCATGTTCTCTTCAATCACGCGGCCCATGCCGTTGTTGACCACCGGGTAGCCGAGCAAGACGCCGATGGTGCCGCCGAGCAGGCCGATCACCACGCCTTCCGCCAAGATGAACTGGGCGATGTGGCCCGGCAGAAAGCCGATGGCCCGCAGCACCCCGTACTCGTTGGTGCGCTCTCGCACACCCATTGCGATGGTGTTACCGACAATCAGCGCCATGATGGCGGTGATGACGATGGACACGATGTCGATGGCCTTGAGGACGGCGGCGAACATGCCCAAGAAGGACTGATTGAGCGCCGCTTCGCTCATCGTGATCGTCTGCAGATCGCGATCCTCGAACTTGGCGTCGACTTCCTTGGAGATGCGGCCCGAGGCGCTGGAGTCTTTGATATTCGTGACGATCCAGCCGACCATGTCCTTGCGCCGTTCGGGCAAGGATTCGTTCAAATAGTCCCAGTGGAACCACAGCGTCGAGCGATCCACGTTGGTGGTGGTCGTCGTGTAGATGCCGGAGACGTTGAAGGTCCAGTCGCCGGGATAGATGGTACCGGCGAGAGTGACTTTGTCACCGACCTTCCAACCCTTCTTCTTGGCCAGCGCGTCGCCCACCAGCGCGCCTTGGCGATCGGAGAAGAAGGCCTGCTTCTCGGGCTCCGACGTCTTGATCTCGCTGTAAACATCGAGCAGGGATTTGGGGTCGGTCGCGATGGTGGCGAAGAAGTCGTTCTCGTTCTTCGGGTCCTTTGCGCCGAACCAGTTGGCGTAGCAGACCGCTGTAACGCCCGGAATTTGCTTGATTTCTTCGGTGTAGCGCTTGGGCAGCTGCAAGATGAAGCTGACCTTGTGGCGCGTGGCGATGCGGTCCTTCTTGGAGAACTCGGACGCGCTGGTCCAAGACCAGACGACCGTGCGCAGCAGGATGAAGAACAGCGTCGCGATGGCGACGACCGCCACCGTCAGCGTGGTGCGCAGCTTGTTGCGGCCGATGTTGCGCGCAGCAATGCTGGTCAGGTTCATACGGCCAGCGCTCCCTTGTCGAGCCGGTGACATACGCTGGCGCGCTCCGCAGCGGCCGGGTCGTGGGTCACCATCACGATGGTCTTGTTGAACTCGGTGTTGAGCTTGCCGAGCAGGTTCAAGATGTCGTTGGCGCTGTCGCGGTCCAAGTCACCGGTGGGCTCGTCCGCCACGATGATCTTGGGATCGGTCACGATGGCGCGCGCGATGGTGACGCGCTGCTCTTGACCGCCGGACAGCTGGCGCGGGTAGTGCCCCATGCGGCCTTCCAGGCCCACGACCTTGAGCGCGATTTCGGCGCGCTTGCGGCGCTCGGCGGCGGGCAGCTTGGCCAAGAGCAACGGCAGCTCGACGTTCTCGACTGCCGTCAGCACGGGCATCAAGTTGTAGGTCTGGAACACGAACCCGATGTTGGCTGCGCGAAAGCCAGCGCGATCGCCCTCGCTCATCTGGCTCAGCTCCGAGCCTGCGACTTTTAGCGAGCCGGAGGTCGGCACGTCGAGGCCCGCGATCAGGTTGAGCAGCGTGGACTTGCCCGAGCCGGAGGGGCCCATCAATGCCTCGAAAGAGCCCTCTTTCATGGTCAAATCGAGGTCCTTGAGCACGTCCAACCGCTCCTTGCCGCGCCAGAAGGACTTGCCCACCTTCGAGAGAACGATGATGTCGCTCTTACCGTTGCTCGTGTTCTCGCTCATCCCGCGTTCCTTTCCTTGACCTTCTGACCGTCGGCGAGACCGGGGGGAGGGCTGCTGACCAGCTTTACTCCCGAGCTCACACCGCTCTGTACTTCGAATCCGTTACCGAATGCAGGCCCCAACGTGACGGGCGTGATCCGCACGATGCCGCTTTCGAGCCGGTACACGACTTTGGCGCCGTTCACTTCGACCACGGCGGACGAGGGCACGATCGTTTTGGGAGGGGCCTTCATGGCTTCCTTGTCGAGCTCGCCGGTGAGAAAGCTGACCCGCGCCGCCATGTCCGGCAGCACGCCTTCGTTCTCGTCCACGAAGGCGACCTTCACCGTGACGGTCGCCTTGGTGCGATTGACCTTGGGCGTGACCTCGACGGCTTTGCCGCGGTAGCGCTTGCTGGGGAACGCATCGAGCACGATTTCCGCGGGGCCGCCCATCTTGATCTGCCCCAGGCGCTGCTCGGGCACGTCGCTCTCGACCATCAAGGTCGTAAAGTCGGCGATCTGCACGCCGCCCATGTCGATGGCGACGCCGGCCGGCTGCGGACCCACGAACTCACCCACCTCTGGCGGCTTGTTGACGACCGTGCCCGCAATCGGCGCCACGACCGTGAAGTTGCCGAGGTTGACGCGCAGCGCCGAGACCAGCGCTTCTGCCGCTCGAGCCTCGGCGTCGGAGGCTTTGACTTGCTCTTTCAACGAGGCAGCCCGCGCCAGGAGATCGTCGGCGGTGCCTTTGGGGCCGATGCCCTCTTGGGCGAGCGAGTTGGCGCGCTTGGCCTGCTGTTCGATCTCCGACACCGTGGCCCTGGCGGTCATGACGCGGGCGCGCGCGGCGGCGGCCTGGCTCATGGCTGTGGCGATCGCGGCGTTTTGATCGGAAGGATCGATCTCGAGCAGCACGTCTCCGGCTTTGACCTTGGCGCCTTGGCGCACACGCTGGGCCTTCACCTTGCCGGCGACCTTGCTGGCCACGGCCGAGACCGATTGCGCGACCACGTAGCCCGTGGAGGTGAGCTCTACCGAGGCTTGGGCGGGCGAGACGGTGATGACCTCGGTCGTGTCGACCTCGGTCTTGAAGACGGCCGACGAGACGTAGGGCAGGCCGAATTGGTACGCAGCGCCAGCGCCACCGAGCAGGAGGGCGACGACCACGATGGTGCCAAGAGGGCTCTTGCCCTTCGGCCGCGGCGCACCACGGTCGATCTTGAGGGAGGCGAGGTCTGAAGAGAGCTGGTCGGACATGCGCGCGGGGCCCAGGTACCACAGCTCCGAAGGGGCGTCGCTGCTGCGAGGCGACGGCTTCCGCTCGGAAAACTGCGGGAAATCGAAGGATGGCGACCTCACCTAAGTCCGACCTCGCGGGCCGACAACCCCTCCGCTACCCGCTGAAATCGGCGCCCCTCTAGGCCAGGCGGCCAGGCGCAGGCAGGGCCCCCCGAATGTGGTATTCGGTGAGGGCCGGTTCTTCGAGAGCAGCCCGAGGGCCGGACGCGGAACCTCCCGATATTTAGACGAATTCAGGGCGATGCGTAATCCGCTCAACCTCCGCAACCGACCTCTGGATACGAGCTACGTCGCGACGTACGTCGAGATCCCGTACGCCAACGAGAACCCTTTCCGGCGCCGCGCGCGCCGAACGAGCGCTGATTTTCCAAGCTTCGAGGACGCGCGCGCGCGCCTCTTGCCGGTGCCGCACTGGCCCGGTCACGCACCCGCCATCGAGTGTTACTGGCGCTGCTGGGAGATCGCCTTCCAGAACTTCCGCCGCGCCAACGACGAGAACGGCTTCATCAGCGACTACTCGTCCACCATGTTCAACGACTGCTTGTACATGTGGGACTCGGTCTTCATCTCGCTGTTCGGCCGCTACGGGGATAGGGCCTTCAAGTTCCAGCACACGCTCGACAACTTCTACGGCAAGCAGCACCCCGATGGCGGCATCTGTCGTCAGTTCCGCGAGCACAACGGCAGCGAGTGCTACAGCCGCTTCGATCCTGCTGGCAGCGGGCCCAACGTGCTCGGCCTGAGCGAATACGAGTATTTCCTGCAGTTTGGCGATCAGAAGCGCGTGAGCCAAGTGTTCCCGGCGCTGGTGGCGTACGGCTTGTGGAACCGCAAGTACCGCACGTGGCCCAACGGCAGCTACTGGGGCACCGGGCTCTCGAGCGGCATGGACAATCAGCCGCGCATTCCCAGCGCGCAGACCGAGCTGGAGCACGCGCACCGCACGTGGGTGGACGCGACGCTGCAGGCAGTGCTCGCCAACAAGATCGTGCTCGCCTTCGCCGACCTGCTGGGGCGAAGAGACGAAGTGCAAGACTTCGCCGAAGAGAATGCCCAACTCGTCCCGTTCATCAACCAGCACTTGTGGGACGAGAGCACCGGCTTCTTTCACGACCTGCGCCGCGATCAGACGCGCCTCACCGAGGTAAAGACGATCGGCGCCTACTGGGCCTTGCTGGCCGACGTGGTACCGAAGGAGCGCCTGCAGCGCTTCGTGGCGCACCTCGATTTGGAGAGCGAATTCAAACGCTTGCACCGGATTCCCAGCCTGTCTGCGGATACGCCTGGCTACGACGGTGACGGCGGCTTGTGGCTCGGCGGCGTGTGGGCGCCCACCAATTACATGGTGCTGCGCGGCCTGAGCGAGCGCGGCTTCGACGACTTGGCGCAGCAGATCGCGGAGAATCACTACTTCAACGTGATCGAGTCGTTCGAAAAGACCGCGTCGGTTTGGGAGCATCACGCGCCCGACAAGCCGAGCGAAGGTCGCGGGCGCAGCAACTTCGTCGGTTGGACCGGTATCACGCCGATCGCTGTGCTCTTCGAGTACCTGTTCGGCCTCCGCTACGACTCGCGCAACGGACGCCTGACCTGGAACCTGCGACGCGTCGACGAGCTCGGCGTGAGCCGTTATCCGTTCGGCGCCGACGGCCTAGCAGAGCTCAAGGTCGAAGCGCGCACGGACACGACGCAGCGTCCGCAAGTCACCGTCACGGCCACGCGTCCGCTCGAGGTCGAGCTGATCTGGCCGGGCGGTACCGAGTTGCTGCGCGTAGGCCCAGCGCTGTGACCTCGCTGGTGCTGATCGACGGCCGTCCGATGCCCCCGGACGACGCCAAGGTCAGCGTCTTCGATCGCGGGTTTCTCTACGGCGATTCGGTGTTCGAGGCGCTGCGCACCTACGGCGGTCGCCCGTTTGCTCTGGACCGGCATTTGGCGCGGCTGGCCGCTAGCGCTGCTCGCGTTTTCATCGATTTGCCCGTCAGTTTGGCGCAAATCGGCCGCGAGGTGGAGTCGGCCATCGTCGGCGCCGGCAACGCGGAGTCCTACATTCGGCTCACCATTACGCGCGGCGTGGGTGAGGCCTTGGGCTTGGATCCGGGGCTCTCACGTCATGCGCTGCGCGTGGTGATCGTGACGCCGCTCAAATCGCCGCCTGCCGAGACCTACCGGGACGGCGTCGCTGTCATCACGCATCGCACCGAGCGCGTGACCGATCACAGCGCGGCGGCCGGCGCGAAGGTCGGCAATTACCTAGTCGCTGTCTTGGCCAGTCGCGAAGCGCGTTTGGCAGGCGCCGCGGAGGCGTTGATTGTCGACGGGCGGGGCTGCGTCGTCGAGGGCTCGACGTCGAACGTGTTCGCCGTGCTCGGCGACGGCACGCTGGTAACGCCGCCCGAGAGCGACGGCATCCTGCTCGGCATCACGCGCGAATCGGTGCTCGCGGTCGCGGCCGAGCTAGGCGTTCCGATTGCACTCCAGAGCCTGCCGCTCGACGCGCTGAAGAGCGCTGCCGAGGTGTTTTTCTGCTCGAGCATTCGCGAACTCGTGCCGGTCGTGAGCGTCGACGGAGCGACAGTCGGCACCGGAAAACCCGGTGCGACGACGCTACGGCTGCTCACGGCGTTTCGGGCTACCTGCCAGAGATCGACCACGCCCTAGGCATTGGTCGACCCCACAACAAACCCTTCCCGCCTTCCGGCGATCGCTACGGAGCCGCCGGGGCATCCGCCGGGCGCGGAACCGGGATGCGAATGCGTCCCTGGTTCTGCATGGCCAGCAGGCTGACGGCTTTTTCGAAGTAGCCGCGCAAGAACGGGATCTCGCGCGGGGGGTTGGTGATGAGGCCGGCTTCAGCGCACACCTTGGCCAGCGCCGAGAGCTGTAGGCCGATCTCTTCACCTTCGCGCGGCAGCGCGCTGATCGCCGCGTCCTTCAGCGCCACGACCAGGCGAGCGCGCCGCTCGGGCGTGAAATAGCGATCGGTCGCGGCCGCGATCTGCTCGGTCATCGCGTTGCGCAAGGCTTCGGCGGGCGGCTCCTGCGTCGGATCGTGGCCGGCTTCGGACAGGCTTTGGCCGACGTAGGCGAACAGCTCGTCGACCGCGCCCTTTTCGGGGAACCAGCCGGCAAGCTCCGGCAAGTTGTGGAGCTGCGCCGAGTTCTTCACCATTTCGGCGGCGTCTTCGAGCGACAGCTCGAGGCCTTCGGCGTCGAAGGGGTGAGCGATGGCTTCGCTCGGCACGGGGCTGAGCAGCGACTCGCCGCGAGCAAAACCCAGCGGCTCCGGGATCTTGCGCTCGGCGTGGCGAGCGCGAGCGTCGGCGACGCGGCGACGTGCCCACTCGACCGGCACCGAGACGGCCTTGTAGCGCGCGCCTGGCAGCGCCTTGGCCAGCGCGTCCTTGAGTTGAGACTGGCTGAGCTCGCCCACGTCGACGCGGTGGATGCCCAGCTCGTCGTTCAAGTAGACGAACACGACCTTGCCGCGCGTGGTGACGCTGCGAGTCGTGATGGCGATGAGCACGTTGCCCTGGCTGTCGGGAGCGAGCAAAAACGCTTCGGTTTGCTCCGCGCTCTTGGGGCCGGTCACGGCGCTGACGCGAGCCTGCTCCGGCACCGCGACGCCGCGTGACTTGAGCACGTTCAAGCCGCGACGCGCGGCCTTGCGGGCAGCGCCTTCGGCGCGCTCGGCGGCTTCCGCGACGGCGGCTGCGTTGCCCGCCTTGACCCACGCTTCGACCAGCTGGGGAGCCTTGGGGCCCGCCTTGCTGAGGCTGGAGAGAGCGTCGGCAGCGGAGGCGCTGAGCAGCTGGCCATCGAAGTTGGAAGCGGGTGCGTTCATGTTCGGGTTCCTGAGTGAGTCGCTCGGCGACGCGAAGTCACGGCAAGCGCGCGATGGCTTCTAACTCGATCTTGGCGCCGCGCGGTAGCGCCGAGACGCCCACGGTGGCGCGGGCCGGTGGATCGGTGGGGAAGGCGCGCACATACACGGCGTTCATGGCCTGAAAGTCCGCGAAATTCGACAAATAGACGGTCGTCTTGACCACGTCGGCCAAGGTCGCGCCGGCGGCCGCCAGCACGGCCTTCAGGTTCGTGAGCACCTGCTCGGTCTCGGCCTCGATGCCGCCTTCGACCATTTGGCCCGTCTTGGCGTCGATCGCAATCTGCCCGGAGCAAAACAAGAGGTCGCCCGAGGCGATGGCTTGCGAGTAGAAGCCACCGGGGCCGGGGGCATCGGGGGATTTGATGACGCGTCGCGATTCGGCCATGGGCCTTGGATGCTCGCGGAAACGGCGCGCGAAATCAACGAGAGTCGAGCGTGCGTCGACCCTCGATGGCACGGCCCAGCGTGATCTGATCGGCGAACTCGAGGTCACCGCCGTGAGGCACGCCGCTGGCGATGCGGCTGACCGAGACGCCGCGATTCGTCAGGTCGCGCGCCAGCATCAGCGCGGTCGCTTCGCCATCGACGGAAGGGGGTGTTGCCACGATGACCTCGCGCACGCCGTCGTCCTTGATGCGCCTGAACAGGCGCTCGAGCGGTAGCTCGTCGGGGCCGATGCCGTCGAGCGGCGACAGCAAGCGCCCGAGCACGAAATAGCGGCCCCGCATGGCGCCGCTGCGCTCGATCGCCAGCAAATCTTGCACCTTTGCCACGATACACAGCAGCGCTGGGTCACGGCGCTTGTCGCGACAGACGACGCAAGTTGCCTTGCCGGCTTCGTCGACCTCGGCAATGTTGCCACACTGCTCGCAGCTCTTGACCCGCTCGCCGAGCTGACGGAGCGATTCGCTGAGCGCTTGCGCGGTGCCAGAGCGCTCAGCCACCAGGTGCAACGCGAAGCGCTGCGCGGTCTTTTCACCGACGCCGGGCAGGCGCGCGAGCAGCTCAATCAGGTGCAGCAGGGGATCGGGCAACATGTCAGGCCGCGCCTCCGAGTTTCAGCTCTTTCAGCTTGGCGCCGAGGATTTCCACGGCCTCGGTGATGCGTTCGTGCTTTTGGGCAGCCGCGTAGGCGGCGCGGGTTCGCTCGGCGCGCTCTTGGCTGTCGGCTGCTGCCAAGGTCTTACGGCCGCGCGAGCGCTCGGACTCGAACTCGAAGCTGACCGAGCACGACTTACCAAAATGCTTATCCGCGGCGCGGGCGAGGGCGGCGACGCTCTCTTTGTCGCTGGCGACCAGCATGGCGTCTGGCGGCCAGCCGACGATCACGCTCTCGGCGACGAGCTTGAGTGGGACGGCGTGACCCAGCATGGCCGCCAAATCGGGGCGCTCGGCCTCCAGGATGGCCAGAATCAGCGCGTAGGTTTGATCGAGCTCCTCGATGCTTTGCGAGGGGGCTTCGGGCTCGGGGGGCGGCGGGCTGACGTTGGGGTTGGGCCCGGTGCGAGGACGCTCGCGCTCACGCTCGGGTGGGCGCGTATTCGCGGGGGGGCGAGGGGCTACTGGAGGTTCGCCGCCGCGGTCATCGCTCGGAGCTTTGCTGCTCGGTGCGGGACTGCGCGGTTCGCGTTGCCGACCCGCGTAGCCTTGCTGCTCGGCCGCCGCGCTGTCGTGTGGTGGCCTGGCCGCCGGCGCGGGCCGCTGCTGCGTCTGCTGAGGCGCGCCACCGCCACCGCTCAGCCGGCGCTCGAGCGCGGCCAAGCGAGCTACGAAATCGTCGATGGGCAGCAGCGGGGGCCGCCGCGCCATGCGCACCAGCAGCATTTCCAGCGCCATGCGCGGGCGCTCGCTCTTCACGACCTCGTCGAAGCCCTGAGAGAAGCCGTGATACAGCCGGTTCAAGTCGTCGGCGTCGGCGCCGGCCGCCAGCTGCTTCACGTCGGCGGCTTCTTCGTCGGGTAGATCGAGCAAGCCTTCGGGCTCCTTGACGACCTTGGCCACCACCAGGTTGCGCAGCAGCGTGAGCAGATCGCGCGCGACGTGCCCGATGTCGTAACCCTGGTTGGCCAGATCGGCGACGATGGATAGCGAGCGCGCGGCGTCACCGCCCTGCAGCGCCGAAGCCAGCTCGTAGAGCACGCTGTGGCTCGCCACGCCGAGCACGCGCGCGACCTCAGCGCCCAGCAGCTTTTGCCCGCCCCAAGCGATGACTTGGTCGAGCACGCTCATGGCGTCGCGCATGCTGCCAGCGGCTTCGCGCGCGACAATCGAGATCGCTGCTTCGTCGGCCTCGATCTTCTCGGCGCTCAGCACCTCGCGTAGACGCGTCGCGATGGTCTGCGTCGTGATCAGCTTGAAATCGAAGCGCTGCACGCGGCTCAAAATCGTGACCGGCACCTTGTGCACTTCGGTGGTCGCGAAGATGAATTTGACGTGCGCTGGCGGCTCTTCGAGCGTCTTTAGGAAGGCGTTCCAGGCGTTCGAAGAGAGCATGTGGACTTCGTCCACGATGAAGATCTTGTAGCGGTCGCGCGCCGGGCGGTACGGCAGGGAATCCTGCAGTTTCCGCACTTCGTCGACGCCGTTGTAGCTGGCGCCGTCAATTTCGCGCACGTCCATGTCCGTGCCCTGGGCGATCTCCAGGCAGGCTGGACACTGCAGGCAAGGGGTGATGGTCGGCCCGAATTCGACGCCGTGCTTGGGATCGTCGGCCGGCCCCATGCAGTTGAGCGCCTTTGCCAGGATGCGCGCGCTGGTCGTCTTGCCTACGCCGCGGACGCCGGTGAACAGGAAGGCGTGCGCCACCCGCCCGCTGGCGATGGCGTTGGCCAGGGTGCGCGAGACGTGGTCCTGCCCGACGAGATCTTCGAAGCGCTGGGGGCGCCACTTGCGAGCAAGGACCAGGTAACTCATCGACGGCTCCCTGGAGTAGCAGAGTTACCGCGGGGCAGGTAGGCCGCCGCCGGTGCCGCCGCCGTTGGTCCGGCGTCCGAGCCGGCTTTGGCGTATTCTGCGTTCGTGTTTCGCTCGCTAGTTTGGCTCGGCCTTGGTGGTAGCGTCGCTGCGTGCGCTGGCGCGGCGCCACCACCGCAGCTCGTCCACGTGGGGGCGCGCGAGCCCGAACGGCTTGCGCCACCAGCGGCTCCCACCCCGCCTGCCCCCGAGCCCGACGCTTGTCGAGCACAACCCAGCACCGTGTACGGGGACGAGGCCGTGCTGTTCGAGCTCCAAGGGCCCGCCTCTGTTCTGCCGATTGCGGTTCGGCTCGTGGACGAGCGCGGCCGTCTCGTGCACGAAGCTTCGGCGCCGCTGCCCGGACAGTGGCGTCCGCCGGCGCTGCCCAGCGGTGATTTCAGGCTGCAACTAGGCTCGAATGGCGCAAGTTGTGTGGTGACCGTGAATCGCGAGCTTTCGCGTGCTACCGAACGCGCTCGCTGATGGCCCAGTACCTGTCTGGACTGCTGACGGCCTGGGCCACTGCCCAGCTCGGGTTATCGGTGTTCTTCACGTTTGCTTACTTCTTGGGGCGACGTGAGACCGAGTATTTCATCTTCAGCCTTTTGTGCCTGTCGCTGTCCGTGGCTAGCGCGGGCGTAGCGTTCGACTACGCGCAAGTCGGCCTGGCTGCGCGAGTCCTGGCTGATCAAGTCACGCACAGCGGCATGATCTTGGCGGCGGCTCTCAATCTGCACTTTGCGCTGTGTTTTGGGCGCACGCCGCCGCCGTCGAATCGCGTGACCTGGCTCTACGTGGTCGCGGTGGGTTACCTGCTCGCGCTGTGGGGCGGGGCTTGGTGGCTGCCAGGGCCGCCGCACGTGCTGGATGCCTTCGTGTTCGGCAGGAAGATCGAGCACTTGGTTGGCCAGGCCAACTGGCTCGGCAAGAGCTTTTACGTCGTGGCGTCGGTCGAGACCGCGCTGGCGGCCGCCTTGCTGGTCAGCGCCTACCGCGCCGGGCGTCGCGAGGTGGGCTCGGCCATCCTCGGTATTCTGTGCATCTTGCCGGCGGTCGGTAACGACGGCGCCTTGGCGTTCGGCTTCATCGAAAACGCCATTCCGCTCTTGCCGCACGCCTTCTTGCTCTACGCCTTCGGCGTGTCGGGCACGCTGCTTCTGCGCTACCGCGTCGGCAAAGACGAGCTCGAAAAAGCCGCGCGCAGCTTGCACGAAAAGACCGAAGAGCTGCGACATTCGTACGCCGAGCTGCGCCTCGTCCAGAACGAGCTCGTCACCAAGAAGCAACTGGCAGCCGTCGGTGAGCTGGCAGCCGCCATCGCTCACGAAGTCAGAAACCCGCTGGCGGTGATCGTCAACGCGGTGGCGGGCCTGCGCCGTAGCGCCGTGCGCGACGAAGATCGCACCATGCTGCTCGGCATCGTGGACGAGGAGGCGGCGCGCCTGAATCGCCTGGTGACGGATCTGTTGCGATTTGCTCGCCCCGTCAGCGTGAAGCGTTCGCCGGTCTCGCTGCTCGAGTTGGCCAATCGCTCGCGCTCGTCCGCGATGCTCGACGGGCATCAAATCGTCGTGCAAATGGACGAGGATCCGGAGCTGCAGACGGTCTGGGTCGACCCGAGCTTGTTCAGGTTGGTCTTCGACAACTTGGTCGAGAACGCTTGTCAGGCCATGAAAACGGGCGGCACCGTGCAAATCTTGGTGCATCGGGGCCAGCTGCGCGGCGAAGCCGCCGTGCGCATCGAAATCGCCGACTCGGGCCAGGGCATGGAACAAGGCGTGCGCGAGCGCGCGTTGGATCCGTTCTTCACGACCCGCCCGAGCGGCACCGGTCTAGGGCTGCCGATCGTGCATCGCATCATCGAGGCGCACGGCGGCGAAATCTTGCTCGACAGCGAAGAAGGGCAGGGCACCACCGTTACCTTACTGCTCCCGCTCGGCCCGCCGCCGGAAGAACAGCAGAGTCCGGGGTTGCCCAGCGTGCAGGTTCAACAGGAAAAATCAGCTTGAGTCACCGCGACGCTATCTTGGGCCAGGACCGGGCGCACGTTTGGCACCCGTACACGCAGATGCAGGAGTACCTGGAGCACGGCACTCCGCTCGTGCTCGAGCGGGCTCAGGGCTCGCGGCTCCATGACGTAGATGGTCGCTCGTACCTCGACGCCAACGCATCGTGGTGGACGGCAACGCTCGGCCATCAGCACCCGCGGCTGGTGCGCGCGCTGTGCGAGCAGGCCGCCAAGATGTGTCACGTCGCGCTGGCCGGCATCGCCCATGAGCCTTCTGCGGCGTTGGCGACAGAGCTGTGCCAGGTAGCGCCGAGCGGCCTTTCACGCGTGTTTTTCAGCGACGACGGCTCCACCGCCGTCGAGGTCGCGCTCAAGCTGGCCCTGCAGTACTGGGGGCAAAACGGCCGGCCCCAGCGCACGCGCTTCTTGGCGCTCGACGGCGCCTACCACGGCGACACCATGGCAGCGTCGTCGGTTTCGGGCATCGATCTATTTCGTCGTCCCTTCGGCGGTGTGCTCATCGATTGTTTGCGTGTGCCGCCCGGCTCACGAGGCTACGCGCAAGCCTTCGAGGTACTCGGGCGGCTGCTCGAGCAGCACGCTGACGAGCTGGCGGCCGTCATCGTGGAGCCTATCGCGCAGGGCGCCGTGGGCATGCGCTTTTACGCCCCCGAGTTCTTGAAGGCGCTGCGCGAGCTCACGAAAAAGCACGACGTCTTCTTGATCTGCGACGAGGTGTTCACCGGCTACGGTCGCACCGGTCCGTTTTGGGCGAGCCAGCATGCTAGCGTGTCGCCCGACATCTTGTGCACCGCCAAGGGGTTCACGGCTGGCATGTTGCCCATGTCGGCTACCCTGACGACCGAGCGCGTTTTCGAGGGGTTTCTTGGCGAAGGCTCGCGGACCTTCTTTTACGGTCACACCTTTTGCGGCAATCCGCTGGGCGCCGCGCTGGCGCGCGAGGTCTTGCGCGTCTTCAAAGACGAAGACGTGCTGGCGCTCGCTGCCGTCAAGGCGACGCGGTTGGCCCAAGCCTTCGAGCGCTTCCGCGCGCTTCCGGGCGTCGTCGAGACGCGCAGCCTGGGCATGATCGGCGCGCTCGATCTGGGCGGCTCGAAGGACTACCTGGAAACGCAGGGTCGCCGTGTCTGCGCCGAGGCGTTGAAGCGCGGCGCGTATTTGCGACCGCTCGGTAACACCATCTACATCACTCCGTCACTGAACATTCCCGATGCCGACCTGGACGAGCTCCTAGGCATCGTGGAAGAGTCAGTGCGTGTTGCCGTCTGAGTCGCTGCTGACGCGCGCACTTCGGTTCGGGCGCGCGCTCGTGGTGGGCAGCGGCGCCACGCTGGTCGATTTTTCGATCTTCTCGACCTGCGTGCGCGCCATCGACATTGCGCCCACCCAAGCGCGCTTGCCGGCGCTGCTAGCGGGAGCTTGCGTTCAGTTCGTGGGCAACCGCGGCTTCACCTTCCGGGCTCAGGCGGGCAAGCTGTCCCGCCAGCTGAAGCTGTTCGTCGCGGCGGAGCTGGTCACGCTGGGGCTCAACTGGAGCGTGTTTCAGCTGCTCATCCGGCGCATTCACGGCTTGCCGCCCGAGCTGGTGAGCTTTCTGGGCACGGGCCTGGTGTTCGTGGCGTTTGCCTACCCCGTGCGCAAGCTGGTGGTCTTTGGAGGGGGCGGCACGCGCCGCCCCCCTCGGCCGAAGTGAATTCGGCCGAGCCTCCCCCCACGCGGGGTGACGCTTGCCGAAGCCGAATCGTGAAGTTCGTTACCCCAGCAAGCCGTTCCTAGCGCTAGGTTTTGGCACCCCCGTATGGCTGAACGAAAGCGCTACTTGTTCGTGTGCGTCAACCGCCGCCCCGACGGCACGCCCAAGGGCTCCTGCGCGGTGCGCGGGGCAGAAGACCTGCACGCTCAGCTCAAGGGCATGCTCAAGACGCGCGGCTTGGCCGAAACCGAGGTGCGGGCTTGCACGTCCAGCTGCCTCGACACCTGCTGGGTCGGGCCGGTGATCGCGGTCGAGCCAGACGGCTTTTTTTACGGGCGCGTCACGCCGGCTGATCTGCCGGAAATCATCGACGGCTTCGTGTCGGATCAGCGCGTGGAGCGCTTGGTGCTGCAGCCCAACGACTACGTGGAGCCCAAAGAGCTGAAGAAGTCGTGAGGCGTGAGGATTGAGGGTCGCGCGCTGCGCGCCGCTCAGACAATCGCTCAATCCGCGAGAGGCGCGAAAAGGTCGTCGAGATCGCACTCCGACAAAGCGGTTGGCGCGTTCGCCAGGCCCAGGAGCGATTGAGCTAGCTGAGCCTTGCGCTGTTGGAGGCGCAGCATGCGCTCTTCCACGCTGCCGGCCACGATCAGGTTGTAAACGAACACCGGGCGGGTCTGACCGATGCGGTAGGCGCGATCGGTGGCTTGAGCCTGCGAGGCGCCGTTCCACCACGGATCGTAGTGAATCACCGTGTCGGCGCTGGTCAGGTTCAGGCCCGTCCCGCCCGCCTTCAGGCTGATCAAGAACACGTCGACTTCGCGACCCTCGAAGCGATCGACGGCCTTTTGGCGGTCTTGCGTGGCGCCTGTCAGCTCCACGTAGGCGATTTTGCGCTCCCGCAGGCCTCGGCCATCAAATCGAGCATGCGCGTGAACTGCGAGAACACCAGCACGCGCCGGCCTTGCTCGAGCTGCTGCGTGAGTAGCTCGAAGAACAGCTCGTACTTGGCGGAGCCCTTCACCTTGCGCGCCGACGGCACCGTGACCAAGCGTGGATCGCAGCACACCTGCCGCAGCTTCATCAGCGCGTCCAAAATGGCGATGGTCGAGGCCGTCACGCCCTTTTGGCGAATCGCCCGCCGCACGTCGCCGTGCGCAGCCACGCGAATGCTCTCGTAGAGCTCGCGCTGTTCGTCACCCAGCTCCACAGGCCGCACGATCTCGGTCTTGGGCGGCAGGTCCTTGGCGACGCTTTCCTTCATTCTTCGCAGAATGAAGGGGGTAACGGCGTCGCGGAGCGCTTCTAGCCGCTGCTGGTTGCCGCTGCGCTCGATGGGGATGCGGAAATGCGAGCGGAAGCGCTCGGCGTCACCCAAAAAGCCGGGCATCAAGAAATCGAACAGCGACCACAGCTCTTCGAGGTTGTTCTCGACGGGCGTGCCGCTCAGACACATGCGATGCCGCGCCGAGATCTGCCGCACGGTGCGGGCGGCCAAGCTGCGCGGGTTCTTGATGGCCTGCGCCTCGTCCAAGATCATCAAGTAAAACGGCTGATTGGCGAACGCCTCGATGTCGCGGACCAGGAGCGGGTAGGTGGTCAGCACCACGTCGGCGCCCGCTACCTCTCCGCGGTGCTGCTCGCGCTTGGGGCCGTGCAGCACGCATACCTTCAAATCGGGGGCGAACTTGGCGAGCTCGCGCTGCCAGTTGCCGATGAGGCTCGTGGGCATGACGGCCAGGCACGGCCGATCCATCCGCCCCGACTCTTTTTCGCGCACCAAGTGGGCGATGGTCTGCAGCGTCTTGCCGAGGCCCATGTCGTCGGCGAGCACGCCGCAGGCCTCGTGTTGAATCAGCTGACCCAGCCAGCGCACGCCGTCTTCTTGATACGGGCGCAGCTTGGCCTGAAGCCCGCGCGGCAAGGCGATGGGCTTGGGGAGCTCGTGCAGCTCACGGGCTTTCTCGACCACACTCGTGATGCCCGACCACAGCAGCCGCGCCGACTCGCCCAGCGCGAGATCGAGCTTGGCGACGCTACCGGCGCGCGTACGCGGGAAGCACAGCTGGCCGTCGACCAGCTTTTCGCCTCGGTACATCTCGAGCAGCACCTGCATCAGCGCCTTCAATCGTTCGGGCGGCACCGGCAGGTACTTGTTGCGCCCGACCGGCACCACGCGAAAGCGAGCCGGCTGCTTCAACAAAGCTTCGAGGGTTTCGCCATCGGCGCAGCCGTCCAGCAGCTCCAGCATGGCTGGCAGCATGTTCACGCGCTTGCCGTCGACCGTGATGCCCAGCTCGAGCCCGAACCAGTCGGTGCGCTGCTCGTCGGGCTCGACGGCGGCGTACCAAGGCGCGTCGGTCTCGACGACTTGGTAGGGGTAGCTGGGATCGACTTCGATCTGCCAACCCAACGCGCGCAGCTGCGGCAGCGCATAGGCAGAGAACGAGCAGTACGAGTGCAGGTTGCCGTCGAGCTGCACCACGTAGTCGGCGTCGGTATCGAGGTCGGGCGCTACTTCGTCGAACTGCCCGAGCTCGATGGCGCCGAAGCCTTCGAGCAGGCACTGCGCGCGGGCCTCCCCGTTGCGGTCGCGGCCGACCATGGCCATGCCCGCTGGCCGGGCAACGAAAAAGCGGTCCCGGCGGTCGGCGGCGCGGACCCGAACGCCCTCGTAGTCGAAGCAAAGGCTGATGACGGGGACGTCTTGCTCCTTGCCTTCGTCGAACGAAGACGAGCCGCCCGTGCTCACCCACATCCTCTCGGCGTACAGACGCAAGCAGGGCGTGAACCGAGCAACCTCGGGACGCTCTACCTCTGAAACAGCGGCAGCTCCGTGCAATATGGAGCCAGTTAGATCAAACCTCGGATCGTTTGTCGATCACCTATTTAAGTACCACTACCCGTGCGATCACGAGCAGTTAGGGGCCACGACCCGTTGGGGTGGGGCGGGCAGGTCGGGCTGCGGCATTTGCTCAACTGGTGGCGACGCCCGCCGATTTCGGGTTTGGGACTTCGTTTTCGCTGCGGTCCGATGCTCACGTACTCAGTACGTGTCCGTGGGAGGCGCCCCAACGGTCGCTTGGTCCTCGCGAAAGCCTCGCCCAAACCCGAACTTGGCGGGCGGGTGCTCTTCCAGCGAGAGCCGCGACCGACTCAGGTGCCTTGCGGGAAGATCTTGGTGAAGACCTCCGACAGATCGGCAACCGTATCGGTCTTCATACCGGTCGCGGGGTGCGGCCAGCTGAAGGTGCGCGAGACCACCTGGTTGCAGCCCATCGACACGAGCAGGTCGCTCGCTGGGGCGCCCGGGGCGCTCGCGAAGGACAGGCCGAACTCGGGGTAGATGACGTTCGGAGCGCAGCGCCCGAGCGTGTTGTCGAAGTTGTCGGGGTCGCCCAGCAGCTTGCCCAGGGTCTCCTTCAGGTCGGCGTCGAGCACTTGCTGCTGCGCCAGGATGCGGAAGTTCTGGAAGCGCGGGGTGGTGTCGGCGACCGGGGCGGCGACACCAGGAGCGCCGGGAACACCGGGCAAAGCCAGGCCGGGGATCTGCATGCCCGGCGGAATCATCTTCTGGAGTGCAGCAGCGCCCTGCAGGATCGTGTTCTGCAGGTTCGGGTCGAGACCGGGGATCAGCGGCGTGGTCGCGCCCGGTGTTGCCGCCGGAGCGGCAGCAACGACCGGCGCCGGGTCATTGTTCTGCAGCCGGTAAGCCGTCAGTTGCGACGTCTTCAGCGCGTCGAACGGAGCAGCGGGTTTTCCGGCGCAACCCATGCTGAGCGCAGCCGCACCAAGACAAAAAGCGAGCATCTTCGACATGCGCGGATTGTTAGACCCGTTACCGCGGGATGTACAGCCGGGCGTTTTGGCCCGCAAATCGCGTCGCGCGAGCGCCTAACGTGGCAATTTGGCTTCCAGCTCGCGGGCGTGCTTCGAGGTCGACGCGGGCCTGACGCTCGCGTTCGGCGTTGGCTTGGGCGCGGCGCCGATGCGTCAGCCGAATGCGCCCTGACCGTTGTCTAAGTTGCGAGGGAGGCACGTAGGTCCTAAACACCTTGCGATGAAACGCATCGTCGTGAGTGGTGGCTCCGGCTACATCGGCAGCGCCCTCGTCAAGCACTTGGTGGCGCGCGGCGACGAGGTCACGGTGCTCACGCGCGGCGCTGCGCGCGACGGCAACCCGCGCAGCGTTACCTGGGATCCGTATACGGTCGGCGATTGGGCAAAGGCGCTCGACGGCGCCGACGCGGTCGTGCACCTGGCCGGTGAACGCGCCGTCGGCGCTCGCTACACCGAAGCCGTCAAGCGCCGCATCTACGACAGCCGCATCGTCTCGACGAAGAACGTGGTCACGGCGATGGGACAAGCCTCCGTGAAACCCCGCGTTTTCGTGTCCGCTTCGGCCGTCGGTTACTACGGCAATCGCCCATCGAGCGTGCGTGTCGACGAAAGCTCGCCGCCCGGTGACGACTTTCTCGCGCGGCTCTGCGTCGATTGGGAAGCAGCTTCGGAAGAGGCGCGTGACCTCGGCATCCGCGTCGTCAACCCGCGCATCGGCATCGTCTTCGGCCCCGGTGATGGCCCCCTGAAAGTCATGGCAATGCCGTTCCGGTTCTTCGTCGGCGGCAAGCTCGGCAGCGGGCAACAAGGCATCTCCTGGATCCACCTGGACGACGCGGTGCGCGCGTTGACGCTGTGCATCGACGACGAAGCGATGCCCCCCAAGGTGAACATCTGCTCGCCGAATCCAGCGAGCAACGCAGAGATTTCGGACGCCATCGCCAAGGTGCTGGGGCGCCCGAGTTGGCTTACGGCGCCGTCTTTCGGTTTGAAGTTGCTGTTCGGGGAGGGCGCCGAGACAATCTTGACCGGCCAGTTCGTGGTGCCGGGCGTGCTGCAGAAGCGCGCGGCGGGGGCTCCGGTTTTCGAGCGCGCCACCTTGGCGGGAGCGCTGCAGGCCTCGTTGCAAGCCTAGCGGCGCGGCAGGTCGCGTTCAGCAGGACAGTAGCGGAACCACCGAACCTAGGCTGCTGGAGCGACGTTGGGCCTCTTGGCCGAAAACGGACAGCCCCCATTGCTGCTGCCCCCTTGCTATGTGGAGTTCCTCCCTATGCCTGAGGCCACGCTGGTCGTCGTACCAACCTTCAACGAGGCTGAGAACATTGCCGCGTTGGTGGTCGCAGTGCGAGCGAGCCTGCCCACCGCGCATGTGCTCGTCGTGGATGATGCGTCGCCTGACGGTACCGCCGCCATCGTGCGGCGTCTGGCCGCTGACGACCCGCAAGTGCACTTGCTCGAACGCTCGGGAAAGCTCGGGCTCGGTAGCGCCTACGTGGCGGGTTTTGGCTGGGGGCTGGAGCGTGGTTACCAGCGGTTCTTCGAGATGGACGCCGATTTTTCTCATGATCCGCAGGTGCTGCCGGCGTTCATGGCTTCACTCGACGCGGGCGCGGATGTGGTGGTCGGCTCGCGCGGGGTGCCGGGCGGCGGGATTCGCGGTTGGGGCCCGCTGCGCTACACGCTTTCCAAGGGGGGCTCGCTCTACTCGCGGCTCGTGCTCGGCGTGGGGCTCCGAGATTTGACCACCGGTTTCAAGGCGTACACGCGGGACGCGCTGGAGCGCATCGATCTGCCGACCTTGCGCTCCAACGGCTACTCTTTTCAGATCGAAACCAGCTACCGCGCGCTGCGCTGCGGGCTGCGGGTGGTCGAGATTCCGATCGTTTTCGTGGATCGCCGCGTAGGCAAATCCAAGATGACCCTGCGAGAGGTTTGGGGCGGCGTCGCCGGCGTCTGGCTCATCCGCGCGGGCGGCACGCGAAACAAGCCCTGATCGGCAGCCAATTGAAGGGCGACGACTGCTGCTCTTCGACGATGAAGTAGCGCGACAACACGCCGCGGAACTCGCTCGGGCGCCACTGGTGGACGTGGAAATGGTCGCCGCCCCAGTTCACGCGGTCACCCAATGCCCAACCGACGGGCGAGTTGCGGAACACGCTCTTACCCGCGTTGATCAGCGGATCGTTGGGGACCGTGATCACGGCGCGACCCGTGGGCTTTACCAGCCGGGCAATCTCGCGCATGACGGGCTCGAAGTCCGGGATGTGCTCGAGCACTTCCGTGCAGATCACGCGATCGAAGCTGGCTGCCGGCAGGCCGAGCTGATCGATGGCGCCCTTGATGAACTCGCAGTCGTAGCCCTTCAGGTTTTCACGCGCGGTCTCCAAGAACTTGCCGGACACGTCGACGGCCGTGAGCTTGGCTTGCTTGAACATGCGCAGCACGTGACCACCACCCGAGCCAACCTCGAGCACTCTGTCCCCCGGCGACGCGCTCACCATGTCGCGGATGATGCGCAGACGCCCCTCTTCGATCTTGCGAATCGGCCAGAGCGACTTGGCGTAGTAGTCGTTGATGGGGTGCTCGACCGCGAGGCGGTCGTTCATTTCCTCGGCGGAGGTCTGGCTCTGATCCATGGGAGTTCCTTAAATGCTTCGAGTGCCGTCGGAGCGCAAGTCCAAGCGATGGCCCCGCGACCGCTGGGCGGATGGACGACTACTTTTTAGCCTTCGAGACGAGCCAGAGGCCGCCTCCGACCTGGAGCACGTTCAGCACCAGGCTCACCGTGTAGGTCACGAAGACGAAGCTCGCCCCGACCGTCTTCACTTGCTCCATCGGGAAGAACATGGCGAGGGAGGAGAAGCCAGCAATCTGGAACGCCCCGAACATGCCCGGCCCCGCTGGGACCAGCGAGCCGAGGCCTTGAATGCCCATGCAGGCCGCGGCTTGGGCGAAGGAGGCTTCGAGCCCCAGTCCGCGCAGCAACACCCATTGCGACAGGATGTTGCAGGCCCAGTAGATCAGCGTCGAGCTCATGAAGCGCAGCAGCGTGCTGCGCGAGGGGAAGAAGCTGAGTCCGTCAGCGAGACGCTCCAGGGTGCCAGCCGCGAACTCCGCGGCTCGCGTCGAAACGAGACCGACCACCCTGCGCGTCACACGGCCTGCCAAGCCGCGCGCGACGTAGAAGGCTGTCATGCCCGCGAAGGCGCAACTGAACAGGATCAACGCGCCGTAGGCGGCCGCCGGTACGGCCGCGACGGGCAGAGGCAAGTCACCCAGCCGGCTCGGGAGCGGTGAGATCTTCGTCGCCAACGACAGCGAGACGAAGGTGAAGAACGTCACCATCAGGCCGTCGACGATGCGCTCGGCTGCGACGCTGCCGGTCGCTTGCATGAAGGTTGGCCGGCCCCCTTGCGAAATCAGGTAGGGGCGGACCAGCTCACCGCTGCGCAGGGGTGCCAGAAACACGGCAGCGAAGCCGAGCATGCAGACGCCCATGATACGGCGCGCGGGCATTTCCGGAGCAATCGGCTTGATTAGATAGGTCCAGCGATGCGTGCGAAAAGCGATGCCGAGGATGAGCAGCGCGCAAAACGCCAAGACGTGCCCGACGGGTAGTTGGGCTAACGCTTCTTTGGGCGGAATCAGCGGCAGACCACCGCGCGTCAGCAGCCACAAGAAGCCGCCACCAATCAGAAGCGATGCGATGATGCGCGGCCACGCGCCGCTTTGCAGCGGCTTGCCGGCGCCGCCATCCGGGCGCTCGCCAGGGCCGTCGGGGCTAGCAGTCGGCATCAGCGTACACGCACGGCGACTTTTTCGAGGTGAAGGATGGTGCGCCGCGGCGCGCGCAGTCGGACGTAACGCGCCTTTTGGGGCGCGAACTTCGCGCTCCACTCGCTAAACGTGTCTTTGCGGCGCGCCACCTCGCGCCAAGCCTTTTGATCGTTGCTGACCTCGGCCACGAGCGGCGCTGCGCGCTCGCCGCAGCAGTCGCTGCGGTTGGTGACGTCGAGCCGGGAGAAGTCAGTCGGCTTGCCCAGATCGATCTCGACCCAGGGGTTGGACTCCTCCAGCGTGCAAAAGAAGATGTCGGTGCGAGCGGAGGCGCAGTAGTGCTCTTTCGGCTTGCAGATGTCGAGGGCGCTGCTGGCGCGCCATGGCTTTCCTTCGGCCAAATCGGGCTTCAAGGTGAGCCTCTGGAACGTGAGGACGCCAAAGGTGAGCAGGGCCGCCAAAAGCGCCGTCAGACCAAAGCTGCGCGCGCCGCGCTGCAGCAGGAGCGAGCCCACGCGCGCTTCGGGCAGGAGCTTCTTTCTCACCAAGGCATGTGCAAAGTCGTGCGCGACCTTCGCGTCGCCCGGCAGCGCTTCTTGAGGCAACTGGGCGGTTTGCACGAAGTCGCGCTCGACCAGCGCCAGCTTGACGGCTCGCAGCTCTTCAGCGCCGCCCGCCGCAAACTCCAACAGGTCTTGGGGCAACTCGCGAAACAGCGTCGCCAGGTCCGGACCGTCGAAGCTCTCGTTCTGTGCCAGCAGCGCAAAGTAGACGGCTTCGCGATAGAGCGAGATGGACAGCCCGAGCGACGACCCTGTGCGCAGCGGCTCGACTGGATCGTAGGCGCGATCGGCCAATTCGAGCGCGGCCAGAGCATGGCGCAACCTCACGTGCTCCGCCCGCGGCAGCTGAGTGCGGTAGGCGCGCGCAATTTTCAGCGATTTACCGCGCCAGAACCACTCCAGAAAGCCGCGGGGCGCGGGGCTTTCTGCCACTGCCTTCGTGCTGACCTGGGCTTCGGCTGCCACTGCGGGTTGGGGATCGGGTTCGCTAGTCATCGCTGCCACTGCTCTTCTTGTGCTTCTTGAGATGCAGGGTCGTCAAAGCTGCCTTGGTTTCCGGCGTCGTCAGTCCGCGCTTGAATAGGTAGAGGCCGTCGCCCTGCGCGATTAGGCCGTATTCGTCCCGGGCGAACATGATGTTCAGCGCGGCTCGGGAGTTGTCCTGTGACACCGAAGGGCCGTGGAGCAGCACGTAGTCGGCATCGGCGGCGGCGCCGTCCTTCAACGTGAAGGCGTTGGCGCGTGAGGCGATGTGCGGCACCACGTTCTCGGAAGCGGCGACGCTGGCCTCGCGCGGGATCGACGCTGCAAGACGCTTGAGCGTCTGGTAGCGCTTCTGCTCGGCCGGCGTGATCTCGAACTCGACCTTGGAGAAGCCACCGATGAAGGTTTGGTGCTGCAGCACCGCGCCGTAGACGTAGCTATGGCTGAGCACGGCCAGCGCCATGGCCCCGACCACCGCGCGGCGGCGGACGTGACCCAGCTCTCCTCGGCCAATCACGCGCAGCATCAGTACGGAAGCCACGAAAATGTACGGGACGGAGTGGCAGGTATATTGGAACGCAATCGAGAGCGTCGGCGCGTAGCCGGTCGTCAATAGGCTGAAAGCGAAGCCCGGAATGGCCAGGATGAGCAGCGCCGCGCGCCGCAGGGGCAACAGCACCACCGGCGCCATCATGTGCAGGAAATAGACGAGCTTCTCTTCCGTCAGCAGGGTCTTCAGCAGGTAGGGTGGGTTGATCAGCATCGTCTGCACGACCGGTCCGTAGCCGGAAGTGCCAGCTGGCTGCAGATCCTTGTAGATGCCCGCGAACCACCAGGTGCCGGTCCAGGGCATGATGCCGAACTTCAGCACGACGAACCAAACCAGCGAAGTGATGGCCAAGACCAAGCCGAGGCGTTGTCGAATGCCGGTCAGCAGCAGGAACAATCCGAGGACGCAGGTCCCGACGGGTATGTCCTCTCTAAACGACCACAAAATGGGCACGACCAGCCACACCAGCCAATTGCGCCGCGTCGCGATCGCCCAATAGAGCAGGAAGTGGAAGAACAGCGGCGGCAAGAGCTCGTGGTAGTCGTAGAAGTTCGGGCCGTGTAGCGGGGCGAACAGCAAGAAGGCGAACGCCACGACCACTGCCGACCAACGCGGAATCTGCGTGGAAGCGAACAGATAGAGCGAGGTGCCGGCGAACCCCACCATGGTCGCCTGGAAGATCAGGAAGAACTCGCCATCCTGCTTCAGCGCGAAGAGCGGCAGGTACCACAGCATGGCAAAGATGGCGTGCCCGCTGATGAAGTTGCCGCCCGACTCCCCAAACAGCACCGTGCTGCGCCACAGGTGCCCGTGTAGTGCGTTGTAGCACCAGTTGATGTTGATCCCGAGATCGAAGCCAGCGGTGCCCATGCGCTGGTGGTTCAGGATCGTGTAGTGGCTGAAATAGATGGCGTAGGCGCTGCTGGCGACGAGCACGACGCCGAGCGGCAACCAGCGCTTGAGTCGGGGCGAACTAGGCCAAACGCGGCGGAACCAGGCGCTGATGTTGGCGGGCCAGGCGGCTACTGCTTGCCGGAGCGTCCACTCGAACCCCAGCGCTGCGGCGCTCAGCAGCACCAAGAACACCATCGGGCGGGAGTTCCAGGGCTTGGCCGTGAACAAGCTGGGCAGCAGGAACGCGATCGCGAGCGGGAACGCAATGTCGGCGGCGCGCCGCAAACCTGGGACGCCCGCGCGCCGGCGCAGCAGCACGTAGAGCAGCGAGAAGAAGCCGCCGGTGCCCGCGCCAGCTAGGAAGCCGATGCTGAGCGACATACGCGCCGCGGGACCAAGCGTGTTGCTGTCGAGAAAGTCCGCGAACACCGCCTGCTGGACACCAAGCAAGGCGACGAACAGCCCGAGCGACGCGCCGATGCCAGTGAAGATAGCCACCGCCTGCATCGCCAGGCCGAGCGGAAATGGGTCTCGATACTGCACGTCCGGGCGCGGCTTGGATGGCCCGGACGCAGCACGGGTCAGGTCCAGACTGAGGTCAGTTGTGGCCATGCGCGGCGTCGCCCGCCGTGGTCTAACACGGCGGCCCCGAGGTTGTCATTTGGGCTTTGGCACGGTCGATGCCGTGGTATGAGGCCCGTGCTAGGCTGGGTTTTCGAATGTTTGGGTCGTTCAGGTCACGACAGAGGAGGGTCCCTTGTGCGGGATCTTTGGCGGCGCTCCCGAGTTAATCAGTAAGGACGCCGAGCGGCTTCTCCACCATCGTGGACCCGACCAGCAAGGTCGCGTCGTGGTTACGTCGCGGAGCGGCCGTTCGGTGGTCGTTGGGCAGACGCGACTGTCGGTCGTCTACAAGGAAGACGTGCCGACCCCCATGACCAAGGGGGACGCGGTCATCGCCTTCAACGGCGAGATTTACAATTGGCTGGAGATTCGAGCCGAGCTCGAAGCCAAGGGCCATCGCTTCGAGACCCCGACCGACACCGAAATGGTGCTGGCGGCCTACTTGGAGTGGGGGGCGGGCTGCCTTGACCGCTTCAACGGCATGTTCGCCATCGCCATCTGGCACGACGACAAGCTGTTTCTGGCGCGCGATCGCCTAGGCAAGAAACCGCTGTTCTACACGCACGACTCGCGCGGCATCGCCTTCGCGTCCGAGCTCAAGGCGCTGCGCAACCTCGACTTTGCAGAGGTGCCAATCTGCAACGCGCTCGAGTTCTACTTCGATTCGTTCACGCCGTTCTCGAACGTCAAGAGCCTCGAGGGTGGCCACTTTCTGGTCTACGACGCCAACCAGAACAGCGTTCACGTCGAGCGCTGGTGGTCGTTTCCCGACCAAACCTCCGAGATTACCGACCCGGACAAGGCCGTCGATCAGTTCATCGAGCTGTTCTCGGACGCCTGTAAGGTGCGCAAAGTCGCGGACGTTCCGGTCACCATCTTCCTGTCGGGCGGCGTCGACTCATCGCTCATTCAAGCCATCCTGAAGCTGGACGTCAGCTACACCATCCAGTTCGAGGAGTTCGAGAGCACCATCAACGAGCGCAAGCTGGTGCTCGAGTTCGCTGAACGCTTGGGCTTCGAGCCACGCATCGTCGTCCCCACGCGCGAGCAGTTCCTCAGCACGTTCAGCGATCTTGCTCGGCACATCGAGTTCCCGGTCGGTAGCTTCAGCGTGTTTCCGCTGTTCTGCTTGGCCAGAGCCGCCCGCCGCGATGGCTTCGTGGTGGCGCTATCCGGGGAAGGCGCGGACGAGCTGTTCAACGGCTACTACCGGAACGAGCTCTTGCTGCGCGAGCAGGAGGACTTGGCGCCGGATTTCGCGGGCCCTTACGGCACCCTGTGCGCGCGCTACTTTGGGTCTCCACTCGAGCGCTTCTGTCGTATGGCCAGCCGCCAAGGCCTGGCCGGCGTGCCGATGCTGCTCGAGTATTTCGGCAAATCGTGGCGCCCCAACCGCAGCCTGGGCCAGAACCTCAGCTACTTGGAGGCCACCGTGTTCATGCAGCCGCTGCTGGTCATGGCAGACCGCTTGAGCATGGGCAGCTCGCTCGAGGTGCGAAACCCGTTCCTCGACTACCGAGTGGTCGAGTTCTCCGCCAAGCTGGCCGACGACCTGAAGTACCGCGAGGGCCACGGCAAATGGATCCTGCGTAAGGCGTTGCAGAAGCTGGTCGGTAAAGATCTCGGTATTACCCAGCGCACCATCAAGCATGGTCTGCCGGCCCCCGTGAATCAGTGGCTGTTCAAGAGTAGCGCGTTCGACCGCAAGGACTGGAACCACGTGCTCTTGGGAGAGTGCTTGAAGCAACTCGCTTTGGCACACGACTCGAAACAATGAGGATGAAATGAAGCGTACGCTGGTTGAGTTCCTTCGCGATCCGGTGAGCGGCGAGCCGTTGACCCTGTCTGATGCCACCCTGGACGGGGAGGAGATCGTCTCCGGAAAGCTCAGCGCCAAATCGGGCGCGGTTTATCCGATCGAAGGCGGCGTGCCGGCGTTGGTTCGCGCTGATCAGTTTTCAGAAGGGCAAAAGGAGACGGTCGATTCGTTCTCCTGGAAGTGGCAGAACGCCACCAATTACCGCAAATCCACGCTGAGCCACTATTTGCAGTGGTACCTGGATCGCTACGGGTTCGGGACGGAGGCCAAGCTGGCGGAGTTCTTGGCCAACAAGACGCGCATTCTGGACGCCGGCACGGCGCACGGCCGCGACGCCGAGATGTACTCGCGCAACACCAAGGCCAGCATCTTCGGCCTCGACATCAGCTATGGCGTGCGCACGGCCTACAAGGATCTGGGCAGCGTCGCGAATCTCAACTTCGTGCAAGGCGACCTCACGCGCTTGCCGTTTGGTGAAGGCTTCTTCGACTTCATCGCTTGCGATCAGGTCATTCATCACACGCCCAACACGCGCGAGTCGCTGCGCCACCTGTGCACCCGTCTGGCCCCGGGCGGTCACATCAACTTCTACGTCTACAAGGTGAAGGCGCCGACGCGTGAGTTCTGCGACGATCACATCCGCGCAACCACCGTGCACATGAGCCCCGAAGAGTGCATGAAGGTGTCGGAGGCCATCACCAAGTTCGGCAAGATGCTGAGCGACCTGAAGCTCACCGTCGACGTTCCCGAGGACATTCCGCTCTTGGGTATCAAGGCGGGCAAGCAGGATTTGCAGCGCCTCGTTTATTGGAATTGGTTCAAGTGTTATTGGAACGACACGATGGACTGGGACTCCAACGTGATCACCAACTTCGACTGGTACCACCCGCTCCACGCCCATCGGCACACCAAAGAGGAGGTCGAGCAGTGGTGCAAAGAAGAGAAGCTGACCATCGAGCACATGGACATTCAGGAGTCCGGCATCAGCGTCCGGGCCCGTAAGGCCTGAGAGCAGATGGCACAAGACAGGGGGTCAGCGCCCGAGAGCCAACGCCAGCTTGCTCCAAGCCTGGATATCTCGGTCGTTGTGCCTTGTTTCAACGAGGAACTGAACATTCCGGAGCTCGCCCAGCGCGTGCTCCGCATGTTCGACGGCAGCGGCTTGCGCGGTGAGCTGGTGCTGGTGGATGACGGCTCCGCCGACAGCACGGCGCAGGTCATTCGCGCTCACTCCGAGAAAGACCGTCGCGTGGTGGGGGTTTTTCACCGCGTGAACCGCGGCATGGCCGGGGCATGGCGCACGGGCGTGAGCGCTGCGCGTGGCGCGCACGTGGCCATCATCGACGCCGATCTGCAGTATCAGCCCGAGGACATCCTGCGTCTGTACCGGGCGTTGATGGACTCGAGCGTGGACATCGTGCAGGGCTGGCGCAGCTCTGTCGGGCGTGAGCGCGGTTACCGTTACTCGCTGTCGCGTGGCTTCAACGTCATCTTGAACGGTACGTTCGGCATGTCGCTCCGCGACAACAAGTCGGGCTTCGTCTGCTGCACGCGCGAGGTGATGCAGGACCTACTGACGTACACTGGGCGCTACGCGTACTGGCAGTCGTTCATCATGGTGGCGGCGCACACCAAGGGCTATTCCTACAAGGAAATCGAGACCGTCTTCGAGGACCGCAAGCAGGGGCAGTCCTTCTTGGCGGGGCGCGCCTACCAAGCCGCAGCGCGCTGCTTGGTGGATGTCGGAACGGCCTTTTGGGAGTACCGGGTTCACGCGGAGCCCAACGATCTGGCCCGGAATTTCCTCAAGAAGGAAGGCGCCGAGCTGGACGAGCCGCCATCGCGTCGCCAACACCCGGCCCGGTTTCGCGCGTACCTCACGACCGTGTCCAGGAACCGCGACATCGGTGCGAGCCGCGCCGAGCGCTCCTACGAGACGCTGACGGCAACGCAATGGTTGTCTCCCGAGCAGCTGCGCGAGCTGCAGGACGAAAAGCTACGCCGCTTGATCCGCCACGCCTACCGCAGCGTGCCGTACTACCGCGTGCGCATGATGGAGCTGAAGCTTCATCCCGAGGACATCCGCTCGCAGGATGACCTGAACAAGCTGCCGCTCTTGACGAAGGCAGACGTCAAGCGGCACCTCTACTTCGACATCATGCAAGAGGGCGCCTCACAAGGTGACCTGGCAAAGGTGTCGCTCTCGGGACGAACGGGCGAGCCGTTCGTGGCCTTCGCAGATCGTGGGGCGCTGGAGTTCCGTTGGGCGGCGTCGCTGCGCTTTCGCGATTGGACGGGTTATCGCTTCGGTGATCCGGTCGCCTGTTTCTGGGGTGAAGGGCTGGGCCTGAAGGACACGCAAGCCGCCAAGGTGCAGAGCGACGCGCGCTTTGCCAATCGCCTGCTTTTGTCCGCATTTCGGCTCGACCCAGCCAGCCTTGCCGCGAGCATCCGCGCCATCAACAAGCAGAAGTCCAAGCTCATCGAGGGGCCGGCCGAGGCGCTGCTCTTGCTCGCGCGGCAGATCGCCGAGAACGGGCCGCTCGCGCACCAGCCCAAAGCCGTGCTGTCGTACGGCCAGCAGTTGGGCGACGCCGAGCGTGCCGAAGTCGCGGCGGCCTTCGGTTGCAAGGTACTGGATCTGTATCGCAGCGGTGAGTTTGCCGAGATCGCTTGCGAGGCGGAGCCGGGCAGTGGCCACCTGGTGGCCGCCGAAGGCTACGTGGTGGAAATCTTGGTCAATGGTCGACCGGCCGCGCCCGGCGAAGTGGGCGAAATCTTCGTCACCGATCTCAGCAACCTTTGCATGCCGTTCATCCGCTATGCGACGGGTGATCGCGCCGTGGCGCTCGGGGCTGATACGTCGTTTCCGAACGCGCGAGGTCTGCCGCGGCTCGGCAAGTTGGTCGGGCGGCCTTTGGTCATTGTGCAGGGCGCAGGCGACGCGCGGGTTTCGAGCGGCTTCTTCTCGGCCCTGCTCTCGCAGTACGGCTACGCGGTCAGTCGGTTCGAGGTCACGCCACGCGCGGGCGGCCTCACGCTGCGCATCGAGAAGGCGCCGCGCTATTCGGACCAGACGCTCGAAGAAATCACCGGCCGTATCCTCGAGCGGCTCGGATCCATCGACATTCAGGTCGTTTGCGAGGAGCCCGCCCCCGAAGCGCTGAAGTCCTCGACGCTGCACGCCGCGCCGCAAATCGTGCGCGGCGTGTGAGCGCTCCCGGCTCTTTTCAGCGGCCGCGGTGCCACACCCGGAACTCGCTGTAGCCCTGGGCGAGGCGGAACTCGTCCCGCAGCCGTTCGTTGGTGGCTTTGTCGAGGCCGGCGCGTGAGCCAACCATCACGACGTTCGCGTCGTCGAGCAGCGAGGCGGGCGAGGGCGAGGTGCGGCTGGGGGTTGCCTGGTACTGCATGAACGGCGGGAACGACACGCTGTTACCGAGCGCCGTCACGGGATAGAGCCCGTCCGGGTAGCCCGAGATGCCAAGCATGGCGACTTGGTATGGAGCCTCCACCGGGGGGGGCGACTTTGGCAGGTCGTACAAGGTCAGATCTGAGAAGCGCTGCTGCACCGTCAGGTAGCGCAGGGCAAACACGTCGAAGATCGCTTCTTCCTGCTTGGTGAATGCAGCGCGCAGGCCAGGAGTGGAGACAACGTGCGTCACGCCGCTCTTGCGGAGGTGGTCGTAGAGCTCGCGCGGCGTCTTGAAGGTACGGTAATCGATGATCGTTTGGAAACCGATCCAATCGAGGTAAACGGTGCGATCGATGCCCAGCATGATGTGCTGGTTGTGGAGCAGGACGACCGCGTTCTTCGGCAGCGCGGCGCCCAGCGCGACGTACTGACTGCGGAAGGTCGCCAGATGCTCTCGGGCTCGCCCTTCCATGCCGCTCTTGAACAGATTGATGGCCCCGGTCAGGCGATCCGAGCCGGAGAAATACAGCGGGGTTGCCCAGGCGACCTGCGTCAGCACCAGCGCCGAGATGCCCAGGCGCGCTAGCCAGCCTAGCTCCCAGGCGCGGAGCAAGATCGCTGCCGTTACCGCGACGAGTACTGGCAGGAAGGTCTGCAAGTTGCGGTCGACCCAGTAGGAGCAGGCCCACATCATGAGCGTGCCGAGGGCAATCGCAGCGCCAAGCCACAGCCGCCGGGCGCCCTTGATCGCGACCAGCAGCGGCAAGGACAACGTGAACACCGAGCCGAACACGGGCAGGTTGTTCACGAACGAGTAGTGCGGCGTGAACGAAAACGTGAACACCATCTGTAACCCCTTGGACAAGCGCTCACCGAGCGCTTCTGGGGGCTTCCAGTTCCAGTCGGCCACGACCATCTTGGCCTGCATGGCTCCGTCGCTCACCGCGGGGTGGCTGTTGCGGAACACGTCCGACAGAAATGGGTACATCGGGTTCGAGTAGAAGACCCAATTGCTCAGGAAGTGCGGCAAGGTCAGCACCACTGCAACAACGGCGGTCAGCCCGATGGCCTCGGCCATCACCCGTAGGGACGGAGCGCTGGCGTCGCCGCGTTTGCGCTGGACCAGGGCGATGACGATACGCACGAGTGCCCAGACGCTGAGCGGCGCCAGCAGGTAGATCGCCTGAAACTTGCTCAGCACCGCCCCGCCGGCGATCAGCCCCCCCAGCACCGCAGCCCGCCGATCGAAGTGGCGCAGCACTTTGTCTGCCGCGAGCACCAGCGGCGCCGAAAATAGAGCCAGAAAGTGGTCTGACGCGCCACCCAGGTTGCTGTCGTAGACGAAAATGCCTGGAAAAACCGCGAGCGCCGCCCACGTACCGGCCGTCTCGCGCGCGGCCAGCCAGCGCGCGGTGGCGGCGATGCCCACCAGTGTCCAAACGAACACCATGAACTCGAGGTGCAGCGCCATCATCCAGCGCAGGGCGGGGATGGCGAGGCCAGGCACCATGAAGCCCCAGGTGGCCACCATGGCCTGAAAATGGGGCACGTTCTTCACCTGGTCCCCCGGGAAGGCGACGATACGACCTTCGCGCGCGTAGTCTTGCGCGATGACCATGTGCACCCAGCTGGCGTCGTAGTTGATCGCATCGGGCGACATACAACCCAAGTAGATGACGCCCACGAGCAGCAGGCCGAGCACGCTGAAGACCAGCGGCAGCCCGCGCAGCTGCAAGGTCTGGCGCTCCGGCGCGGTGTCTTTCCAGGCCTGCACGGCGGACCGGGCGCCGGCCACCAGCATGAGCAAGGGCAAGCCGAGCGCGAAAACGCGCCCGTACAGCCCCAGGAATCCTCCGGCGTACATGCCCATCACGAACAGCACCAGGCCGACCGGAAACGCCAAGGCCACCGTCTCCAGGGCGGTTCGCTGATCGCTCGGCAAGAGCGCGCGCACGACCCGCTGGCCCGCCACCACGCAGGCCGCGGACAAATACAGGTTCCACAACCAAATGGTCCCCAGGTCCCAGAAGAACCACTTGGACACGGGTTGGCTGCGCCCGAGCCACTCGGCCAGGTAGATTGCTCCCCAGATTGCGAGGCCGCCCGCCACGAGCGAGCGAACCACCCCCGGTACCTGCCACGACGGCGGCCACAATCGCTTCATCGGGTCGGGGCTTAGCATTTCTCGCCCCCGGGCACGATTGCGTCTCGTGTCCCGTGAGCACCGAATGTCGCCGATTGTGGGACGATCAACGCTTCGTCCAGAGGCGGGGTTCGAGTAGCCTGCGCGCCGCTTGCCGTTGCCTCCCTCTCTTTCCCGTACTCTGGCCCACGTTCGGGCATGGCTGAGCCAGCAATGGCAACCGCGCGTACAGCCGGTGGGCGGCGTGCGAGCGCACCGGCTAGTCGACGCCTTCCGCGAGGACCGGCTGCTGCTCGTCGCCACCCTCGTGATGTCGCTGGTGACGCTGCTTCCGCTCACCCAGGCCGCCTTCCTGCCGCTTGGGGATCTACCCGACACGGCTGCTTGTGCCGCGCTGCTTCCGCAGATCATCTGGGGGAAGGGCGCGCCGGCCGAGTACTACAGCGTCAACTGGGCGCCGGTACCGTATTGGACGACGACCGTCCTCATCGCCTTCTTCAGCAGCATCTCGAACGTGCTGATCGCCGTCAAAATCGTGGTTGGGCTGATCGTGCTCCTGCTGCCGCTCTCGACCATGCGGATGCTACAGGCGCTCGGGCGTGATCCACGGCTCGGGTTGCTGGCGTTTGGCCTTTCTTGGGAGCACTCGCTGGCGGCGGGCTGGATCGCGCATGGCCTGGGCATGGGCATGGCACTGTGGGCTTTGGCGTGGATCCTCGAGGCGGACTCGCTCAAAGCGTCGTTGCGCGTCGCGGTGCTCGGGGGGCTCATCGGCTTGACCCACGCGCTGCCGACGGCCTACTTCGTGGTCGGTACCGCAGCGCTCACCCTGGCGCGACCGGGGTTATTGCGCCGTTTCGTGCTGCATGCCACGGCGGGCGTCGGGCTAGTCGTGTCGCTCATTCCCTGGCTCGTCGAGCGCGTCCAGAGCTCGGGAGGCATGAAGTCGGCGACCGCCATGTCCTTCGAGTGGCACCCGCTGTGGGACAAGGTTCGCGATCTGTTCCGGTTCACGCTGGACAATTTTACGCTACCCGATGACGTGGAAGCCTCCGCGCGCACGTTCGCGATGTTGCTGTTCGCGCCAATCCTGCTGACCCTTCTCCCTGTGCGGGCTGGCGCGACCAGGTTGGCATCGCTCATCCTGCTGCTGGTCGCGTTCCTGTTCTACGCGGGGATGCCGATGTCCGTCTACGGACCGGTGTCGCATTGGTACACGTACCCACGGTTCGCCACCATCCTGGTGCTCAGTTTACTGTTCGTGCCTCGCCCAGATCTGCGCGGCTGGTACGCGGCATGGCTGGTACCGCTGCTGCTCATCGTTGCCGCGTTCGACCTGCGCGTGGCGTCGGCGTTCAGAGATTGGGACACACGCACCCGCCCGCTGCTGGGGCTCATCCGCTTGGTGCCTCTCAACTCTCGGGTGCTGCCGCTCGAGCTCGACGACACCGATCCGGCCATCAAGTGGGCCATCGGCAACCAGATGCACGCCTATTTTGCGGCGATGCGAAATGGCTTCGATCCTCACCTGTGGAACAACCCCTCCATCCCGTTCCAATACCGGCAGGAGAAGCGGCTGCCGAGCACCGGACCCACGGGCGCAGAAGGGCGCTCGTTCACCTTGAAGCAGTACGGCAGCCACTACGACTTCGTCCTGGTTCAGGGCAAGGCGCTCGACCCCATCGTCGGTCACACCGAGTCATCCAAGTTCCGAGCTCGTCTGGTAGGCGAGACGGACAGATATCGATTGTATGCGATCGAGCGAAAAGCCCCAGCGGCTTCGCCCTGAGGCCGAGCTGCCGCCCCAGCGCCACCCGACCCGGGTTGTTCGGGGCTCCGCGCCGGACTAACCTCTGCCCGCCCCAAGTACCACCATGAAGCGCGCCCTGATCACCGGCATCACCGGTCAAGACGGTTCCTATTTGGCCGAGCTGCTCTTGGCGAAAGACTACGAGGTTTTCGGCCTGGTTCGTCGCTCGTCCAGCTTCAACCGCGGCCGCATCGATCACCTGTACCAGGACGTGCGCGAGGAGGACGTCAGGCTGCGCTTGATCTACGGCGATCTGAACGACGCCAGCTCGCTCAACCACATCTTGCGCCAGGTCAAGCCGAACGAGATCTACAACTTGGGCGCGCAGAGCCACGTTCGCGTCAGCTTCGACGTGCCGGAGTACACCGGTGACGTCACCGGCCTCGGCTGCGTGCGGCTGCTCGAGGCGATCCGCGAGGTCGAGCTACCGTGCCGCTTCTACCAAGCGTCCTCGTCCGAGCTCTACGGCAAGGTGGTCGAGACACCGCAGCGCGAGACCACGCCGTTTCATCCGCGCAGCCCTTACGCTTGCGCCAAGGCCTACGCTTACTACATTACCGTCAACTACCGCGAGAGCTACGGCCTCCACGCCAGCAACGGCATCTTGTTCAATCACGAGTCGCCGCGCCGCGGTGAATCGTTCGTGACGCGCAAGATCACGCTCGCCGCAGCGCGCATGAAGCACGGGATCCAAGACAAGCTGTTCTTGGGCAATATCGACGCCAAGCGCGACTGGGGCTTTGCCGGCGACTACGTGGAGGGCATGTGGCGCATGCTCCAGCAGGACCAGGCGGACGACTACGTGCTGGCCACGGGCGAGACCTACTCGGTGCGCGAGTTCTTGGACGTCGCGTTTGCCCACCTCGATCTCGACTGGAAGCCTCGCGTCGAAATCGACCCGCGCTATTTCCGCCCAGCCGAGGTGGACCTTCTGCTGGGTGACGCCACCAAGGCGAAAGAGAAGCTGGGCTGGACCCCCAAGGTGGGCTTCAAAGAGCTCGTGCACATGATGGTCGACGCCGACATGGAGCTGGTTCGCCAGGAGATCTACGGCCGGGGCGCCTCGCGCCCTTCGTCTCCGGTGAACGAGCTCCCGTAGCCGCTCGCCTTGTCAGCCGTTCTGTGGACCGGCTATCATCCCGCGATGCATCTGGTTCATCGGAACACTTGTCGCGTCTGCAAATCGCCGGCCCTCACGCGCGTGATCGATCTCGGTGAGCAGTACCTGCAAGGCTCGTTCGTCGAACCCAATCGCCCGCTGCCACCGCTGCGCAAGCTGCCGACGTCGCTCGTGCGCTGCGATCCGACGCGCGACGAGAAGGCGTGCGGGCTGCTGCAGACCGAGCACACGGTGCCGCCCGAGGTGCTGTATTCGGTCTACTGGTACCGCTCCGGCACCAACGCCACCATGCGCAACCATTTGGCTGGCATCGCGCAGGAGGCCACGGCGCTACTGGCTCGGCCGGCCGCGCGCGTGCTCGACATCGGCTGTAACGACGGCACCTTGCTCTCGAACTACCCGAAGGACTTCGTCAAGCTCGGCGTGGACCCTTCCGACGTAGCGGCCGAAATCGCGGCGGACGTCACGGTGGTGCGCGACCTGTTCCCGTCGCAAGAGCTGTTCAAGCTGCTGGGGCAGGACACCTGCGACATCGTGACCTCGATCGCGATGTTCTACGACCTCGAAGACCCAATCGGCTTTGCCAAGGGCATCAAGCGGGTGCTGTCGCCGGACGGGCTGTGGTGCTTCGAGATGTCGTACATGCCGACCATGCTGAGCCTGACCAGCTACGACACGATTTGCCACGAGCACCTCGAGTACTACAGCCTGGCCGTCATCGAACGCATCCTGCGCGACGCCGGCCTGCGTATCGTCAAGGTCAGCCTGAACGCCAGCAACGGCGGTTCGCTGCGCTGCTTTGCCACGCACGACGACAACCTGCGTTACAAGAAGGACGAGTTCACCCAGGCCATCCGCACGCTGCGGCAGCAGGAGTTCGAGCTCGAGCTCGACACCGACAAGCCGTATCGGCTGTTCCAGGAGCGCAGCAACATCCACAGGGAAGAGCTGGCAGGCCTGCTCAAGCAGCTGCGCGCCGAGGGCAAGAAGATTCACGTGTACGGCGCCTCGACCAAAGGCAACACCATCCTGCAATGGTGCGGCATCGATCACCGGCTGATCGACGTAGCCGCCGAGCGAAACCCCGACAAGTACGGAGCGCGCACGCTGGGCACCGATATTCCGATCGTCAGCGAGGCCGACTCGCGCGCAATGAAGCCCGACTATTACCTGGTGCTGCCCTGGCACTTCCGCACCGAGATCGTCGAGCGCGAGAGCGCGATGCTGGCGGCCGGCGTTGGGCTGATCTTTCCCTTGCCCAAGATCGAGATCGTTCGCAGCAGCGGCATCTCGGCGCGATGAAGGCGCTGGTTTTCGGTGCCGGTGGCCAAGACGGCCACTACCTGGACGCACTCTTGCGCCAGCAGGGCATCGAAACGGTGTGCGTCTCGCGTAGCGGCGGCAAATGGCAGCGTGGCGACGTGACCAAGCGGGCCGAGGTCGACGACGCCGTGCGCGCCGTGCAGCCAGACTACGTGTTCCAGCTCGCGGCGCGCTCGACGACGCACCACGACGCGGGCTTCGAGAATCACGAGACCATCTCGACCGGAGCGCTCAACGTGCTCGAGAGCTGCTATCGGCTGGCCCCGGCGGCGCGCGTGTTCATCGCTGGCTCGGGCGTTCAGTTCCAGAACAGCGGCGAACCGATCGACGAGAGCGTGCCGTTCGCGGCTTCGAGCCTGTACGCCGTGGCGCGCATCCAATCGGTCTACGCCGCGCGCTACTACCGCTCGCTCGGTCTCCGCACCTACGTGGGTTATCTGTTTCACCATGAAAGCCCGCTGCGCAAGCCGTCACACATGAGCATGCGCATCGCGCTCGCCGCCCAGCGCATCGCTCGCGAAGGCGGGCGGTTGGAGGTGGGGGATCCGGGTGTCGTCAAGGAATGGACCTTCGCCGGTGACGTCGCGCGCGCCATGCTTCGGCTGGTTCAGCAGGACGCCGAGACCGAGGTCGTGATCGGCTCTGGAGAGGGGCACTCGATCGAGGAGTGGCTGGAGCGCTGCTTCGCCCAGGTTGGGCTTTCCTGGCGCGATCACGTCGACCTGGTGCCTGGTTTTCCGGTCGAATACCGGCGGCTGCTGTCGCGGCCGACCCGGCTCTTGGCCTTGGGTTGGGCGCCGGAGGTCACGTTCGCGGGCCTGTGCGAAATGATGATGCGTTCCGCCTAGCGCAGCGCATGCGACCTGCGGGGTCTTTTCTGGTACTTTCGGCCGCCCGTGCGAGACTTCGGGCGGTAGCCGGCATGTCACCCAAGACCCTGATCTTCATTCCTACGTACAACGAGCGCGACAACATCGGGCCGATGTGCGAGCAAGTGCTGGCCCTCGGTCTCGACGCCGATCTCGTCTTTCTCGATGACGCTTCGCCGGACGGAACCGGAGAGGAGCTCGACCGCCTGGCGGCGCAGCACGCGCGCGTGAGCGTAGTTCACCGCGCTGGCAAGTCGGGTATCGGCAGCGCGCACCTGGACGGCATCGCGCTGGCATACGCCCAGGGCTACGAGCGCCTCGTGACGTTGGACTGTGACTTCACTCACTCGCCGTCGCTGATTCCGGCGTTTCTCGAGCGCAGTGAGTCGCACGACGTCGTGGTCGGGTCGCGCTACCTCGAAGAAGACAGCCTGCCGGGCTGGTCGCTGATCCGCAAGTCGCTCACGAACGTGGGTCACACGCTGACCAAGAACATGCTGGGCATTTCGGAGGACGCGACGGGCGCCTTCCGCGTCTACAACCTGAAGACCATCCCGCTGCAGGTGTTTCAGCTGGTTCAGTCCAAGGGCTACGCCTTCTTCTTCGAGTCGATGCTGATTTTTCAGCGAAACGGCCTGAAAATTGGCGAAGTGCCGATCAAGTTGCCGGCCCGTACTTATGGCCACTCCAAGATGTCGATCCGCGAGATTCAACGCAGCGTGCAGACGCTGCTCTCGCTGTTCATGCAAGATCAGACCAATCCCGGCCGTTTTCGCCTGGATCCGTCGGCGGTCGAGCTGAACCCGCAGCTGGTCGACCCGCAGAACTGGAACGAGTACTGGGATTCGAAGAGCGCCAAGAGCACGGCGCTCTACGACGCCATCGCGACCGTGTACCGCAACGCGGTGATCAAGCGCCGGCTCGAGGCCACGCTGAAGCGGGAATTTCAGCACGGCGCGCGCCTTTTGCACGCCGGCTGTGGCAGCGGCCAGGTCGACTCTGGACTGCACAGCCACGCCAAGATCACCGCCATCGACATCTCGCCCTCGGCGCTCTCCATCTACCGGCGCCACAACCCGGAAGCCGAAGCGGTCCGGCACGCCAGCATCTTCAACCTGCCGTTCGCCGACCACAGCTTCGACGGCGCGTACAACCTGGGCGTCGTGGAGCACTTTCAGAAGGACGAGCTGGCGCGTGCGTTCGCCGAGGTGGGCCGCGTGCTGAAGCCGGGCGGCAAGATTGTGGTGTTTTGGCCGCACGCGTACGCGACCAGCGTGGCGTTGCTGAACTCGGCGCACTGGGTACTCAACGACGTGCTGCACAAAGACGTCCGCTTACACCCGCCGGAGTTCTCGCTGATTCACTCGAAGCGCGAGGCGAGCGAGCTGCTCGATGCGGGCGGGTTCGACCTGGCGTCTTACGACTTTGGCGCCAAAGATTTCTTCGTGCAGTCGGTCGTGGTCGGCACGCGCCGCTGAGCGCTACGCGCCCGTCGCTTCGGCCTCGAAGCCCGCACAGCTCAGCACCGGTAGCGCCGGGTATTTGCGGAAGCGCTCCGGCTCGTCGGCAGCTCGTCCACACAGCCAGAAGCTCGAGCCTTTGGCAGAGACGACGCGGCGCGCGTGCTGGCAGGCAGTACAAACACCAACGCGCGACCGTTCGAGCGCGCTCAGGGGCGGTCGGACGTCGCGCGTTGGCACGCTCGCTAGCCTGAGGTTCAGGCCAAGGCGGGCAGCGGGAGGCGGAGGCGCTCGAGAAGCTTTCTGATCCTACGCATGGCTGCTACTTCCTGTGAGGACCGGCGAGTGGGCCGGTGTGGGCGCAGGTACTACATCCATTGCCCCTGGCTGGCAAAGGTTTTCGCCTACGCTTTCGCCTACACTAGCGGCCTCTTGAGTCCCGGCGCTGCTTCCGAGGATAGGGTGACCCTAAAACGCCCCCGGATCCTGCTGGTCGGGGCGGGTGGCATTGGCGGTGTGGTTGGCTCGCTCTTGTGCAGCCCGAGCGCTGGCAGCGCCGAGGTCACCGTCGTGACCACGAACGCGGGCATTGCATCGGCGCTGCGCGAACGCGGCTTTCGTTTGCGCGGCGACGACGCCGGGCGTGGCGGCAAGCCGCACGCGGTGCTGTCAGCGTCGCCCGCGAGCGGCGACTTCGATTGGGTGCTGCTCGCGGTGCAACCGCCGCAAGTCGAGAGCGCGGCGACGAGCGCTTTGGCTGCGCTCGCTCCGCACGGTCAGCTCGTCTGCTTTCAAAACGGGCTCTGTGAAGAGCGGCTGGCGCGTCTGGTTGGTGCGCCGCGCGTCGTCGGCGGCGTGGTGGCGTGGGGGGCGTCGATGGTCGAGCCGGGCTTGTACGAGCGCACGTCGGCGGGTGGCTTCTCGCTCGGAGTGCTGCCCGGCGGCGACGCCACGCGCTTGCCGGAGCTCGGGCGGCTGCTCGAAGTCGTAGGTCCCGTCAGCATCAGCCAAAACTTGGCAGGCGTGCGCTGGAGCAAGCTTGCCATCAACTGCGCGGTCTCGACCCTGGGTACGCTCGGCGGAGAGCGCGTGGGCGGCCTCTTGCGCCTGCGCTTCGTGCGGCGCTTGGCGCTCGAAATCGTGACCGAGGTGGTGCTGCTGGCGCGCGCGGAGGGCGTGCGGCTCGAGAAGGTGTCCGGCACCCTCGACCTGGAGTGGCTGGCCTTGGGCGCCGAGGAGCGGCAAAAATCGTCCATGTCGTTGGCGACCAAACACGCGCTGATGCTGGCGGTTGGGGCGCGTTATCGCCGCATGCGCTCGTCGATGCTTTCGGCGCTGGAGCGGGGCCGCGAGCCGGCTGTCGACTTCTTGAACGGCGAGGTCGTCGAGCGAGCCCAGCCCCACGGCTTGGCGGTGCCGGTGAATACCCGCGCTCGGGAGCTGGTGTGGGCAGTTGCTCGCGGCGAGCGCGCTTCCTCGCGCTCGCTGCTGCGCGAGCTGTGGGAGACGACCCGCGTGACCTCGCAGGCTTGACGGTGGCACAGTCGAGTCGTAGACGGCCGAACGTGAGTACGCCCCTGCCTGGTTCGGTTTCTCGCCGCTCGCTGCTCGGCTTGGCGCTGGCGGTGCCTGCCGTGGGCCTAGGTTGCAAGCGGGCGCCTGAGCTACCGGCGCTCGGCAGCGTGGGCAGCTTTGCGCTGACTGACCAAGCTGGCCGTCCGGTGAGCGAAGCTTCGCTGCGCGGCCAGGTCTGGGCAGCCGCCTTCTTCTTTACCCGTTGCCCCACGGTCTGCCCGCGCATCACCCGCAAGATGCGCGAAGTGCAGCAGACGGCCGCCAAGGACGGCGTGAAGCTGCAGCTGGTCAGCTTCAGCGTCGATCCCGAGAACGACACGCCGGCCGTGCTCCAAAGCTACGCCAAGCAGTACGGGGCCGATCTAGCGAGCTGGCGCTTCTTGACCGGTGACCTGGAGGTCGTGCGCAAGACGTCGGAGCAAGGGTTCAAGCTGGCGCTAGACGGCAAGGCCACCGCCGGCGCCGAGCACTTTGGCCTGTTTCACGGCTCGCACCTGGTGCTCGTCGATGGCGCGGGGCAGATCCGCGGCTACTACCGGACGAGCGAAGACGAGCAGCTCGCGCAGCTGCTGCGCGACGCAGCCAGCCTGAAGTAGTCGCCCTGGCGACTTACTCGGCGGCGACCGGCGCGTCCGTTTCCTCGGCGCCCGGACGGCGAGGATAACGCATCCGCTGCTTGGTCGCGATTTTGATGACGCCGATCTTGTCGAGCAGCCAGATCACTGGGTACGTCGGATCGATTTCGAACCAGCGCGCGGCGAAGTTCGGGCTCATGCCGAACTCATGGTGGTTGTTCTGAAACAGCTCACCCGCGGTGAGGAAGTCGAACACCAGCGTGTTGCGCGAGACGTCTTTGCAGTCGTAGTTCCGGTAGCCGTACTTGTGACCGCACCAGTTCACGATCGCCCCGTGAATGGGGCCCATGATGAAGTGCGCGGGCAAGAGCGCGAACAGCCACGGGCTGGTGGCGAACTTGACGTAGAAGGCCGTGTACAAGCCGACCCAAGCCAGGCGTCCGAGCCAGTTCTGGCCGATCTTCTCGAGCAGCGGCCAAGTGGGCAGATCGTTCTCGAAGCGAGGCTCGGGGGCGACGCGGTAGTACGCGAAGTCGTCGTACTTCTTCTTCGTCGCCAGCATCATCGTGCCGACGTTGCCGTAGAACAGCGGCGAATGCGGATCCTTCTCCGTGTCGCTGTAGGCATGGTGCATGCGGTGCAGGATGCCGTAGCCACGGGGCGACAAGAAGCTGGAGCCTTGCGCCACGTAGGTCAGAAGGAAGAAGACGCGCTCCCAGCCCTTCGACATCGTGAACTGCTTGTGCGCGCCGTAGCGGTGCAGAAAGAACGTCTGGAAGAAGACCGATATCTGCCAGTGGGCGACGAAGAAGACCAAAACGGGGAGCATGGGCCAGGCCAAACTAACTTCTGATTCGGCCTCAGGTGGTCATTCTTCGGTCATTTGCCGGGCTTTTACGCATTGCGGCGCAAGACCTCGTGAGCGGCAGGCTGGCTTGCGGAAATCGCCGAAATGGCTAAAGTGCGCGCTTCCCCAGTGTCCTCGAGCGCCAATTCCGCGGAAAACAAGCCTGTCGTAGGCGTCATCATGGGCTCGTCCAGCGACTGGGAGACCCTGCGCCACACGGCGGAAACGCTGACCGAGCTTGGCGTGCCGCACGAGGTACAGGTCGTTTCCGCGCATCGCACGCCTGACCTGATGTTCGAGTACGCGGCCAGCGCCGAGAGCCGGGGGCTCGAGGTGATCGTGGCCGGCGCGGGCGGGGCTGCCCATCTGCCCGGCATGGTTGCGGCCAAGTCGGTGCTCCCGGTGCTGGGCGTGCCGGTCCAGAGCCAAGCCTTGAACGGCATGGACTCGCTGCTCTCCATCGCGCAAATGCCGGCCGGCATTCCGGTCGGGACGCTCGCGATTGGCAAGGCGGGCGCCATCAACGCCGCGTTGCTGGCTGCGGCCATCGTGTCTGGCACGCGCCCCGAGCTGCGCAAGGCGCTGCACGCCTACCGCAAGGCACGCACCCAAGCCGTGCTCGACAAGCCCGATCCGCGGGGCTGACGCGCGAGGCAAGACGATGAGCGATCGCGAAGCCGTCGCGTCGGGCGTTTTGGGGGCGCGTATTGGCGTGCTCGGAGCAGGTCAATTGGGGCGCATGCTCGGCTTGGCTGGGCGCGCTCTGGGCCTGGAGCTGACGTTCTTGGATCCGACGGCGGATTCGCCGGCTAGCGCCGTTGGAGAGCTTCTGGTCAGCGGCTACACGGACGCAGAGGCGCTGGCCCGGCTCGCCCAGGCGCGCGTCGTCACGTTCGAGTTCGAAAACGTGCCGGTCGAGGCCGTCAAAGCGCTCGAGGCCAAGGCGCAGGTGTTCCCCGGTTCGCGCGCGCTCGAGATCGCGCAAGACCGCCTGAGCGAGAAGACCTGCTTTCGCTCGCTCGGCATCGCTACGCCCGCCTTCGAGCCCGTCGGCAGCTGGCCCGAGCTTTTGGCTGCGCTGTCGCGCGTCGGCTACCCAGCCGTGCTCAAGACGCGCCGCTTCGGCTACGACGGCAAAGGCCAAGCCGTGCTGCGCACCGAGGCGGATGCGAAGGCCGCGTTCGAGCGCTTGGGGCAAGCACCGCTCATTCTCGAAGGCTTCGTGCCGTTCGAGCGCGAGCTCAGCATCATCGCGGTGCGCAGCAGCGCGGGCGAGGTAGCGTGCTACCCCTTGGTCGAGAACCACCACTCGGCGGGCATCTTGCGCAAGACGTTGGCGCCCGCGCCGGGCGTGGACGCCGAGCTGCAGCGCACCGCCAGCCAACACATCGAAAAGCTGCTGGCCCACCTCGACTACGTCGGCGTCCTGGCGCTCGAGCTGTTTCAGGTCGAAGGGCGGCTCGTCGCCAACGAGATCGCGCCACGCGTGCACAACACCGGTCACTGGACGATCGAAGGCGCGTGCACCAGCCAATTCGAGAACCACCTGCGCGCGATCTTGGGTCTGCCTTTGGGCGCGACCGACGCAGTCCTGCCCTGCGCGATGCTGAACTTGATTGGCGACGCCCCCGACGCCGCCGCCGTGCTGGCCGTGCCGGATGCGCACCTGCACTGGTATGGCAAAGCGCCGCGGCCAGGCCGCAAGGTGGGTCACGTCACCGTCCGCGCTCCCGACGTGGAAACGCTGGCCGCGCGCGTCGCCGAGCTCGAACGCATCATCGCGCGTTGACGACTGGGGCTGCCGATATGCGGCGCGAATTGCAGAAGCTTCCGTTGCGGTGCCGGGCCGTTCTGCGCGAGCGAGAGCGAATGCAACAGGAAGACGCGAAGACGCGAAGGTTTGTTGGCGCCTCAACCGAGCGACGGCTGCGTCGCCATGAACGCATTCGTGCGGAATGACGCGAGCGTAGGATCGCCTCGGCGCCCCCACTCTGATCTTCGCGCCTTCGCGTCTTCCTGTTGCATTCCTGCTCGCTGGTCGAGCTGCGACAAGGACGCTTGGCTATTTGAAGTCTTTGACCGAGGGGGCGAGCAGGGTGCCGCACATGGTCTTGCACTTGGTGTCTTTTTCACCGCAGGTGCACTTGCCTTCTTGCTTCTTCTTCAGCGTCTCTTTCATCTGAGCCACCGTGAAGCCCGCGATGCGCTCGACGCGGTCCATCTTCCACTTCTCTTTGCGTTGCTTGCCGGTGAGCGGCTCAGTCGGCGCGCCGTCGGGCTCGGCGCAGCAGCGGAAGCCGAGGAAGTAGTAATAGAAGCCCTCGTCGTGCGTGTAGATCTTGGGACGGCACTGGTTGCGGACGCCTTTGTACCAGGGGCCGCCGCTGTGAATGCTGTCGTATTTGCCCTTGAAATCGGGCTCGTTGAAGCTCTCGCTCTGAGTGACCTCGTCGGTGTTGCCGGGCAAATCGGCGACCCCGTACGGGCTAATGCACTCGGGTTGGCTGCCGTTCTTCACGCCCTTCCACAGCCGCGCCAGCTCTTCCGGATCGCGCTGGGCGACCTTCTTCATGTCGGGTGAATCCCACTCGACGTCGCCGTGGCACTTGTTCGTGTCTCGCGTGTAGCCGTAGGGGAACGGCAGCATCTCTGGTCCCTCGCAGGCCAGAGTCCACTCCGACTCGGTACACATGCGCTTGCCGACGGCGGCGCACTTGACCTGCGCTTGGTGAAACTTGTTCATCACCTCGGGGCGCGCGCCCTTCTCGTTGGGCCAGGTGTACGTATCCATGCAGAAGCGCTTCTTGACCTTGGTGCCAACGCACTCGCTGTGCGGCTCGAACTCTTCGCAGATGTCCTTGTTGTTGGACTTGTCGTGCCATTCCTTGACGCAGGTGTGGCTGACCTTGCTGCAGTACTCGCCTTCGACCAGCTGCATGCCGGCCGGGCAGGCGCTGTCGTCCTGATCGGCCGAGCTCTTGTTGGCGACTTTGGGCGCCGCTGCGGACTTGGGGCTCGTTTTCGACGGCTCCGCGGACTTTGCGGGTTTGGGCGCCGCCGAACCTGCCGGCAATGCCGGTGGCAGCTCGGGCGGCGTCGTGGCGGAGGCAGCAGGCGTGTCAGCGTGGTTCACGCCGGGACGCGGCTCTGCAGGGCGCGGCTCCGCGGTGACCGAGGGCGAGGCAGCACAGGCGGCGTAGACGAAATAGAACAGGCCCAGAGCGAAGGCGCGACGCATGACGGGCGGACCCTACAAGAAACGGGCGAGGGCACCAAGCTGACCCTCGTGCTAGATATCGGGCAGCTGGGATGCAGGTCATTCGTCGCGTCGGTCTGATCGGTGATCTGCACGCCGAAGACGAAGCGCTCGCGTTCGTGGTCGGCGAGCTGCGCAAGCTCGGGGCCGAGACGCTGCTGCAAGTCGGAGACATTGCAGATGGTCCCGGCGACTTGAGCCGAACCATCTCGCTTTTGCTGGAGCACCAGGTGTTGGCTGTGCGGGGCAATCACGACCGCTGGTTGCTCGCCAACCAACTGCGAGAGCTGCCGCACGCCAAGCAGCTGGCCGATACCGCCCCGGAGGTCACCCGGTACCTTTCGGCGCTGCCAGCTACACGCGAATTCCGCTCGCCCCGCGGCCACGTGCTGCTCTGTCACGGCCTGGGCACCAACGACATGGCCGGCGTCAAACCCGATCACGAAGGCTACGACATCGTCTCGAACATGGACCTGCAGCAGCTGATCAGCGAGCGACGCTGCCGCTTCGTGCTCAACGGTCACACCCACAAGGCCATGCTGCGCACGTTTGGGCCCCTATCCATCATCAACGCCGGGACGTTGCTGCGCGAGGCCGAGCGCAGCTTCACGTTCGTCGACTTCGAGCGCGGGGAGCTCTTGCGCTACCGCCACGGTCTCGGGCCCCTCGTGAGCGAGCTGCCGAAGTGGACGCTCGAACGGCAAATCCTTGCTGAATCGCCATCGGAACCTTTTCGCGAACCCTTCCTGTGAGCGCTGCGAAAAGCGTTGCACAGGCACGGTGCTGCGGATGTGTAGCGCAATGAGACGTGCTCGCTAACTCCTCGGCGTTGCGACAATTATTGAGCGACGCTCAAGTAACGGGCGTTTCCAGCTCGAGCGGTTTTGATAGGTAAAGATTTGTTGAGTGGCGACTCAAGGGGCTTGCGACGCCTCGCGTGGCGTCCCATGTAGGCGACACCACCGAGTCACCGAGCCGACGAAATCATGGACGGGTCTCTGCCTTCTTCTGACGCCT
>DATAKF010000091.1:0-10932 GCA_036261775.1 Polyangiaceae bacterium | reverse complement strand
CACCAAAAACAGGCCTGATCCCGCCAGGACCTGGTTGCGCCGGGCGCTGATGTTGAAGGTCGTCACCACCGGTGCGTTGTTGGCGGTTTCGTCGCAAGCATCTGCGGTGCAGGCAACGCCGTCGTTGCAAACGATGGGCGTCCCTGCGCTGCATACCCCGTTGACGCACGCTTCGACGCCGTTGCAGAACAGGCCGTCGTCGCACGACGTGCCGTTGCACGGCTCCGTGAACGCTCGGACCTCCACGTCGTCGATCCAGAAGCCCGCGCCGCCGTTGGCGACGCTATCAATGCTGTCGAAACTGGCGCGGACCTGCAGCGTGGCCGGAGCGCCCTGCGGAAACGCGCTGCTGACGTCGAGGTCCAGCCGCTGCCAATTGGTGCTGCCGTCCTTCAGTAGGTCCGCTGTGGTGCCGTTCTTGGCCACGACGGTGAAAGGCCCCCCGTTGACGGCCACGGAGATACTGGCCTGGTCGTAGTAGGTAGATTGCTCGGTGCTCAGCAGGTAGTTGAGCCCCAGGCGTACGGCCGAGGGATCCGCGATGGCGATCAGCGGTGACGTTACGGTACCGGAGGTGCGTAGGCCGGTGCTGAAGTTACAGCCTGCATCCACCCCGAAGAACAAGCCGCTCGGCGCCGAGTGACCGGAGCCCGTAGCTGCACACGCCTGGCTCACGTGCCAGAGGTTGGTTGGATCTGCATCTAGCGTGAAGCCGCCCAGGCCAGACGTGAAAGGCTCCAGGAACACGATGCTCGGAACGCCCACCTCTAGCTCGACCGGGCGTGTGCCAAGGCCGCTGCCGTTGGTGGTGTTCACGAAATTGAGCGTGGCCAGGTATTTGCCCTTTGGTAGCCCGGCGGCAACGGCCTGGTCGATGCTCACGGTGACCTGCGCCTCTTGACCGAGCGCGATCTGGCCGCTCGGGTTGCCGATGCTGAGCCACGGTGCGGAGGCGACCGGGCTCACCTGGTAGCCCAGGCTCGCGTCCGGGCCATAGTTCTTGATCGTGTAGGCGACGCTGACCGGCTCGAACGGGCCCCCCGTTGGGCCAGCCGCGTCCAAGTTGTCGGGCGAGGTGATCTGCAGGCCGGTGAGAAGGGGGGGGCACTGCATGCCGTGCGCGGAAAAACCGCTGCAAATCTGCGCATAGTGCGGCGTTCCGTTGTCGATATTGTCGTCGTCGTCGTCGAGCGTGAGCAAATCGACGGCGATCGACGCGTCGATGGACGTCCCGCTGTGCATCGGTACGGAGCTCAGCACGAGCGGGCGCAGGATCTCGTCGAAGGTCTCGGGATCGGTGAGCTTGAGCGCCTCGCGAATGCTCCACACGGTGCCGGAGAGCAGCGTGCCGCAGGCGTGCGCCCCACTGCCGCAGCTGGAGCAAGCCGTGGCGGAGTACTGACAGTTGTTTGCGGCAGTGCGCAGGGGGGTGCCGCAGGCGTTCAGGCTGAAGCCGTAACCCAAGCCCGGATCTTTCGCGTAGAGCGCGGCGATGGTGTCGGCCATGCCTTCGCCGTACGCACCTTGCCCGCTGCCGCCCGAGGTCACGATGTGATGCCCGTACTCGTGGTGGTTCACGCTCCCGAACGAGGTGTTGGCATTGGAAGCCGAGCCCTGACAGAAGTTGATCGAAGCGTAGTCGTACCAGGCGTTACCCGGACAATAGCCGTCCGTGCGATTCACGATTACTGGGAAATTGAGCTGGCCTGCGATGGTTGGGTACGCTGGCAAGTAGCTGAGCAAAAAACTGCGAATCTGATTCGATTCGACGTAGCCGTTCACTTCGGCGCGAATCAGCGCGTTCGTGTTGTCGGCGTTGTGCACGAAGCTGGCGGCCCCGGGCAGCGAGACGGTTTGGGTCAGCAGCTCCGCCGCCTGCGCCGCGTTCGTTACGTCGAAGTACTGACCGCCGGGCAGCGAGCTCAGCGTGAAGGGGCCGCTGCCGCTGGCCCCGAGCGTGAAAGCACCGGTTGCGTCGGCAAACGCGCTGCCTTCCGTGCCGTTCGTGACCTCGGCGAACGGCAGTCCCACGGGCAGCTCGTCCGCGCACTCGGCAGCCTTCACGCCGTCCGTTGCGCGCCCGGTTACGGTACCCGGGACGTTCTCGAACACGATTGCGCTCCGTGCCGAAATCACGTCGAGCGTCGCCGCGTCTGCCACGACGTACCACTTGCCCGGCGGGTTGACGCTTTCTACGGTGTAGCTGATGGCGCTACGCGGCGGCTCCAAACTGTCGTCGCTGCCGGCGTAAACGACCGCGCGAGCTGGCCCGATGCGCGTCAGGCTGGTAGGCACAGGCGCAACGGTGCCGGCAAAGTTGGGACTACTGCGCAGGGCACGCAACGTCTTGTCGGCGCTGGGCAGGGGCACCTGCTTCGTCTTCGACACGAAGCCTCTGAGGTCGCGCAAGCGCGAGGCACCCCACACGACCGGATTGGTTCCGCCTTGCCGCACGAGCACCAGCGCCTCGGAATCCACGACCGACACGCCGCCGTGCGTCTGCCCGTAGCGGAACAGCCGGTATTTGTACTGGCCGCTCGCGCGGTCGAACATCAAGCCGACGCCTTGCGGGCTCTTTGCCGCCGTTACTTCGCCTGCCACCACTTCTTGCGGCTCCAAGTCGTTGGGAGCTACCCCGAGCGCGGTCGCGAGCTTGTCCGCAAAGAGCGTTGCCGCCGCTGCCGGGCTCGGCCCCTCCGCCAAGGCTTTGCCGAAGAGCCGCTGCCTCACGCCGGCGAGCGAAGTGCTGCGCGCAGACCGGAATTGTTGTCGCAACGCAGCGCTTGCCGCGACGCCAGACGAGCCCTGGCTCGGCGCGGTGCCGAGCACTTGAGGGCTCTTTCCAACGGCTTCGTCTCGACTCCGGCTACAGCCGACGCCAAGGACGAGCAGCCCCGAAATTCCCACGAACAGCCCAGTAAATCGCATCGCCATTCGATCCTCCTCCGGCCATTGCACAGCGGCTGGCCTCCACCCTCACGCCAATCAACCAATTGGCGAAGGCGGCGACGCTACGCCCGCTCCCCCGAGTTCGTCAAGCAATCCAGAACCGGTTCCATGTCGAGGGGCGTCGCGGCCACGCGACGGAGGTCATGGGTGTCGTATTCAATATCGACAACGTGAAGCTTGTCGTGGCCAGTGTTAGACTGCTCGTCATGCGAAGCCGTGGTCGTGCTTGGGGCGCCGTCATGCTCGGATTGGGTCTAGCGAGCAGCTTCGCCTGCGGGAGCAAGTTCACCGGCAATCCCGCCAGTGCTGGCAGCGCGACGGCTGGTGGCGCCAATGACGGCGGCAGCTCCTTGGCTGGTAAGTCGGCAGCGGGTAGTGCCAGTCAAGCGGGCACTTCGAGCGGCGGCCAGGGTGGTGCATCCGGCGTGGCCGGCGGAGGGCCTTCCGAAGGCGGTACGGGCGTACCCCGTGGCGGTAACCAGCCGGGCGGAGCCGGGGCCACCACCGGCCACGCTGGTGAATCCGCTGGCGGGGCCGGACCTGAGCCCACGGGGGCCGAGTGCACCACGGCCGACGACTGCCAGGTCTTTACCGACTGCTGTACCTGCGCCGCGGTGCCCAAGGCCGAAGAGAACCTCGCCTGCCCCGGGCTCTGCATTCAGAGCGCCTGCCAGGCGCGCGGTTTGGGCGCAGCGCAAGTGACCTGCATCGCCAACCGCTGCGTCTTCGATGTCAGCTGCGATAGCTCACAGGTAACCTGCGAGGCCCTCACGCCGACGTGCCCGGCAGGCCAGGTGCCCAGCGTGAGTGGCACGTGTTGGGGTCCCTGTGTGCCTGCGCACGATTGCCGGGCGGTGACGAATTGCGACGACTGCGCCGCGGACCAGGTTTGTGTGCGAAGCGAGCTACAGCTGCCCTCCACGCACTGCGTCGAAGTGTCAGCCAGCTGCCTGCAGCAACCCAGCTGTGAGTGCACGAACGCCTGCCACTTTCAATGCAGCGACGATAACGGCATCGGTTGTTTCTGCGTGTCGTGTTAGCGCTGCACGCAGCCAGGCCTCCCTCACCACGTGACTTAGCGTCGCCGAGCTCGCGGCGATGGCGCTCCGCTCGCGAGCTCGGGCTCCGCGCGCATGCGCCATCCCCGCGCGAGCCCCCTTTGCGCCGAACATCGTAGTCGCACTTGCGACTAGAATTTCTGAAGAAAATCGAGGGTTCCCTCGCGTGGCATGACGCTGTCCTATTTGCGACTATTCCAAACGCCCCGGCGGCGAGAGGCTTGACGATGAACTCCACCTTGGTCACCACCGGTAGCGTCTCGCTGCATAGCCCCGCGTCGCGCCGCGCTGCAGAGCTCCGCGCCGCGCTGCAGAGCCCCGCGCCGCGCTGCAGAGCTCCGCGCCGCGCTGCAGAGCCCCGCGCCACGCCGAACAGCTCCGCGCCGCGCTGCACAGCCCCGCGCCGCGCTGCATAGCTCCACGCCGCGCCGCGCTGCGGAGCCCCCCCCTGCCGCGCGCCGCACAGCGTCCGCACAGGGCCCCTCGCGACGGCCACGACGCGCACAGTGCCGCGTGGCGCACACCGCCGTGACGACCTTTTCTTGCCGCGGAACGCCTTGGCCGTGGGCACGCGGCTAGTCGGAAATAGGACAGCGTCAGGGCGCCCAATGCGGCCTTTGAAATCATTGAGGAAAGGGTGTCGCAAATGCGACTTCGTTTCTCACTGAGGAAGGGTGCCTCCGGGGCCTCGCTCCAGGACGGCCCGCTACCGCCACGAAAGCTTCCGGCCTTCCTGTTTGCTCGCTGCCCGCTACGCGAGTTGGTTCAGCAGCTTGGTGTAGATGCCCCCAAAGGCGCCGTTCGAGAGCAGCGCGATGGTGTCGCCGGGCTCGGCGCGCGCGGTGAGCTCGCTCAAGATGGCGTCGACCGACGGCATCTGCTGCGCGATGCGGCCGCGCTCGTTCAGCTCCGCAACCACGGCGGATAAATCGAGGCGCTCGTCTGCTGCCAGGTTGTCGCGACCGAGCGGCGCGAACAGAACTTGATCGGCGTCGTCCCAACACTCGGTGTATTCGCGCTGGTGCAGGTTGCGGCAGGCGGTGGCCGAGCGCGGCTCGAAGACGGCGATGAGCTTGCCGCGCGGGTGCTTTTGGCGAAGGGCCTTCAGGGTTTCGCGGACGGCCGTGGGGTGGTGAGCGAAATCGTCGTAAACGGAGATGCCGCGCGGCGCGCCAATCAGATCTTGGCGCCTTCGCACACCCTCGAAGCGCCCGAGCGCTGGACCCAAATCCTTGAGCTTTGCGCCGTAGCCCTGCGCGGCCGCCGCTAGCGCCGCCACGGCGTTGCGCAGGTTGTGGTGCCCGGGCATGGGCAAGATGTAGCGACCGGCGAGCACGCCGCCTGCGAACAAGTCGAACGTCGTGCCTGCCTCTGAAAAAATGGCGGGCGCGGCCAACCAATGCGGTGGCTTGCCGGCAGTGTCTTCACCTTCGAGCGCGTACCAAGCAACGCGCGCGTCGTCGCCCAAGGCCTTGTCGACGACGCGCCGCACCAAGGGATCGGCGGCGTTGGCGATCACGAGGCCGTTGTCGGGTAGCTTGGCCAACAGCTTTTCGAAGGCTTCCAGGTAACCCTCGAGGGTCGGGTAAATGTCGATGTGATCGTGCTCGATGGACGTGAGGATCACGACCTCGGCGCGGTAGTGCAGGAACTTTGCCGTCTTTTCGAAGAAGGCGGTGTCGTATTCGTCGCCTTCGATGACGAACGGCGCGCGCCGGGCCGGCTTGTCACCCGTGGGCAAGCGGCGCTCGGCCTCGCGCCGCGGCGCCCGGAAGCCACGCGGAAAATTCTTGGGCAAGCCGCCGATCAGAAAGCCCGGTCGAAAGCCGGTGCTCTCGAGCAGCCAGGCGGCGAGCGACGTCGTCGTGGTCTTGCCGTGAGTGCCCGCAACCACGAGCGGCGAAGCGCCTTCGAGCACGAAGCGATCGAGCGCGCCGGCGATGTGCGTATAGGGCAAGCCGCCGTCGATGGCAGCGCGCGCTTCCGGATTGTGCGGCCGGCACACGTTGCCGATGACCACCAAGTCTGGCGTGGGCGTGAGGTGTCCGGGTTCGAAGCCGACCAGTGTCTTCACGCCCCATTCGCCGAGCGCTGGGCCGATGGGTGGGTCGAACGCGACGTCGCTCCCGCTCACCTGGTGGCCCAGCTCGACGAGCAGTCCAGCGAGCGCGCCCATGCCGGTCCCGGCCACCGCGACCACGTGGATTTTCATCGAACCGGCTTCAGGATTCATGGAACACGCTTTCTGGCACGGCCGTTACGTTACTGCTACGGTCGGCCGCCCGTCATGAGGATCGTGGAAAAGCTCGGCGGATCTAGCCCCGCCATCTCCTTCGAATTCTTCCCGCCGAAGGACCAAGAAGGGGTGGATCGGCTGTTCGCGACCGTCGCCGATTTGGCCCCCTTCGCGCCGGCGTACGTGTCGGTGACCTATGGCGCCGGTGGCAGCACGCGCCAGCTCACGGTCGATTTGGTCGGTCGCATTCAGCGCGACGTCGGCATCGAGGCCATGGCGCACCTGACCTGCGTCGGCGCCACGCAGGCCGAGCTGGGCGGCGTGCTCGACCAACTGGAGCAGAAGGGCGTACAAAACGTGATCGCCCTGCGCGGGGATCCGCCGAAGGGCTCTACTACGTTCGTCACTCCAGAGGGTGGTTTTGGGCACGCCTCGGAGCTGGCCGCGTTCGTCAAGGCGCGCGGCAACTTCTGCGTGGCCGGCGCCTGCTATCCCGAGAAGCACCCCGAGGCGGCCTCGCTCGACGCCGATCTGGTGAACTTGAAGCGCAAGGTCGACGCCGGCGCGGAGTTTCTGATCACCCAGCTGTTCTTCGACAACGCCGACTACTTTGCGTTCGTCGACCGCGCGCGCGCCATCGGCATCAACGTACCGATCATCGCCGGCATCATGCCGGTGACCAACGTCTCGCAGAGCAAGCGCTTCACGGCCATGTGCGGCGCGCACCTGCCCGAGGCGTTGATGAAGAAGCTAGACGCCGTCGCCGCCGACGCGGACGCGGTGGGCGAAATCGGCGTCGAACACGCAGTTGCGCAGTGCCGCGAGCTCTTGGCAAAGGGCGTGCCGGGCGTGCATTTCTATACGCTCAACCGCTCCAAAGCCACGGTCGAAATCCTCAAGCGCCTGCGCTGAGTCCGCAGGGACTGGCCTCGGCTCGGCTCACTTGCGGATCACGACCGGCGTACCTTGATTGGGCGGTATCGCTACGGCGTGCCAACCGCTCGGCAACTCGGGGCCGACGAAGCGGAACAGGCGCGCGGCGTCGCTGGGCGATAGCGCAAAGCTGCCGGCGCCGTGCTCGATGCCGAAGCGGTCGTGCCAGTAGGCGCCGTGCAGCAGCTGTCCGGAGCTCAACTCGAGCGCCCACGGCGCGTCTTGCACCTCGAAGCTTTCGCCGAAGCCGTGCGGCTCCTTGCCCACGAAAGTCAGGTCCTTTTGCTTTACTTCGAAGGTGCCGAGCGGGATCGGCCGCGGACCATCGCTGGCCGGCTGAACGTCGGCGCTCGACTCCGGCAGCTCGCGCGCAACGCTGAGCAGGGTCACGAACGTCGCGCGCTTGCCTTGGTATGCGACCAAGGTGCCGGTCGACACGCTCACGTCGAGCCAACGCGTGTCGTCCTTCACGAAGTCCGGAAACGTCGAGCGCTTTTGTACGACCGTTACGTCTTGATGACGCACCCACAGCTCTTGGCCGGCTGCGTTCGGCCTGAGGGCTCCACCGTCGAACGCCCAGTATTTTACGCTGCCCAGGCTGCGAAATCGCCCGCTGAGCACGAGCTCCGAGTGGTACTCGACGAGGTCGCCCTTTTCGGCTTCGCTGCCGTCGAGCGTGAAGCTGCGCACACCGCGCTTGACCACGAACGCGACCGGAAGCTCCGCGCTCTTCCCCAGCTCGACGCCGTTGAAGTCGGAGCCCTTGGCGGCTTCCAGGTCGGCTGCGCGCACGAAGTGCCCGTCTGTCAGCAGGGCCAACCGCGCGTCCGCTCCGCCGGGCTCTTTGGCGCGCCACGAACCCACCACCGCCATGCCGGCGCGTCGGCGCAGCTTGCCGACTTCGCGCACCGCGTCTTCGTTTCCCGGCACGCGCTCGAAGAGCGGCGTCTCGCTCCTGGTGCGCGCGTACGTGTAGGGTAGCTTGGCTTCGACGTTTGGCGCCAAGGCCATCGCGGCCAAGGTTGGGTGGTTCAGATCCAACGTGGCCTCTACACCTACACACACGAACCCGCGCGGGCGGATCGCGTACCAGCCGCCCGCGCAGCCCAGGTGCGATACGGGCTCGCTCGAACGCGCGACGCGCGAACCGGCGCGCAGCACGCCCAGGCTGGGCGCGCGCTGGTCTGTAAATTCACGAACCCGCAGCGACTCCGAAACGACGCCCAATTTCGGCGCATTTTCTGGGGGCACGGGCGCGTTTCGAACCACCTCTTCGGTGCGCGACAGCGCGGGAGTCTTGCTGCCTTCGCCGCAACCGACGGCCCCGAGTACCAGCGCGCAGGGCAGCGCGAGGGACCGGAGTCGGAGAGGCGTGGACGTGCGCATTCCCCCATCCGCTCGCATGGACCGGCAGGATTGGACAAGTTTTCGCCCACCTAGCGCTCGCCCGTCCGAGCGAGTTCACAGAATTACCATGCCCAGTTGAGCAGCTCGTACGGTCCGACCAGGCGGCCAAGATCTATGGCATACATGGTGACGTTATCGAGAGACCTTCGATCAATCACGGTGATGCAGAGGCCCCTTGCACGCTCATCGTGGTGCCTATCTCATCGTGTGGTAACCCCAACACTATCAGTGGTTCATGCCTGGTGCCGGAGCATTCAGAAATCGGCGTCCATTGCCTCTCGCCTTTGGCCGTGAAGTTAGAAGACGTCGCCTTGCACTCGGGCTCACCCTCGAGCAGCTAGCGGAGCGGTCATCTCTGACGCCGAACTACATCGGGACGGTCGAGCACGGCCAGCGCGATCCTTCGCTGAGCACGATCTTGGCCTTGGCGCGTGGCTTGGGCGTCGCGCCTGGGGAGCTGCTCGGCGGCATCGGCGAGACAGGTCCGCTGGCGCTCGAAGCTGCTCGCCTCATCGAAGCGCAGCCGCCCGACGTGCAAGAAGCCATGCTGGAACTGCTTCGTTCCATGAGTCGTCGCCGACGGGGTTGACCGCGAGCCTCGGCTGCACGAGATGTGGGCCCATGAGGATTCGCGCTGCCTTGTCCGCGTGCTTGGGGCTCCTGCTGTTGACGGGACTGGCGCACGCCGAGGGTGACGAAAGCGGGCCGTCTCCGGCAACCATCGGCAAGCCCACGCGCCGCTCGGACTTCACGCTCGGCTTCAGCGCTGGCTTCGGGCTCGGGCGCGCCAGCGGTTACCCGAATGAAATCGACCAGATTGGGGTGAAGGCCTACCGCTCCAACACCAAGCTGGGCCTCGGTAACGGCGGCCTCATTTGGCTTGGCGTCGCCTTCAACGACTACCTGACGTTCGGCCTCGGCATGGGTGGCTACAGCCTGTCCGGCAATGACCGCGACGCCAGCGCCGGCATCTTCGGCTTTCACGTCGACGCCTACCCGCTGTTCAAGGTCGACAAGAACCTTCAAGACCTGGCGCTGTTCGGCAACGTCGGCACGGGGCCGTTGACCATCAAGGGCGGCCCGGACGAAGCGGATGGCGGTCTGTTGTCTTACCTCGAGGGAGGCGTCGCCTACGAGCGACTGCGCCTGTGGCGCATCGGCTTCGGGCCCAGCGTGTCGCTCATCCACATGTGGAGCGAGTCAGCGACGCTGACGGGCGCGCTGATCGGAGCGCGCGTCGCTTTTTACAGCGGGCCGTAGCGGTCGAGCTTTCCGGCAGCGGCGGGCACGTTCACGTTCCCGCCCCGACAATCCGAGCGACCGGGTCAGAACGCGTGGTTGTACTTGCCGGCCACCGCCAGGAGGCCGAGCAGATACACGCTCTCCTGGTAGTAGCGGTACTGACCGCTTTGCTGGGCGACGTTCCACAGGTTGTCGACGTACGTCTTGCGGTTGGCGGCCGTGGAAGCCAGGGCCCCGGCCGCTAGCGTGGCCGTGAGCGCCGTGGAGCCGCCGCCCGAAGGGTTCGAGCCGTCGACGTTGAAGAGCGAGTTGGAGACGTTGTTCGTGCCCAAGTGGTTGGCGAAAAAGGCGTGATACTTCTCGATCTGCGTCTTCTCGCTCGGGTTTTGGCTGAACCAGGCGTAGTCGACGGCCATGTTCATCACCACGCGCCAAGCGTCGTACTTGAACTGGTCGTGGCCGTCGCCAGCTGAGCCGGTCGTGGGCGCACCCGCGAAGGTGGCGTAGTCGGGGTGTAGGCCCGTCGTGGCGTGGGCCGAGGTCGCCAAGTAGGTGCGGCTCGTGCTGGCGACGGTCTTCCACTTCGCGCTGTCGGCGGCGGGGCCGTAGGCGGCAAACAGCTCGTAGAAGCCCGGCAGGTGGTAGCTCGGATCGGTAAAGCCGTTGGAGCCGCCGTACGGCACGAACACCACCATGTTCTGCGTGGCGTGAATGATCGGGTAGCGGCTGTCAGCGCCCGCTGCGTTGTGCAGCATGGCGCTGGCGATGTTGTCGGCTTCTTGCTTGTAGTTCACCGCGCCCGCGCTCTTCCAGCGTTGGTCTGCCAGGTACAGCGCCGCGGCGAAGTACTCGTCACCGTCGGGCGCGGGCACCGTGGTGGCGCCAAACGTGACGGTGCTGCCGCTCACCGTGCCTTGCCAACGGAAGTAGTGCTTCCACGACGCGACCGCGGTGTCGGCCGGGTACTGCATGTGCGTCTTGGCGAACTTCCACAGCTTGTCGAACTCAGCCTGCAGCCCCACCTGCACGGCGATCATCATGCCGTACGACATGCCTTCACTGCGAATGTCGTTCGAGTCGGCCGCCCAAATGAAGGCCATCGAAGGA
>DATAKF010000081.1:0-56918 GCA_036261775.1 Polyangiaceae bacterium | reverse complement strand
CGACTCGCAGTCGAGCCAGATTGGCTCTTGCCCGGGTGACACGCGGTTCAGGAAATCGAGGGCAAACTCGTCAAGGTCGGCTTCGGTCGGGGTCCGGGTGATCATGATTTGAGGAACGGGAACAGCGTCGCCATAGTTCAGAAGAATCGACCAGGGTGGTGGAATCCAGCCACAGCAGCACCCTCGCTACCCGAATCGCATCAGTACCAGCGACGCCAGCACCACCACGATGCCCGCCACGAGCAAGAGCAGGTACGCCTTCAGCAGCGGCTTCCCTAGCCGCTTCAACGCGCTGGCCTTCACCACAGCCCAGACCCCATCACTCTAAAGCTAGGGTCGTTGGAAGACATCGCCGAGCTTGGACCAACGGCGAGCATTAACCGCGTCCTGGCCGAGACTGTCGGCAAGCGGCTCGGCCATACCTAGCCATAGGGCGCACAAACGGACTTCCCTCAAAGGCGACGTCATCGCCTCGCTGATCATCGTCATCATCAACATTTTGGGCGGTTTGGCCATCGGCGTGGGCCAGCGCAACCTGGAGGTCGTGGCCGCGCTCAAGCGCTACGGCTTGCTCACGATCGGCGACGGCTTGGTAACGCAGATCCCGGCGCTGGTGATGGCGACCGCCGCGGGCGTGCTGGTCACACGCGTCGCCAGCGAAGAAGCCGATACGCCGCTCGGCGCCGAGTTGGCGTCGCAGATCTTCGGGCAGCCGCAGGCGCTGCGCGTAGGCAGCTTCTTCGTGCTCGGCTTGGCGGCGATCCCGGGCCTGCCGGGCCTGCCGTTTTTGGCGATTGGCGGGCTGATGTTCGCGGCGTCGCGCGCTCGCTTGAAGAGCCTGCGCAGCGAGCAGGAACGACTGCAGCCGGAACCGATCCAACGCCGCGCGGGGACGGAGGCTCAGCCGCGCTTCGTGCCGCTGGTAGTGCCGTGGGGCGTCGAAGTCAGCAAAGACTTGGAGCCCTTCTTCGATGACGACATGCGCGGCAATGACGTTCGGCGTGCCGGGCTGCGCTCGGCGCTGGCTGCGCTGCGCGAAATCGTCTTCCGCGACCGCGGCGTGCCGCTCCCCGCCGGACGCATCGCCGTCTCCGAAGCCCTGCCCGAGCGGCATGCCGTGCTTTCACTGCACGAAGTGCCCGCATTGCTCGTCGTTTTCCCCAAAACCGTCAACGACGTGGACCTGGCGCAGCACCTGCTCGTCGAGCTGCTGCCCGCGCTCGAACGCCGCGCCCAAGACTTCTTGGGCCTCTCCGAGACGCAAACTTTGCTGGACGAGCTCGAGCAAATCTCGCCCGCCAGCGTGCGCCAGGTCATCCCCAAACCCATCACGCTCGTACAACTGACCGACATCTTGCGACGCCTCGTCGAAGAGCGCGTCAGCATCCGCGACCTGCGCGCCATCCTAGAAGCACTCTCGCTCGTCGGCGCCGCCGAGAAAGACCCGCTCACGCTGGCCGAGTTCGTGCGCGCGCAACTGCGGCGCCCCATCACCCATTCGCTCACCCGCGGCGCCCGCGAATTGCCCGTGCTGCTACTCGACACCCACATCGAAGAAGCCGTCCGCGGCGCCATCACGCGCACCCCGGCAGGCGCCTTCCTGGCTCTCGCCCCCGTCGCCAGCCGCGACATCGTGGCCGCAGTCAAACGCGCCATCAGCAGCCACGTCACTACGTCGCCGGTCGTGCTGCTCACCCAGCCCGACATCCGCCGCTTCATCCGCAAGCTCCTCGAACCCGAGCTCCCCGACGTCCGCATCCTCAGCTACGCCGAGCTATTGCCCGAAGTCGCCGTAAGGCCACTGGGCCGCGCCACGATCACGAACCTGTAAGGCCCTCGGCGGGGGTCGCAGGAAGGCGGGAAGGCGGGAAGGGTTTGTGTTTGGTGGCGGGTGGCGGGTGGGCTACCGGTCGCGCCGACGCTGCAGGCTCGACAAGGACAAGGCCCTTCCCGCCTTCCTGCCAATCGCCCGGTGACGAACGGGGCCGCTAGACGCGCCGCTGCACGATCATCTTTTTCGGAACTTGGCCGCTTTGCTCCAGGATCTTTTTGGCTTCCTTTTGGAGCAACGGGTGCGTCTTCTTGGTCATGAAGCCGCCCAAGAGGCGAACGTCGACAGCCAGGAGCTTGCGCAGGGCGCGGCGCATGGTGTTCATGTCGCTGGTTTGCGCGGCGGCGTAGGCTTGGGCGCGGTACAGCTGCGGGCGGATCTGTTCGAAGGTGGACTCTTCGAAGTCGAATAGAGACAGCGTTTCGAGGGCCTTTTTGGCGTCGCCAGAGCGAGCCCAGGCTTCGGCCACCACTGACGCGAGCATGGCGCGGGTGCGCGGGTCGTTGTGGCGGCTGAGGTCGATGTTGTCGACCAGCTGGCGCGCTTGGCTGACTTCGCCCTGCGTGAGGTGAATCATCGCGCGCTGGCCGCGGGCCTCGTCGGCCACGGGCGCCATCACCTTGCCGAGATCGATGCTCTCGAGCGTGGCGAGCGCCTTCTTGGGATCTTCTTGCAGCTCGAGCTGAGCGCGAGCGAAGACAGCAGCGGTGTCGCCCTTCTTGAAGTCGGTCGACAGCTTTTCGAGCGCCGCTTTGCGCTCTTCGTCGTTGGAGACATTGCTCAAGATGCTGGCGACGCCGCGCGCTGTCTTGGCCTGTCGCAGCGTCCAGATCAACACGGCCACGCCCGCGCCCGTGAGCAGCACCGGCACGCCGAGCAGCACCTTGTTCCAAGGCGAATCGACGAACATGGCGATGGATCCGAACAAGATCCAGATGCCGACGACGATCAGGCCGAGGCGCATGAGCAGCGCACGCAGCTGACCCTGACCGAGCGGATCGGCCATCTGCCCGCGTTGGATGCCCGGCTTGCCCGCTTCCCGCGCCGCTTTACCAGCGCTGGGTGCCGTGCTCTGTGCTCGCTTCAGTTTGCGGGTCTCTCGTGCCATTCGGGCGCTGTCTTAGCATCGCTCGGCCCCATGCGAGCGAGAGACCGAACATGCAGGAAGGTCGGAACGCGAGAAGGCCAGCGGGAAGGGCTTTTTGTGGGGCTTTGCCCCCCAAAAACAGCTTTGCCGGCGCAGCTTCCCGCCTTCCCGCCTTCCTGCTGATTCCCTCTCGGGGCCGTCTAGAGACGCGCGGTGCCGGGGGGCGGCAGCAGGGAGTCGGGGGGCGCGTCCGGCATGGTTTCGAAGCGGAAGTGATTGAAAATACTCTGAAGAAACGACAGCGCCGGCACGGCGAGCAAGGCGCCCCAAAGGCCAAAGTAGTGCTCACCGATGATCAGCGCCAGCACCACCAAGACGGGGTGAATCTTGGCCGCCACCCCGATGATCTTCGGGTTCAGCAGGTTCGCTTCCACCTGGTGGATGCCGACGATCCACAGCAGCACCCAGATCGCCGTCCAGAAGTCCTGCGTGAGGCCGATCAGCACGACCGGCACGCTGCTCAAGATCGAGCCAAAGATCGGGACGATGCTCATCACCGCCGACAGAATCGACAAGATGGGCCAGTACTTGAGGTCGAACATCCAGTAGCCGATGGCTGACAAGACGCCGTTCACCGCACAGATGAGCAATTGGCCGCGCACCACGCCGGACATGCCGCGATCCACGCGCCACAGCAGCCGATCGAAGCTGATGCGCGAGCGCGCCGGCAAGAGCGAGCGGAAAAAACCGATGATGTTCTCGCGCGTGGCCATGAGGTAGCCCGCGACCATCAACGTCATGAACAGCAAGAAGATGCCGCGCGCCACGCTGCTGACCACGGCCTTGCCGACAGACAAAAGCTCGAGCCCGTTGCGCTGAATGTAGCCAACGGCTTCGTTCACGCCCTTGGCGGTCAAGTCACTGACCTTGAACTTCTCGGTCTTGTGCGCGCCCGAGCCCACTCGCCAATGGCCAGGGCCCTGCTGCACGACCTCCACGCCGCTACCGACCCGCAGCTCGACGCTGCCGTCCGGCTTGTTCACGATCGAAAGCGCCGACGGATCGGGCTCTTCTGCCTTGCTCTTCGGCCGTGAGCGGCTGCGAATCCCCTCGACCCACTGCTCCAGCTGCGGGCCGTACTGGCTCGAGAACTTGTCGGCCAGCGACGGCGCGTCGCGCATGAACTTCGCCGTCTCGAGATAGATGCGCGGCGCAATCGCCGCGATCGAAAGATAGATGCTGCCCAGCGTGACGAAGTAGACGATCAAGATCGCCGCTGCACGGGGCACGCGAAAACGCTCCACTCGTTCCACGAGCGGAGACAGCACGTACGCGATGATGAGCGCCAACATGAAGGGCAGCAGCACCTCGCGAACGCAGACGAGCAGCGTGATCGTAACCACGCTGCTCACCGCGAGAAACACGACCCGTTGCCGGGTCCAGCCGCCGCTACTGCCTCGAGTAGACGGCGGCTCTCTGACGCTGACGGGAACGGTCACCTAGCGGAACCTTGCGCAACCGTTCCCGAACCGCTCAGCTCTCGTCGTCGGCCGCGGGGGCCGGCGGGGGAACCGAAGCAGGCGTCGTCTTGATGGCACCGAGCTTGTCCTTGAGCAGATCGCCCAAGGTCGCGCCCTTACCCGCCGACTCGCGCTTCAACACCTGCACGTGCTCCGCCTGGGTGCTCGTGCCGGGGGCACGCATGCTCAGGGTGAGACGTCGGTCCATGCTGTCGACGTTCGAGACCTCGGCCTTGACCTTGTCGCCGCGCGACAGGGTGGCGTCAGCCGGAATCTCGTTGTTCGGGATGATGCCTTCGACGCCCTCTTCGAGGCGAACGAACGCGCCGTAATCGGCAACGCTCAACACCTCTGCGGACTCGACGACCACACCCGGCTTGTACTTGTCCATCAGCGTGGGCCACGGGTCGTCCCACAGCTGCTTCACGCCCAAGCTGACCTTCTTCTCGTCGTGGTTGATCGAGAGGATGATGGCTTCGACGTCGTCGCCCTTGTTGTAGAAGTCGGCCGGGTTGTTGACCTTGACCGTCCACGAAAGGTCGGTCTTGTGGACCATGCCGTCCACGCCGTCTTCGATGCCGACGAACACGCCGTAATCGGTGAGCGAGCGGACCTTGCCGCCGATCTTGTCGCCCGGCTTGTACTTGTCGGTGAACAGGCTCCAGGGATCGGGCTCGAGCTGCTTGAGACCGAGGCTGATGCGCTTGGCGCGGGCGTCGACCTCGAGCACCTGGCACTCGATCTCGCTGCCGATCTCCATGAGCTTGGACGGGTGCTTGACCTTCTTGGTCCAGCTCATCTCGCTCACGTGGATCAGGCCTTCCACGCCGGCTTCCAGCTCCACGAAGGCGCCGTAGTCGGTCAGGCTCATCACCTTGCCGCGGACGCGCTTGCCCAGCGGGTAAGCCTCCTCGACGTGGTTCCACGGATCTTCTTGCGTCTGCTTCAGACCCAGGCTGACGCGCTCGGTCTCGGCGTTGTACTTGAGCACCTTGACGGTGACCTCGTCGCCGACCTTGAACACTTCGCCGGGGTGATTGACGCGACCCCAAGACATGTCCGTGATGTGCAGGAGGCCATCGATACCGCCGAGGTCGACGAACGCGCCGTACTCGGTGAGGTTCTTGATGGTTCCGGTCACGACCATGCCCTCTTCGAGGGTCTGCAGGGTCTTGGTCTTCAGCTCGTCGCGCTCGCGCTCGAGCAAGACGCGGCGTGACAACACGATGTTGCCGCGCTTCTTGTTGAACTTGATGACCTTGAATTGATAGGTCTGGCCGATCAGCTTCTCGAGGTTGCGGATGGGCCGCAAATCCACCTGAGAGCCCGGCAAAAAGGCTTTGACGCCGCCGCGGATGGTCACGGACAAGCCGCCCTTCACGCGCTGGCTGATGGTGCCTTCGATGATCTCGTCGCGCTCGCACGCGGCCGAAATCTCGTCCCACACCTTCATCTTGTCGGCCTTCTCCTTGGACAAGGAGATCAGGCCATCGTCACTCTCACGGCTCTCGATGAATACATCGACTCGATCGCCGGCCTTCACGTTGATGGCACCGACGGCGTCGACGAACTCGCTCTTCGAGATCACGCCTTCGCTCTTGCCGCCGATATCGACGACAACGCTGTCGCGGTTCACTTGCACGACCAAGCCGCTGACAATTTCGCCCTCGCCGCCCATTTGGCCGTTCGGGGTTGCAGCTTGCGTGGCTTCGAACATGGCGGCGAAACCGGCGAGGTCCGCGCCCTTGTTCTGGTTGGTGGTTTGAGTATCAGTCATTAGTGGTAACAGTGCCTCCTTGCGTCCCGCAGACTGTGGGTAGCGCCACTGGCCGAGCCAGAAGGCGGACACACGCCTCGCGACGGACGCGCTCTGGTAGCGCACGGAGCCCCGCCCGTCAAACGGGGAAGACTTGGCTTTTCGGCGCTTTGGGCGGCGCTAGGACTTCGGTCTGGTGGGTCGGTGGGGCTCCCAACCCCACCTCCGCCCCTGCTCGGGGCCACCAAGCCCGAGATGGCTTGGCCCCTATGACACAAAGATCAGGGGTACTTGGCGGAGATGCGCTGAACCAGGGTGGCTGTCTCGCGTGAAAGCTCGGTGACCTCGGGCGCGGCGCCACGCACCGAAGGGCCAGAAAAACCCAAGCGATCTCCGAGATCAGGCATCTGGAGCAGGCCCTTGATCAACTCGGCACGACTGGCCAGCACCAGGGCGCCGTCCGGCGTCCCGCCCACCACGGCGCCATCTTCCAAGCGGCAGCCCGTGTCCGTCGGCTGCGAGCGGATTCCGTCGGCTGCCAGCACCTCGCACAGCGCTTTTGCTGCAGGGACGCCTGTCTCGGCCTCCAGCTGCAGGCCCAGCACCAGCACGAAGTCGAACGGATCCGGCCCCACTCCGAGCGCAAATTCGCGCGCCGCGCTCTTCAGGGACACGCCCAGCTTCTTCTCGAGCGCCGGCAGCCGCTGCTGACGCGGATCGAGCGCGTGGAGCAACGGCCGTACCGCGTCCACCCGCTTGGCGTCGCCCAGGTCGACGCGGGCGCGGTAGCGCACCGTGGGCGGCACGTGCACCAGGGCAAGCGGCCGGTAGCCGCCGTAGCGCTTGTAGATGTGCCGGCCCGCCATGAACGCCACGAACGCCAGCCCCAGCGCGATGCCCGCGAGCAGGCGGAACGAGATGCGTACGCTCGGCCGATCGACGGCGCCCTCTATCGCGGCAGACATCGCGGCGGACGCTACCACGGGCAGCCCGCCGCGCTACCCGCCGGGGCTGCCCAAACGCAAGCCAAGAGCGGAGCCAGCTCGGCGCGTGAAAGCTGCGCGTTCAGGAGCACACGCTGCGCATCGGCGCGCAACGTGACGTTCAGCTTGGCGTCGCCGAGCGCGCGTGACAGCACCAGCTGGCCCGCGTTGGCCAATTGCCGCGCTTCGTCGGCGCCGCTCAGCGCAAGCTCGAGCTTCAGTCTCACGCCGTCCGACTCGAGCTCCACGACGGCGAGCAGCGCTTGGGCGCCCTCCACGAGCTCGCGCAGCGTGCCGTTTCCGACCAAGCGCCCCAGCAGCTGCGGACGCGCCGCCAAAGACAACGTGCCCTCTTCGGGCGGCTCCAGCCTCCGCGGCGACGCCTGCCCTGCCAGGAGGCGCTCGACGGCGTCGATTTCGGCTTCCGACACGAACGCCCGCACCCGGTCACCGAGCGCGTACACGCGCGCGACCCCGCCGCGCGCCTTGGGCGGCACCTGAGCGTCCCAATAGCGCAAGTCGCGTCCCAGGTCGGTCGGGCGCGAAAAGCCGACGGGCGGCCTGACCAGCTGCTCGAAGTGCCCCTGCAGAGCCAGCACGCGGTCGAGCGGCGCCCACAGCCGGCTCGGCCGATAGCCGAGGTACACCTGCTCGGCCCCGAGCAGCGACGCGATGAGCAGCTCGTCCGGCTCTTGGTGCTGGTCTCGCTCGTGATCGCGCGCCAGCACCTCGCGCGAGACCGCGGTCAGCGCCGCACCGCCCAACGTGGCTTTGACGCGTGCCAAATCGAGCCGCACCACCACGTCGAGATCCGGCGGAATCAGCTCGGCTGCCGACGAGATGCTCGGTGCGGGCGGTAGCGCAGGCCGCGGTTTGGGACCGCAGGCCACGACGCCCAGCCCAAGGAGCAGCGCCCGCCGCTGCATTGCCGCTACGCGCCCGCCGCGAGCTTTCGCTCGACGGTCTTCACCGTCGCGACGATGAGCTCCACCACTTGCTCGATCGAGAGCACGGAGCTGTCGACGAGCAGCGCGTCTTCGGCTTGGCGCAGCGGCGCGATGGGCCGCGTGCTGTCACGGCGGTCGCGCTCGTTCACCTCGCTGAGCACTTCGGCCAAGCTGGGCGGCGTGCCGCGCGCTGCCAGCTCGTCGCGGCGACGTTGCGCCCGCACGTCGGCGCTGGCGGTCAGGTAAAACTTGGCTTCGGCGTCGGGGAAGACCACGGTGCCGATGTCGCGGCCTTCCAAGACCACGCCGCCTTCCCTGCCCTGACCGCGCTGCAATTCGAGGAGCGCGTCACGCACTCCCGGGTGCGCCGAGACTTTGCTGGCGCCTTGCCCGATGTTCTGCGCACGGATGGCCAGCGACACGTCTTGGCCGCGCAGCAGCACCTGCATGCTGCCGCTTTCGGTGCGGCGCAGCTGTACGGCGTTCTCGGCCACGAGCGTTTCGGCCAGCTTGGAGGTCTTGGCGGCGTCGTCCACGCTGACCTCGGCCTTTTCGGCAGCCAGCGCGACGACGCGGTACAGCGCGCCCGTGTCGACGATGACATAGCCGAGGCGCTCGGCCACCTTGCGTGTCACCGTGCTCTTGCCGGCGCCTGCGGGGCCGTCGATGGCTACGACCGGTCTGCTTCTGCGCGGCGTGCTCACTGTTCCACCTCGATCTCCGCGCCCAAAGCGCGCAGCGTGCCCACGAAGCGCGGGAAGCTGACGGCGATGGGGTCCGCGTCATCAATCACGCTTTTGTCGTCGGCAGCAAGCGCCAGCAGCACCGCAGCCATGGCGACGCGGTGATCCCCGCCGGAGCTGACGCGCGCCGCCTTGAGCGGGCGGTCCGGCTGACCCTCGATCACGAGCCCATCGGGCTTTTCGCTGGCCGAGACGCCGAACGCGCGCAGCAGGTTCGAGAGCGCCGCCAAGCGGTCAGGTCCCTCCTCGCGCAGCTCGGCAACGTCGGAGATCTCGGTCACACCGCGGGCCCGCGCGCCCAGCACGCACGCCACCGGCACCTCGTCCATGCCGCGCAGCGCGAGCTCTCCGGAGATCTTGATGCCGCGCAGCGGCGCCGAAACCGAGCTTACTTCGCCGAACGGCTCGCCCAATGAATCACCCTTGGGAGTGATACCGGTGCGACCGCCGAACAGCCGGATCATGTCGAGCACGCCGGCGCGCGTGGGGTTCAAGCCGGTGCGGCGCGTGCTCACGCTGCTGCCCGGAGCCAGCTGCGCCGCCGCCAGCACGAACGCCGCCGCCGAAATGTCGCCCGGAATGTCGGCGTCGAAGCCACGGATCGCCAGCGGATCGGCGGGCGGGTGCAGGCTGACCATCGAGCCCGCCGCCTGCACCGGCAGCCCCAGCGAGTCGAACATGCGCTCGGTGTGATCGCGCGACAGCACCGGCTCGTGAATCATGGTCGGCCCGGAGGCGAACAGTCCCGAAAACAGCAGCGCGCCCTTGGCGTGATCGCTGGACCGGCTCATCACGTAGTCGATCGGGTCCAAGCGCTCTTTGGAGAGCGGACCGATGCGCAGCGGCAAACACAGCTCGGTTGGCTCGTCCGGATGCTGCGTGCCGACGATCTGCGCGCCGCGGCGGACCAACGGCTCTGTCACGGCGCGCATGCGTCGCCGCGAGTTGGTGGCGCTGCCGATGAGCTCGCTCTCGAATGGCTGCCCCGCCAGCACTCCGGTGAGCAGCCGGGCGATGGTCGGCGAATGCCCGCAATCCAGCGGAGCTTTCGGCGCCGTGAGGCCGCGTAGGCCCCCACCACGGATGCGCAGCGTGCCCTTCTTGTCGTCTTCGTAGCGCACGCCTAGCGCCGCGAGCGCGCCCAACATGCCGAGGTTGTCGCTGCCGTAGGCAAAGCCGCGCAGCTCGCACGGGCCATTGGACAGCGCGGCCAACAAGAGTGCGCGGTGCGTGATGCTGCGATCACTCGGAACGGGCACGCTGCCGCTGAGAGGCTTACGCGCAGGAGTGACGATCAGACGTGACGGCATGCTCGAACGTTCATCATTGTGACACGGGCTGTGATTTGGGCAGAGAACCCAGCAAATCGTCGAGGCGCGCCAAGAGCGCGGAGAACGCGACGGCGTCGATGCCTGCCACGAAATGCCCCTCTTTGCCCACCGCGTCGGCTTCTAACTTACGCACGGGCTGCGGAATGCCGAGCAGCGCCAGAAAAGGCGTGTAAGTGTCGAGCATGGCGCGAGTTTCCGACACCTTACTGGCGCCGGTTTTCGCGGTGGTTTCGTCCGGATAGACGAGCGTACCGGCCAGGTTCACGCCGGGTGGCGCGAAGTTGCCCACCACCGCGACGGTCTCGACCCCGTCCAAGAACGGCAGCTTGCTGCGCAGCGCGTTGGGGACCGGATTCTCTTTCAAATTCGAGCCGAACGCGAAAGGTGCAGTGCCAGGATTCAACACCTTGCTCGCCCAAGGCGGCAGCTCGCGCTTGGCGGTGCCTTCCTTGATGCGATCGAGCGAGCGACGAATGCCGGTCTGGTTGCCAAAGAGCGCCGTGCGGTTGGTCAGGACCGTGAAGCCGATGCTCTCGGCCGTGTACAGCGCGCGGCCCGCGTAGGTGGTCTTGGTGACCGGCACGCCGAGCGGCGTCTTTTGGATGCCGTCGGCGGTGGCGCCGATCTTTTGCGGATCGAAGTTGCCCACGGCGACGCCCGCTACGTCGGCGCCCTGCATCGAGTACACGCCGAAGTACACGGTCGTCAGGTCACGCCTCGGATCGAAGCCGGCGGCCTCTGGTACCGGGGCGCGGCGCTTGGCGACCTCGAACAGCTTGTCGCCGAACTGCGAAGCGAACAGCGCTTTAGCGTCCAAAACGCCGACGGTAATGGCTCCACCCGGCAAGAGCGCCAGCGGATCGGCGTCGATCTCCACGGCGGTCTTTTCTTTGCCAAGGCCTGTGTGAATGATGACGTCTTCGGTCTTGGCGCAGGCCGTGAGCCACGCTGCCGCGCCCAGCGCGAGCAAGGCGACGCGCCGAATCACGTCAGCACCTCCGCCAGCGCGGTCAAGAACCGCTCATTTTCGCGCTCGGTGCCGAGCGTAACGCGCAGCGACGTGGGCAAGACTGCAAACGGCCGCACGATCACGCCTTTGCGCAGCAGCGCGTCGTATACCGGCCGCGCAGGTCGCTTGACGTCCACGAGCACGAAATTGGCTTGCGACGGCGTGACGCTCAGGCCGCGTGAGGTCAGTATTTCGGTGACGCGCTTGCGCTCTTTTTGGTTCAGAGCGCGCGCCGTTTGGACGTGATCCACGTCGTCGAGCGCGGCGGCGGCGGCGGCTTGCCCCATGGTGCTGACGTTGAAGGGCGCACGCACCCGGTTCATGTAGTCGATGAGCTGGCGCGGGCCAACGGCGTAGCCTACGCGGAACGCCGCCAGGCCGTAGATCTTCGAGAAAGTACGCAGAACCAGCAGCCGTTCACGCAGCCCCCGCAGCTCGAGCGAATCCGGATAGTCGGGCGCGTCCGCGTACTCCAAGTACGCCTCGTCCATCACGATGATCACGTCGGGCGGCACTTCACGCAGCAGCTTTTCGACCGCCGCGCGACCGACGTGCGTGCCCGTTGGATTGTTGGGGTTGGCCACGAACATCACGCGCGTCTGCGGCGTGACAGCGGCAGCCATGGCCGGCAGATCGTGCACCAGGCCCGAGGTGAGCGGCACCGCCGTAAACGGTACGCCGCAGGCCAAAGACGCGATGCGATAGACCACGAACGCCGGCTCGCCGAACACCACGTGATGTTCCGGAGTGCAGAAGGTGCGCACCACCAAGTCGAGCAGCTCGTTCGAGCCCGCGCCGAGCAGGATTTCGTCCATGCCCACGCCGTGCTTCTTGGCCAGCTTGGCGCGCAGGTTGTGGGCCGCGCCGTCGGGGTAACGGCTCGCCTCGCCCAGCACGGCGCGCGCCGCTTCGAGCGCTCGCGGGCTCGGACCGAGCGGGTTCTCGTTCGACGCCAGCTTCACCGCATCGGTGATGCCGAGCTCGCGCGCCAGCTCCTCAATCGGCTTGCCGCCCTCGTAGGCTGCCAGTCCTTCAATCGTCGGAATCACGAGTGCCATGATGTCGGGGCGCAGCCTACAACATGCGGCTCGCCTACGCTCGGCTCGAGAGGAATCAACAGGAAGGCGGGAAGGCGGGAAGATCCGAGAATTTGAGGTTCGCCGGGCCTGCGGCCCGCATGAGTGGACGAGCCGATCAGCGCCGTTCCGCGTGCAGGGTCGTTGGCGACCGCGGCTTGTCGCGGGAGCTGCGATGAGGTCAGCCGACCTTGGGAGGAAAGATCACGATCGCGACGGAGAGGTGGGTCGAAAACCCGGCGAGGCCGGGCGCAAAACCCGTGGTTCGTGTAGCCAAGTACGCGGGACGCTCGGGCAGCCGAGGTGAAAACAAAAAAACTACGCTTCTTGCGGGAACGAGCCGAGGACGCGCAGGTAGCGCGTGCTCTTTTTGACGGCTTCCAAAGCGGTGATGACGCCGCGCTCGGTCGCGTGGCCGCCGATCTCGACGTAGAAGACGTAGTCCCACGGCTCGCGGCCGGCGGGGCGAGAGTGCAGACGGCGCAGGTTGATGCCGCGCTCGGCAAAGTGCCGCAAGATGTCGAACAGCGAGCCAGGTTTGTCGTCGATGCTGAACAGCAAGCACGTTACGTCGGCGCTGGACCGGCTGGCGGGGCGCGGCGCCGCGATGGCGTAGCGCATCTTCACCTCAGCGGCGTCGGCCACGTTTTCGCGCAGCAGCTCGAGGCCTTGTTCACGGCCGGTCGGCTCCGGCAAAAGCGCGGCGCTCGTCGTGTCTTCTTGCGCCAGCTCTGCCGCCACCTTCATCGACCGCACGTCGATCACGCTGACGCGCGGCAGCTCCGAGTCGAGAAAGCGCTGACACGCCGCGTGCCCCGCGGGTGTGGTGTACACCTTCTCCAGATCGGCGAGCGCTGCGGCGCGACCCATCAACTGAAACGTCATCGGCAACGTGCGCGCGCCGACGATCACCAAGTCGGTGTCGGTCAAGGCCGTGATGGACGCCTGAACCAAGCCATCTGCCGACGATTCGAAGGGAAATACGGCGCACGCGGCGCGACCTCGCGCCACTTCTTCGAGCGCCTCACGCACCGACGGACATTCGATGAACGCGCCGCCAGCGCCAAAGTGCGCGCGCCCGAGCACGTGACAGAAGCCGCCTTCAGGACCCAAGTAGGCGACGCGCGGCGCTTGCTCGAGCGCGCGCGCCGACGCGCGGATGGCGGAGAAGATCGCGTACAGCGACTCGCTCGGCAAGTCACCGCTGGCAGCGGCACTCAGCGCTGAAAGCGCGTCGCGATCCGTGACGTCGGGCGCGGGCTCGCTCTCGGCGCGCGAACGCAGCTCTTTGGAGGCGCGAGCGCGCGCTTCGAGGCGTTCGAGAATCTCGCGATCCAGCCGCGCTATCTCCGTCCGGAGCTCAGGCGTGCTGCGTCGCGGATCCATGATCAGCTACTCGCCGCTCCAGTGCTGGTCTTGGCGGGCGCAGCCGGTGCGCTGGTCGACGTATCGGAAGACGTGCTGGTGGACGTCGACGCAGGCTTGGACGAGCTGTCAGTGGAGCTCGAAGAGCTGCTGTCGCCGCCCTTACTGGCGCCCCCGCTGCTGCTGTACAGATCTGCGTACCAGCCACCACCCTTGAGGATGAAGCCGGCGCCGCCAGACACCTGGCGCTTGGCTGTAGCTTGGTGGCAACTCGGGCACTCGCTGAGCGGTGCCGCGCTGATGGACTGCTCCGCTTCCCAGGCATGGCCGCAAGCGGTGCAGGCGTACTCGTAAGTCATAGCTCTGGTTTGAAATGATTCCGACGCGTGCGGTTGTCAACGTCGCCGTTTGCAGCCAAGGGGTCAGGGGCCAGGGATCAGGGGCCAGCGCGAGAGCGCGGCAAGCCGAACAGCGGTGCCCCGAGCCGTCGCCAGCGACGTGCACTGCACCCTGGATCCCTGGCCCCTCCGCCGCCTGATCCCTGATCCCTGACCCCCGCCCCCCAATCCGTTGGGGCTGTCGCTCCCTTATGTAACTACCCACCCCCAACCAATAGGGCTGAACGCCCGGCCACTGCCCAAACGGTAGGGGTGCTCGCAAATTTGCTGAAAACTTGCCATTCGGACTTGTACGCATGCGTTCAGGGGCGTAGATCCAAAAGAAGCGACGTGACGATACATGTAGTGACGTACGTTGCCACGGCGACCGACCCGGTCGGTGCGCCGACCCGCTAGCCTCTTTGGCGGGGTACCATAAGCCACCTTTCGAGTCGTCGAGGACAGCCTGAATGCACATTAAGAAGCTCGAGATTACGGGATTTAAGTCCTTCGTGGACCGTTCCGTCATCCACTTCGATCACGACATCGTCGGCATTGTCGGTCCGAACGGATGCGGCAAGTCCAACATCGTCGATGCCATCCGCTGGACCCTGGGCGAGCAGAGCGCGAAGCACCTGCGCGGCCGCGCGATGGAAGACGTGATCTTCAACGGCTCCGAGTCGCGCGGTCCGAACGGCATGGCGGAGGTGACCCTCACCTTCGACAACACCAACCCGGAGTACGCGCAGACGCTGCCGCCGGAGTACCGCGACTACCCCGAAATCGCCGTGACCCGCCGCCTCTATCGCGACGGCACGAGCGAGTACATGCTCAACAAGACGCAGGTCCGCCTGCGCGACGTGACCGAGCTGTTCCTCGGCACTGGCGTCGGTACCAAGGCGTACTCGATCGTCGAGCAGGGCCGCATCGGCCAAATCGTCAGCTCGCGCCCGGAAGATCGTCGCCTGTTCATCGAAGAGGCGGCTGGCGTCACCAAGTACAAGCAGCGCCGCAAGCAGGCCGAGCGCAAGATGGAGCTCACGCGGCAGAACCTGCTGCGTATCACCGACATCGTCTCCGAGATCGATCGTTCGCGCGCTTCGCTCAAGCGCCAGGTCGCCAAGGCCGAGCGCTTCATCGAGTACCGCAAAGAGCTCGACGACCTGTCGCTGCACGACGCCAGCCACCGCCTGCTCGAGCTGATCGTGACCGAGCGCGTCGAGACCGACGGCCTGGCCGCCGCCAGCGAAAATGCCGGTGCTTCGCGCACCGCGCTGCGCGAGCGAGAGACCGAGATCGAGGTCGTGCGCGAGCAGTCGGGCGTCACCGAGGCGCGCACCGACGAAGCGTCGCGTCGCGCCTTCGAGGCCGACAACGACGTCAGCACTTTGCACGCCGAGATCGAGCGCTCGCGCGACCGCCTCACCCACTTGGGCGATCGCATCGGCGCCGGGCGCAACGAGCTCGAAGACATTCGCACGCGTGTCGCCAGCTTGAAGACCGAGCAGGCCGACTTCAGCTCGCGCATCGAAGAGCTGTCGCAAGACGAGCGCGCGCGCGAGGCCGACGCCCTGGCCGAGACCGAAGCGCTAGCCGAGCTGCAAGGCGAAGAAGCGCACGCCAGCGACGCGGTGATGGAGCTGCGCCGCAAGACCGGCGAGCTCACGGCCCTGGCCGCCGGCGCCGAAGCGCGCATCGACGGCGTCGCTCAGCGCGTCGAAGACGGCCGCGCCCGCCGCGACAAGGTGTCGACCGAGCGTGAGGCGCTGACGGTCGAGCTGGCCGATCACGTCGCCCGCAAGCTGGCGCTCACGCAGAGCGTGCAGGAGTTTGCCGAGGGCAAGAAGCTCAGCGCCGAGGAGAAGGCGCAGCTCGAGAAGGAGCTGGAGGGCTTGCGCGCCGGCCAGTTGGAGAGCGAGCGCGCGGTCGATACGGCCAAGAACGAGCTGTCTTTGAAGCGCAATCGCCTGCGCGCGTTGGAAGACCTGCACCGCCGCCTGGAAGGCGTCGGCGCTGGTGCCCGTGCCCTCTTGGGCAAGGGCGATGCGCGCGTCCTGGGCCTGGTCGCTGATCGCTTGGAAGCGCCGGAAGAGCTCACGCTGGCGGTTGCCGGCCTGCTCGGCCGCACCTTGCAAGCCGTCGTGGTCAGTGAGACCGCGGTCGGGCTGGAGCTGCTGGCGGACCTGCAAAAGTCGTCGCGCGGGCGCGCCGACGTGGTGGCGCTCGAAGCGGGCGCCAAGCTCGAGTCGAAGGCGATCTCGGACGAGCGCGTGCTCGGTCGCATCGCGGACCGGCTGACGTTCGCCGATGGCGACGAGTCTTTGCGCGCTTTGGTCGGGGACGCCGTGTACGTGAACAACGCCGCCGACGCGGTGGCGGTGGCGCGCGCAGCTGGCGTCGTGGCGGTAGCGCTCGACGGTACGGTGGCGCGCCCCGACGGCGTGGTCAGCGGCGGCAGCGGCGACGACGTCGCCAGCGGCATGATCGAGCAGAAGCGCGAGATGAAGGAGCTGCGCGCCGACGTGACGCGGCTCGAAGCCGAGCACACCCGTGTTCAGGCCGAGCACACCGCGCTGCGCGCCCGCTTGACCGAGGTCGGCACGGCGCTCGAACGCGCTCGGGAGCAGGCCCACGTGGGCGAAGTTGCGCACATTACGGCCGAAAAAGACCTGGCCCGTGCCATCAACGAAATCGACCGCGCCGAGGCCCGCATCGCCAAGCTCGGCAGCGAGCTGACCGACATCGACGCTTCGCTGGAGCAAGCGGCCGTCTTGGAAGGCGAATCGCGCGCTCAGCTCGATGCCCTGCGCACGCAGCTCGAGCAGCTGAACCAAGAGCTGGCCCGCGCCGAGAGCACGGCCGCCGCTTGGCGCGAGCGCGTGGCGACGCAGCTGTCGCTCGTGACCGAGCGCAAGGTGCGGCTCGCTCAGGTGAAGGAGCAGGTCGAGGCCGCTCGCGCCGCCATCGAGCGCGTAGCGACGTCTTTGGTCGAGCTCGAGGCGCGTGACGCCAAGCTCGACGAAGAGCTGAACGAAGCCTCGGCCGCCTACGGCGACACCGCGGCACGCATCATGGTGGCGCGCGAGCAGCGCATCGAAGCCGTGCAGACCGCCAAGCTGGCTCACGCCGAGCTCGACGAAGCCCGCACCTTGCTCGAGCAGGTTCGTCAGAGCCTGGCGGGTCAAGAAGCCGAGCTGAAGACCCTGCGCGACGCTCTGGAAGTTCAGGACGAAGCCGTGCGGCGCCACGAAATGGCCGCGCAGCGCATCGGCCTGGAGCGCGAGCACTTGCTGACGAAGGTCCGCGAGCGCTTCCGCGGTTTGGACCTACGGCGCGTTGTCGGCGACTACCACATGCGCATGCCGCCCGACGCCGAGCAGCGGCGCCGCATCGACGAGCTCACGCAGCTGATCGATCGCATGGGTCCGGTGAACCTGGACGCCAAGGCCGAGCACGACGACGCCGAGCGCCGCTTCAAGGAGCTCAACGACCAGAAGGTCGACATCGAGAAGGCCTTGATCGAGCTCGAACACGCCATCAAGCACATGAACAAGGAGTCGCGTCGCCGCTTCAAGGAGACGTTCGACGCCGTCAACGACCTGTTCAAGAAGACGTTCTTCAAGATGTTCCGCGGCGGCAAGGCGGAGCTCTCGCTCACCGATCCGGACGACCTGCTCGGCAGCGGCGTCGAGATCATGGCGCAGCCGCCCGGTAAGAAGCTGGGCAACATCGAGCTGATGAGCGGTGGTGAAAAGGCGCTGACGGCCGTGTCGCTGATCTTCGCCATCTTCCAGCATCGCCCCTCGCCCTTCTGCATCTTGGACGAAGTCGACGCCCCGCTCGACGAGGCGAACGTCACTCGCTACAACGAGACGATTCGCTCGATGACGCACAGCTCGCAGTTCATCTTGATCACCCACATCAAGAAGACCATGCAGAGCGTGGACGTGCTGTACGGCGTCACCATGGGCGAGCCAGGTGTTTCGCGCGTCGTCAGCGTGAAGGTGAACGAGAACTCGGTCAGCCGCAGCGACGCGCTGGCTGGGCAGCACGAGCGCGCTCCCGAGAAGCGCGAAACGGATACGCCGGCCTCGGGCTCGGAGTCCGAGTCGTCCACCGCCGTCGCCTGATCGGGCGGCTAGACCGCGAGGGTTTCGAACACGGTGATGACGTGGTCGAGACCTTCGCGGGTGCCGATCACCCGCGAGCGCAGGTGCTTTTGCTGCGCTGAGATGCGCGCGAGCGGCGCCTCACGCACGGCATAGACGCTGCCGTCGTTCGGGTCGAAGCCGATGTCGCGAAAGACCTTCAGCTCGGTGCCATCGGGCTTCTCCACGATGACTCTCACGGTGTCGTAGCCGCGTACGTCGATCGGGATGTAGGTAGCGACGATCTCGGCGTCGTCGTCGATCGCAGGGATCAGGAACGGCCCTCCGGGCGGCGACGGCAGGGGCTCGAGCACCTGCACCCGGTGTCCGGCCGCGATCAGCGCGTCGACGCGGGCGCGCGTGCTGCCGAAATCCCAGCCGCCGCGCGGCGCGAGGTATTGGCCAATCAGGCTCACCCGATCGACGAACTGCGCTTCGCCGGCGCCGCCCGCCGCGGCGGCCGTGAACAGCTCTTCCTCGAAGCTAGTCGCTTCGGCGTCCGACATTTCGCCGGATTGGTAGGCGTCCAGCGCGTCCAAGGGAGTGCGTTCGGAGCTCATGCGGCCTCCCAAGACATGCGCTTGGACATGCATTCGCGCAGGCTGCTGAGCGTGCGATGGCGTAGCACCCGCGCGTTGGCGGGGGTGATGTCGAGCTCCGCGGCGACCTCGTCGTGAGCGCGTGACTCCACGTAACCGAGGCGCACCAGGTCGCGAGCGCGCTTGGAGAGCTGACTCAGGCAGTCTTCGAGGTGGGCGATCTCGTACGACTCACGCTCGACCGCTTCCAGCGAGACTGCGTGCAGCGCCGGACCATAAGCTTCCCACAAAGCCGCGCGGCGTTCGCGTTGGCGCGCGCGATCGAAGGCCAAGCTACGGCAGATGCCGAGCATGAAGCCGCCCAAGCGCTCCGGTTGCTCCACGCGACCTTGTCGCAGCGCTTCGATCAGCAGCAAGAGCGCATCTTGTGCGAACTCCTCGACTGCTTCGGCGCCGCGCAGGCGCCGCCGCGCGAAGCCGCGCACTACGGGCGCCAGGCGCTGGCACAGCACCGCTTCGGCCTCGCGCTCGCCACGGCCGGCAGCCAGGACCAGCTCGGCAACGGCCGGGGGTGTCGGGGCCTCCGTCTCGGTCACCCGCCGAGGTTATCAGCCTTTTTGGGCGCTGCCAGCCGCCGGCCAGCGGTTCAATCGATCCAAAAACGCAAACGAGCCGTAACGCTTTTCGGGGTCGTTCCACTTCGAGGGGTAACCCCATGCAGAAGTCGTCTTGGAAGCAGAAGCTCACGCGGATTGGTGCAGTCGTCCTGTCGCTGGGCGCTATTGGCAGTGTCGTCACCTACGTGAGAGCCACGCGCACGGTCGAGGCTCCCTACCCCAACATTCACGCCAGCACCGACCCGGCCGTGATCGAGCGCGGCCGCTACTTGGTGGAGGGGCCGGCGCATTGTGGGGAGTGTCACGGCGCGCTGGAACCGAAAGCGGTGTCACGCATCGGCCGCCCGCTGATCGGCGGACAAGAATTCGAGCTGCCGGTCGGTACCTTTCGGGTGCCCAACATCACGCCCGACCCGGAAACGGGCATTGGGCGTTTGAAGGACCAAGAGCTGGCGCGGCTGATCCGCTACGGCGTGAAGCCGGACGGTCATGCGGCGCTGCCGTTCATGCCCTACGCCGAGCTGTGCGACGACGATTTGACCGCCATTATCTCGTACTTGCGCGTACAAAAGCCCGTCAAGCACGTGGTTCCGGAGCATGACATCAACCCTTTGGGGCGCGTCGTGCAGGCTTTCGTGCTCGAGCCCAAAGGACCGAGCCACACGCCCCTCAAGAGCTTTCCGCCCGCGGCCACGGCCGAATACGGCAACTACCTGACTCACAACGTCGGCAATTGCGTGATGTGCCATACCAAAGTCGACCTGCGCACAGGCGCCTTCGACGGCCCCGAGTTTGGCGGCGGCGCGATTCACGAGGCCGTGAACAACCCCAAGAAGCAATTCGTAACGCCCAATCTCACGCCCGATCCCCGCTGGGGCTGGCTGCAAGGCTGGAGCGAAGACGCCTTCGTGGCGCGCTTCCACGCCGGGCGGGTGCAATCGGACTCGCCCATGCCCTGGGAGGCCTTCAAGGGCATGACCGACACGGATTTGCGCGCAATTTATCGCTACTTCCAGACGCTGCCGCCCGCCGCGACTGGTCCCGATCCGCGCGAGCACCAGGTCGTGCTGACGGCGCAGAATCCGTGAGGCTCAGGGCGTGCAGTTTCGCACGCCCAAGTCCGAGAACGTGTCGGCGCCGAGCGTAAGCCACTCGGCGTCGATCTCGAAGGGCGCGTCGCCGGTGCGGCGACCAACGGTGACCTCGCAACGACGACGCAAGGTGTGATCGAGCGTCGCGCCAACGCCCCAAGAATCGCCAGGATCGACGCCAATTTCTCCGATGACGTCGAGCACTCGCCCCTCGCAGCTGAGCGCCAAGGCATCGTCGCCGTTGAAGCTCAAGTTGGTCGTGCGATCGCAGGCATTCGGCTGCGCTGTGGCTAGAGTCGACGAGCACAGGACGTGAACGCTGCCGCGGGCCAGCTCGCCGTGCAGTGCCAAGCGCGAAGGCTCGAATTTGCCGTTGGAATAGGTCAAAAGCTCGCAGCCTTCCAGCGACGAAGCTTCCAAAGCGTAGATCTCGAGCGCTTTGAAGCTACCGGTCCCTTCGACGTACTCGCTGAAGAGTAGCGCTGCAGGTCCAGTGAGTGCGCCGCCCGCTCCCGCATTCGCAGCGCCACCGAGACCGCCACTGCCACCGAAACCGCCACTGCCACCGAGACCGCCACTGCCACCGAAACCGCCACCCGGGCTGCCGGGTTTGCCTTTGCCGCCGCTCGCCTCCTCGTCCAACTCCGACTCCGACCCGCCTGCCCCGTCCGGCGTCGAGGCGTCTCCTCCCGCCCCGCCAAACGTCGTGAAGATTGGCTCCTCAGCCACGGGCAAACGGGGCTTCGTAGAAGCCTCATCAGCAGCGCCGCCCACCCCTGTAAAGCCCTGATCGGGCGCGTTTTCTGCGCCCTTGGTCTTCTGCGGCTTGGAGCTCTCGGGTAGCACCAGCTCCTGGCCGCACGCGGCAACGAAACTCAAAGCGAGCCCCACCCACCAACCGTGATTACCCCTCATGCCCTCCCGTCGGCCGCGCTCGGGCGTGGTTGCGGGATTTCGGTCAGGGCTTGGACTTTGGCGTGGGGCACCGGCATTGCTTGAGCTTCGACTCGCTGTCGAGTGCGCAGCGTGCCTTGCCCGAACCTGGGCAGTATTTGACATCACACTCGGCGTCCGAGGCACACAAGACGCCAACGAGGTTCTCGGTTTGGCCGACCTGCACGCACAGCGATTCGTTCCAAGCTCCCAGCACGCAGCGCCGCCCACTCGCGCAGTGCTGACGTGAGGTGCACGGCAGCACTGCGCGCGACCCCTCGCTCACTTCAAAGCATTGATCGAGCTTCTTGCAGGTAACTTCGGGAGATTCGGCGCTGGTACGGCAGCACACCTGACCCTGCCCACAAGCTCGGCCCGCGCAGTCCGGCTTGGCGCTCTCGCGCACGCAGGTGGCAGCGTTGCACACGGAGCCGGGCTCTGCGCAGGGGGAGCCTTCGCGACAAGATTCAGCTCCTTCGGGCGGCACCGCGGGCGCGCAGTGCGCTACGGACAGGCCCGGGAGATCGGGCGAGACGCAGAATTGGCCAAGCCCGCAATCGCTGGACGCCGTGCAGACGCTGATCTGCCACGGCGGTTCGGCAAAGTCGTCCGTTCGGCAAGATTTGGCTATCTCGGCGCGGGCACTCACGAAGGCACCGAGGCTGACCGGCAGCGCGACGTTGGGCGTCACGCAGCGCTGAAAACCGTAAAACTCGCAGCACACCTGCTCGCTCCCACAAGTACCGCCAGCGCAACCGAAAGAGCCTCGGGAGGCGCCGTAGCTCAGCGCAACTGCGGGCTTCTGCGGGGCGGCTGACACCGGCGGATCGTTGGGTGCTACGGAGGCGGCGCTAGCGGGAAGCGCGCTGCGGTACAGTACGCCTGCGTCACCAAAGTGACCGAGCACCCAAACGCTGTCGTTCGACACGGCCACATCGACCAGATCGGGCGCTCGACCGTCCGGGCCCGGTGGGAAACTCGCGCCTTGCCAGGTTCCTGCGCGGTCGTAGCGATACAAGCGTGAAAGCGGGACGCCTCCCGTCGGGTAACCCGTGCGAAGCCCAAAGATGGCCCACAGCTCACCACCAGGTCGCGCCGCCAAGCCCACCACAGGACCAAGTGGCTGCCCCGCTTGGCTGGCTTCGACGGCAGCCGGCAAGCCCGGCGGCACTGGCAAGGCTTTGACCTCGCGGCCATCGTAGCGATAGACGATCGGCAGCCGATGCCCCGCGCCGAAATAGACCTCCTGCGGGCTGAGCGCGATGACTCTGCCCTGCGGGCCGTAGGTCGCATTCATCGGCTCGAAGCTGGGCGTCGGGACGTAGATGCCGCGACCGCCCGTGGGGAGAAACTCCAGCAGCGTCGCTTGGTAGTCACGTTCGCCGACCACGTAGACCTGTCCGGTCGGCAACGCCGCGAAATCCAGGGCGAAAATCGAGCGACAGTCCTGGCAGGTGGCCGCGTGCAGCTCGGGCTCGCCGCCAGCTGGACCGTCGACGACGGCAAAGACGCCGCCGCGCAGGTTGGTCCCGCTGAAGCGATTGCCCGGCACGAACAAGCCCAGAACGCGCCCGCCAAGCCAGCTGTGGGCAGTCAGTAGCTCGTCAGTATGAGGGGGAAAAGCAAGCTTGCGAGTCTGCCAATGGGGGCCGTTTTGCCGTGCCAATTCGAAGCGCCCGGCCACCCACGCTTGCGGCCACGCGCCGCCCACCGACACGGGGCTGGCGAAACCCGAAGGCAGCGTGTGGCGCGCCGGAGTGGCGTCTTGAAAATCGAGCAGCGCGACCACTCCACCCAAGAGCGAGTCACTCGCGGCTAGCGTTCGCGAGCCAACGGCCCCGATTGTTCCCCACGGGGCGCCTGACATGAGCCCAAACCCGTCTGCCACCTTGTCGAACTGCAGCGCAGACGTCGCAGCAGCTCGTGGCGCCACGGGCGTCGCGGTGCTTGCGCCGCTCGCACTGCTCGGAGCGGCTGACTTTGTCGCGTCGACCGCTCGCGATGCCTTACCTGATCCCGCCGCAGCTCCAGCACAGCCGACCGCGAGCCCAGCTAACCACCACCAGGAGCGCCTCACGGAATCGTGTTTATCACGACGGCCATTTCAATGAAAATCCCGAGAAACCTTGGAGATGTCGCGCCCCGGTACGTCGAGGCGCAGCAAAGCGTCGACGATGACGTGAATCACCGGCGCGACCTCGGCGGCTTGGTCGACGAGCGGATCGTGCGGCGTTGAAACGTGCACGCCGGGCGGGCGACCTTGCCGCTCGATGGTGCCGCGAGCCAGCATGATGGAGGCGTGGCGCGCCGGCAGGCGGTACTGCTCGTAGACACGGCTCCACAAAACCAGGTTCAAAAAGCCGGTTTCGTCCTCGAGCGTGATGAAGACGACGCCGCTGGCGGTGGCCGGCTGCTGCCGACACGTGACGACGCCCGCCACCTCCACACGCTGCCCTTGCCGACAATCGAACAGCTCTTTGGCAGTGACCACGCGGCGCGCTCGCAGCTTGTCCCGAAAGTGGCACATCGGGTGATCGCCGACGGACAGGCCTTTGTGCCGATAATCGAGCAAAAGTCGCTCGCCTGCGCGCAAATCGGGCAGCCGCTCCGCCGGCTCGGCAATGACGCGCTCTTTGAACAAGCCCGGCGCCCGCGGCAGGCGCGCTTGCCACAACGCCGCCCGGCGAGTCGCCGCCAGGCTCTCGAAGGCGCCGGCTTCGGCTAGCGCTTCCACGTCGTCTTTGCGCAAGTCACAGCGCCGCGCCACGTCGTCGACGCTGGCAAAACGCCATTCGCGCCGCACGGCTTCGATGCGCTTGGCGACGCTTTCGCCGATGCCTTTGACCAGCCGTAAGCCCAGCCGCAGCGCCGAGCCCGTCGCGGCGTCGCCCACGTTGCGGCCGTGCGCATCCGTCAGTCGCTCGAGCGTGCAGTCCCAGTCGCTCTTCGTCACGTCCACGTCGCGCACCGTGACGCCGTGCCGGACGGCGTCTTGAATGATGGTCGACGGCGTGTAAAAGCCCATCGGCTGCGAGTTGATGAGCGCGCAGGCAAAATGCGCCGGAAACCTGAGCTTTTCCCAAGAAGAAGCGTAAACGAGCAGAGCGAACGAAGCCGCATGCGACTCTGGAAAGCCGTACTCGCCAAAGCCTTTGATCTGCTCGAACAAGGCTTCGCCAAATTCGCGCGAAATACCGCGCTTTTCGAAGCCCGACAAAAGCCGTTCGCGGTGCCGTAAGAGGCGCCCGCTCTTCTTCCAAGCCGCCATGTCGCGCCGCAGCTGATCCGCCTCGCCGCCCGTGTAGCCGGCGCCCACGATCGCGATCTCCATCACCTGCTCTTGAAAGAGCGGCACGCCCAGCGTCCGCGACAAAATCGGCTCCAGAATGTCGTGTGGAGCGTTGGCGGGTTCTTCGCCATTTCTGCGCTTCAAATACGGGTGCACCATGCCGCCTTGAATCGGGCCGGGCCGCACGATCGCGACCTCGATAACCAGGTCGTAAAAGGACTTGGGGCGCAGGCGCGGCAGCATGGCCATCTGAGCGCGGCTCTCGATCTGAAAGACGCCCACGGTGTCGGCGCGGCTGATCATCGCGTACACGTCGCGCTGTTCGGCCGGAATGCGCGTCAGCGCCAAGATTGGATCGAACTCGCCCGTCATGGGCTCGGCGCCTTCCGGTACTGGCAATTCGCCGTCGGCGTGGATCATGGCCAGGGCTTTGCGGATGGCCGTCAGCATGCCCAGGCCCAGCACGTCGACCTTGAAGAAGCCGAGCGTGTCGATGTCGTCTTTGTCCCACGGCACCACCGTGCGGTTTGGCATGCGCGCCGGCTCGACGGGAGCCACGCGCGAAAGCGACTCGGCGCTCAGCACGAAGCCGCCCACGTGAATCGACAAATGCCGCGGAAAACCGCCCAAAAGCCGCGAAAGCTCGATCACCTGGCTCAGCCGTTTGCCCTCCACGTCCAAGCCCAAGCCTCGGGCGTGCTTTTCGCTCTGCTCAGCGTCGTCCCAATGACCAATCGAGGCGCTCAGGCGATCTACGGTTTCGAGCGGCAGACTGAAGGCCTTGCCGACCTCACGCAGCGCCGACTTGCCGCGGTAGCAGATCACCTCCGAGACCATGGCGGCTCGGTCCCTGCCCCACTTGGCGTAGATATCCTGGATGACTTCTTCGCGCCGCTCGTGCTCGAAGTCGACGTCGATGTCGGGCGGCTCGGCGCGCTCCACGCTCAAGAAGCGCTCGAACAGCAGGTTGGAGCGCGCCGGATCGACCGCGGTGATGCCGAGCGCATAACAGACCGCGCTGTTGGCGGCGCTGCCGCGCCCCTGACACAAGATTTTGCGCGCGCGCGCCATCTCGACCACCTCGCGCGTGCTCAAAAAATACGGCGCCACCTGCAGCTGCCGGATGACTGCCAGCTCCTTTTCGACTTGGTCGCGCACGCCCGGCGGCACGCCCTGAGCAAAGCGCTGCAAGAGGCCGTGCTCGGTCAAACGCCGCAGCTGCTCGTCGGCACTTTCGCCGGGCACGAGCGTGCACGGGAATTGGTACTTGAGCTCGCTCAACGAAAATACCAGCCGTTCAGCCACCTCGTGGGCGCGGCTCACCCACTCCGGATGATCGGCAAAACGCCGTAAAATGTCGGCCTCTGAGCCGAGTGCGGCCTCGGCGTTGGGCGACAGCGTGGTGCCGGCGCGCTCCAGCGTGGTGCCATGGCGAATGCAGTGCAGCACGTCGGCCAACGGCTTGCGTGACGGCTCGTGAAACAGAGGCCGAGCGCTGGCCACGACCTCGAGCCCGTGCTCGGCCGACCAAGCCTCGACCGCCGCGATGCGTTCGCGATCGAAGCCATCGCGGTGACGGTGGGCAGCCAGGTAGCCGAGCTCGCCGAACACTTCACGAACCGTTTGTAGAAGCGCGGGCGATGGGCTGCTGCTGTCGCCTGGACGGCGCGGCGCTGGGAGGATGGCGACCAGCCCTTCGTGGTGCCGCTCGAGCCAGTCGAGCCGGAGCGCGCTCGTTCCCTTCTCACGACCGTGGTGCGACAGCGTCAGCAGCTGGCACAGGTTCTGGTAACCGCGATGCGTCTCCACGAGCAGTGCCAGCACGGGTGGCTCGACGTGCTTGGGGTGCTCGCCCACCGACAGCTCGGCGCCGACGATGACACGCTGCTCGAGCTCCTTCGCAGCTCGCAGCGCTCGCACCGAGCCATACAAGCCATCGCGATCGCACAGCGCGATGGCCGAGAGCTTGAGCTCCTTGGCTTGAGCGACCATCTCCTCCGGGTGCGAAGCACCGCGGAGGAACGAAAAGGAACTGCGACCAAGGAGCTCTGCGAACAAGAGGGGTGAGGATTGAGGGGTTAGGGGTTAGGGCGCCAGCACGAGAGCTGAACACCCTATCAGTATCCAAAACCCAATCCTAAAAATGTGAAATAGCTAATAATTACAACATATTAGCTGCCACTCTTAGAGGCAATTTCTCACCCTGCCCCCCTCACCCCTCCGCCGACTAACCCCTAACCCCTCACTCCTCACCCCCCAAGCCTCACTTCCCGTAAGCGTCCGCCTGATACTCGTCCCACAGCGTGTCGACGTCCTTGTTGAACAGCTGCTGGATCAGCGCTGCGACGGCGTCGAACGAAGCGTCGCCGCTCTTGCCGGCGAGCGCCTTGTTCATCTTGTACGGAAAGTCGAGATCGCTGTTCGCGTAGTGCTTGCTGTGGAACGAGCACGGGCCCGTGAGCCATGAATAGAAGTTACCCGAGGCCGTGTACGCGGTCTTCCAGTCGCCTTCGCTGCGCCAACGGCTCTGCGGGTAGTAACCGGTGCGGGCGCGCACCAAGTCGGCCAAGCCCTCGCCCGTGCCGCCGGTACCGTAGTTTTGGTAGAGGTGCACGGTCTCGTGCTGCAGCACGCCCATCATCTCTTGCTTGATGACGGCCGGCTCGCGATCTTTGTAGCCATTGATGTAGTTCAGATCGAACTGGATCTGATCGCCGCCGGCTTGCGCCACGCCGCCGTGCTCGTCGAGCACGAGGCGGATCTTCTTCGGGTGCTTGTTCGCGGGGATCTCGTCGGGCGAGCGGTACAGGATGGAGCAAGCCGTGCAGGCAATGTCCTGCTCGGTCTTGACGACATCCGGAATCACGTCGGTGAAGACCTTGCCGCGGCCGGTCGGGTCACCGTTGACGAATTCGATGGGCGGCTTGCAAGCCGTCTCGAAGGCTGGCTGACACGACACGATGCCGAACGGGCCGATGCTGGAGCCGCCCGCGGAGCCACCGGAGCCGCCGCTCGTGCTGCCCGCAGAGCCACCGTTCGCGCTGCCGCCCGAGCCGCCACTCGTGCTGCCACCGGTGCCGGCGGTGGCGGCGGTGCCGGCAGTCACCATACTGCTTCCGGCAGTGCCGGTTCCGCCCGCTGTCATGGCCGTGCCCGCCGAGCTCACGCTACCCGAGGTGCCAGTACCGGCCGTCGTCGTCGCGCTGCCGCCGCTGCCAGCAGCGCCGGTGTCCTCGATCGAACCGACGTCGTCGCTGCACGCGACCGACGTCACCGCAGCACAGCCGACGAGCGCTACCAACCAGAGAGAAAGTTGACGTTGTTGCTTCATTGAAGGACTCCGAGCGGCATCGCGTACGAAGCTGAATGGAGACCCCAAACCGTTTCGGCTCAGGGAAGGCGGAAATTCCCCAGAGATGACGCACATCCACCCGTGATGAAATAATGCCGCTTTACGCGCCTGCTGCTTGGGGGCAAACCGGTCCTATGGCGGAGCGGTTTTCGGTGCGCGGCAGCTTCAAAGGATCATCGCGCCAGTGAGTGCTTCTTCGCTACCGCCGCCCACGCTGCGAGGTCGGATCATCGAATCGGACGTACAGCCCGGCGTCCGCTACCAGCTCGATCGGCACGTTGGTGAGGGCGGCATGGGGATGGCCTACCTGGCCTGGCGTGAAGCTCCCGACGGCGTGCAGCCCGTGGTGGTGAAGGTCGTCACCCCGGGGGCTTATGGCGATCAAGTCTCCCCCGAGCTGGTGGCGCAAAAAGAAGCCGTCGCGCTCGGGCGCTTGAACGAGTGCGTGCCGGCCTGCCCGTTCGTGGTGCGCTTCGTCGATACGGGCGCAACGTTGCTGTTTGGGCGCAAGCCCACGCCGTGGATCGCGATCGAATACGTGCACGGCGGCGTGGAGGGCACGACGCTCGACGACCGCTTGATGTATTCGCTGCACAAAACCGGCTTCGCCTTCGATTCGGGGCGCGCGGCGCACGCCTTGCGCTGCTTGGCGGCGGGGCTATCGGCCATCCACGGCGTCGGGGTGATCCACCGCGATCTCACGCCCGGTAACGTCTTGTGCTGCGGCTTCGGCGAAACCGAGATCTTCAAGATTTCGGACTTCGGTCTGGCGCGTCCAACCGGGCTTGGCCGAACCTTTGCGGGTCTCGGCTTGGGCACGCCAGGCTTCGCCGCGCCCGAGCAAGTGGTGCAAGGCGAAGCGGCGTTGGGCTTTCACACCGACGTGTTCGCGCTCGCCAGCATCTTGTTCACCATGCTGACGAACGAGCCGCTCTTCGAAGGTGATTCGCCGTTGATGGTGTACGAGCAGACGCGCAGTCGCGAGCGGCGCAGCATCGTCTCCAGCACCAATTTGAGCCCAGAGCTGCGCGAGCGCGCCGATGCCTGCCGCGCGATCGACGCCGCCATTGCCCGCGCGACCGCGCTGGAGCCGGAGCTGCGACCGGCAACGGCGGACGAATTTGCGGCTTCGGTGCTGCCATGGCTGGCCGATCAGCTGGGGCCACCGCGCTCCAGCCGTCGTTTGATGAGCTCGATGCTCAGCCTGGCGGCGCCGGCCGATCTGGCAGGCTTCGACTGGAAGATCCGGCATCGCCCGCGCGAGGACATGATCATCCAGAGCGCGTCGTGGGACACCGATGGTCATTGCTTCGCGTTCACCCCGCGCGGCCCCTTTTTTTGGAGCGGTGAAGCTTGGCTCGGCGCCAAGAGCGCGCTGCGTGATTTGCCGCGCGGCATGACGTTTACGCGGCGCTACGAGGCCGGCGGCTGGCTGGTGGGCGGCTCGGGCGGCACCTTGGCGGTGTGCACCACCGCAGGCGTGCGAGATTTGGTGCTGTATCCGGATTCGACGCTCGAGTTCTTGGACGCCAATGGTCGCTTCGACGACTTGATCACGGCCGTCGGGCGTCGCCCGGGGCAACCGCCCATGCTGCTGGCCATGTCGTCGCGGCGCTGGATGAAGCCGCTGGTTTTGGAGGGTGTGCAGAACGTCTCCGCGCTGCTCCGGCTCGACGACGCGCGCTGGGTGGTGTGCGGGCGTTTGCTCGATGGCTTCGGCTTCGCGGCGCTGTATTCGCCGATGCAGTGGGAGCTTATGCCGCTGAACGTGCCGCGCACGCGAGCGTTCGTGGGCGGCTCCAGCAATGTGGAGCGCGAGTTGGCGTTGATCGTCGGCAGCAATGGTGTCGCGCTGCGCGTCGAACGCGATCAGTGCACGGTGTCGATCGTGCAAGGCACGCCGGACTTGTCGGCGGGCGCCGTCGATCTGCTCGATCGCGAATGGGCCGCGAGCCTGAGCACGCTGTGGACGCGCGACTCACGCTCCGGTCAGACTTTCATGCCCGCTTGGAAAGACGAAGCCTTCCAAGCCCCTTTCGTGAGCCTGATGGCCGACGCCGGCCTGATCCGCGCCATGAGCGCCGACGGCGGCATCGTCGAAGGGCGCAGGATGGTAGCGCCCATGCCGAAGCGCTGAACGAGCGCGAATCCGCAGGAAGGCGGGAAGGCGGGAAGATTTTTGGGGGTGGGTGTCCTGTGAACTCGCGGTCTCAAGCGCGCGTTGAGCTGACCTGGTGATCGGTCCCCCGAGGCAACCGAGTTCTTGTTTGGTCTCCCCAAACAAGAACTGCGTTTCTTGCTTCCTCTCGCCTTCCCGCCTTCCCGCCTTCCTGCGGATTCCCTCGCCTAGTCGCCGACGGCCTGGAGGAAGCGGCGGCCGGAGTGGCGGTCGACGTAGACCAGGGCTTCGAGGCCGCCGGATTCGCTGTGCAGCCAGAGACGGAGGTAGTCGCGGGCGACGGGGCGGCTCCACCACTCGACCGCGTCGAGGCGTTGCTCGAAGCGCAGCCGTTCGATCGTGTAAAGCGTGTGACCGAGCACCAGCGTGCTGCCAGCGCTGATGACCGAGCTGAGCTCGACCGGGTGCGGCAAGAGCCGCGTGGGCGGGCTGGGCAAGCGCGACCAGATCGGTGGCTCGGTCTTACGCAAAGAGGACTTGGCGGCGGCCGCTTCTGCTTTGGGCTTTTTGCGCGGGCGTTTGGCGTGCCCTGTTGGCTCGGGCAAGGCCGCGGCCAAGGCGCTCTGCGCTTCTGGCCGGTGCGCGTCGACCAAGCTGAGCACACCGAGCTGCGCTTCGCCGATGTCGGCTGAAAGCTCGGCCAGCACCAAGGGCAGATCTTCTTCTCCGCTGGTGGTGTCGCCCGCCAGCAGCTCCGAGAGCGACAACTGCCGAGTCACCAGCGGCCCGAGCCGCGGCACCGTGAGCCGCATGCCCACGCTGGGCGCCGCAAGCTTCAACCGTTCGAGCCGAGCCGAGACGATGCGCCGCAGCTCTGCCTCGCGGTGCAGCGGCTGCGAGAGCTTGAAATGCAGCACGGTTTGCGCCGGTACGCCCCGAAAGCGCGCGATGACCGAGTCGTGCAAGAGCGTGACGTCCAGCACCTCTGCGGCTTCTCCGCGTGCGCAGAGCCGCGCGGAAATGCGCGCCGCCAGGCCGCGCAGCACGAAGCCCAGCGGCTCGGTGCCCGTCACTGCGTCGTCCCACGAGCTCTCTTCTTCGAGGATGCGGGGCGGCAGGTACGGCACCAGCGGCGCGTTGTCGGCCCCCGCGCACAGCTCGAGCACGCGCGCTGCTTCTTTGCCCAAGCGGGGCGCGAGCGCCGAGCGCGGTTGGCGCGCTAGCTCTCCCCAGGTGAGCAGACCGAGCCGCGCGAGGTAGCCCAAGTTGTCGGGCCCGAGCGGCAGCGCGTGAAGCGGCAATTCTGCTGCAGCCAGCGCGGTGCGCGAAGGCGTGACGATGACGGCGCTGCCGCTGCTGTCATTGCGACGGGGCGGCGCTGCCCAACACGCAAAAGCTCGCGCCAGCGTGGGCCCGACCGAGACCGCGACTTTGGTGCGATGCCCCAGCTCTCGCACCCGCTCTGCCAAGTCTTGAGCCAGCGCTTCTTCGCCTCCGAACAGGTGGGCCGAGCCGGTGATGTCGACCCACACCGTGTCTGGTGCGGCGAGCGCGACCGTGGCGCCGTAGCCGAGCGCGATCTCTGCCAGGCCACCGAGCGCTTTTTCTACCTCGGCTTGCTTGACCTTGACGACCACCAGCTGTGACACGAGCGCCGAGGCCTCGGCGATGGTTTGCCGGGCGCGCACACCAAAGCGCTCTGCCTCGCGATTGACGGCAGCCAGCGGCTCCGACGCTGGAAGCTCTCCCTCAGTCGGGGCGAGCGGCTTACCCCCCACGCTGAGCGAGAGCTGCTGCGGCTCCGCCTTTTCAGGTTCATTCACGAGCACGACACCAAGCGGCCTGGGCGCTTCAGCGTGCTGCTCGGGCGTTTTGGCCAGGCGTTGACGGAGCGCTAGCTCCACCAGCAAATCGGGCAAAACCAGCGCTAAAATCCGGCGCTGACGCGGTTCAGGCGAGGCGCCGGACATGGCCTTTCTGCGCCGCTCCAACGGCCGCGGAAGCGCCCGCGTTTTCATTCTGAGGACCGACGCTGCTCCACACGCCTTGCCGAGTCCACGCGACGGGGCGCGGCGACGAGACGCGGCCGCGTTGATCTTTGGCCACGCGCACCATGAGCTTGTCGGCGCTGGGCCGCGATACCTCGAGCCGCTGAGCGACCGGTAGCGGCAAGGGCCGGCGATCGGCCTCGCGCGTGAGCAAGAGCACGCTGTGCCCGGTGCCTTCGATCGCGAGCGCCAAACGCCGCACCACGCGCGGCCAAGTGCCGAGCGGAATGGACACGCGCTCTCCCACTACCCCCGCCAGATCGATGACCACGACCGCGAAGGCTTCGGACTCGGCAAGGCGCAGAGCGACACGCGACAGCGCGGACAGCGGCGGACGCACCACGAGCAGCCGCGACAGCTCTACCCCTGCGGCCGCGACGCCCGGACCGTACAAGGTTCCCGAAGGATCGATGAAGGCGCACCAGGGGGTGTGACCGCCTCGGGCGCGTGCCTCTGCCTGGGCTTGGGCGCACGCCGCCAAACCGAGTGAGGTGCCGACCGCACCCTCACCCGCCGTACACAGCTCGACCACGCTGCCGCGCTGCAGACCACCGTCAGGCAGCAGCCCGTCGAGCTCGGGGATGCCGAACGACAACCCCTGAACAGGCCCTTCAGCCGGGCGGGCGAAGCGGACCCCCGCCTGCGTAAAAGCCGGGGAGAGCTGCTCGAGGACGTGTGCCGGAAGAGCCATGTACTGAACATAGTAGCAGCCACGAAAAAGGGAAGCCAGGAGCGCTCTTTCGAGGCCCCTGCCCGGACAATCAATGTCCGCCTCCAGCGGGGGGCACACCGCGCTAAGCCGGCGCGTCTGCTTGCCAAACGGGCGATGGTCGACGACAACCTGGTCCGCGTGGCTCCGTCCTTGCCCCCAAGCCGCCGCTTGGCTGCACGCGCTTTGGCGTTCGCCACGGCCTTGCTCGGGGCCTCGACTTCGCTCGCTGCCGTGAGCGAGCCCGACATTCCGCCCGAGTGCGGCACGCGCGCCGACTTCGACCGCGAGCTCGCCCGTCGCCTTGGCGAAGACGCGCCAACGCAGAGCGTGCACGTCTCGATCACGCAAGCTGCCAGCCGCTATCGCCTGCGCGTGCACATCGGCGATGAAGTGCGAGAGCTCGACGACGCCAGCTGCACCGAGTTATTTCGCGCGTCGGTCGTCGTGGCCGTCGCGATGTTGCTGCACGAGCCGGCCAAGGCCGAGGCCGTATCCCCACCCGCACCGCCTCGTAAGCCCGCGCCGCCTCGCGAGTACCCGCGCTTCAGCGTCGGCGCGGGCGCGGGCCTTTCGGTCGGCACGTTGCCCCACCCGGTGCTCTCGCTCGAGCTCGAGGGCAAGGCCTATTGGCAATACCTGGGGGTGAGCGTCAACGTCCGCTACCTGGCAAAGGCCGAGAAGCGCGACGCCGAGGACAAGAGCGTGGAGCTGCAAGCCTGGGGCGCGGGCGTCGCTGGCGTCTTTCGTCCGTCACGTCAGTGGGAGGCGCGGCTCGGCTTCGCCGCGCAGCGCTTGTCCGGTCGCGGCGGCGGCAGCATCGCCCAAAGCCACGCCGACAGCGTTTGGGCAGCGGGCCCGACGCTGGGCCTCGGCTTCGTGCCGCTGCAGCACGGCTTGTTTTGGGCCGGGCTCGGGGCCGAAGGACAGCTGAACGTGGTGCGCGGCAGCTTCCAGATTCTCCATTATTCTCAGGATGTTACGCAGCCGCCGCGGGAAATTTACCCGGTGCCGTGGATCGCCGGCGCAGCTTTCGTACGCTTAGGGCTGGTCTGGTAGACGGATTTCCGGACCTCGACGGATAAACGTCATGGTCGCAGAAGCGCTGGGACGCCAAGTCCCCGAGGACCCTGCTGCGGACGACCTCCGCGGCGCGGCCACGCCCACGCCCGACCTGGCAGCCGTCTACGAGGCCCACTTTCGCTACGTCTGGCGTTGCCTGCGCAGCCTGGGCGTTTACGACGCCCAGCTCGACGACGCGCTGCAAGACGTATTCATCGTCGTGCAAAAGAAGCTCGCCGACTTCGACGGCGGCGCCGAGCTGCGCACCTGGCTGTATGCGATTGCACTGCGCATCGCGCGCAAGTACCGCGAGCGGCAGCAACGCCAGCCAGCGTCGCTCGACGCTGCCCGGGATAGCCAACCCGAGCTGGTGCTGCACGGCAGCGGCGAAGGCGCGCTGCTCTCGAACGAGCGCCTGGCCCTGGCGCACGCCGTTTTGGCGACGTTGAGCGACGAGCAACGTGAGGTCTTCGTGCTGTCGCGCGTCGAGCAGATGTCGGCGCCCGAGATCGGAAGCGTGATCGGCATCCCGCTCAACACCGTTTATTCGAGGCTGCGCGCCGCCCGCCTCGCTTTCGAGGCCGAGATCGCGCGGCGCCGCAGCCCGAGCAGGAACACGCCATGAGCATCGACAACGAAGAGCTGTTGGAAGAGGCTTTGCGCGGAGATTTGCCGACTCCCGACGTCGAAGCGCGGGTGCGACGGCGGCTGCTGGCTGCTGGTGTGGCCGTGGGTCAGGGCGTCGCGACCACGACGGCGGTCGCGTCGGGCGCCGGCGCTGCGGGTGCCGCCGTCAAAGCCGCCAGCTTGTCGTGGGGATTGAAGCTCGGTCTGGCCGCGTTCGTGGCCATTCCGACGGTCGGCATCTTGCTCGAGGGGCGTCACGACGACGCCAAAGACGCGGCCGTGAAGGTCGCCGCACCTCAGGCCGCGCAGCAACGGCCCGCGCCGCCGGTAGCCCAAGAGCCCGCGCCGCCCAGCCCGGCGCTCGCCGAAGGCCAAGCTTCGACTCCACCGGCGGAGCAGCGGCAGCTGCGCCCGAAAGCGGCCACTCCTGCCGTGGTCACGACTCCGGCAGAGGCGCAGCCCAGCCCCGCGCATCCGTCACAAGCAGACTTTGCGGCGACAGCGCCGGACGCGCCCACGCGCGCGCCACTAGTAGGCAGCACGCTCGCCGAAGAAACGCGGCTGCTCGACGGCGCGTTCGCCGCGCTCGCGACCGGCAAGCTCGAGCGTGCCCGCGCGCTCGTCAGCGAGCACGAAACGCGCTTTCCAACAGGCCTGCTGCTCAAAGAGCGCGAGCGCGCCAAGGCCAGGATTTCTGAGCTGTCTCGGGGTGAGTGAGAAGGAGGAACGACTATGAACGAGCTTAATCAACAGACGACGACTGCCGGTCTTTCGCCCAAGTGGGCTTGGCTCTTACCGCTATTGGCTATTGCCCCGCTCGTGACACTGGGCAGCGCCTGCAGCAATTCCGGCGTGATCGGCGACGACTGTCCGACCATGGATTGCGCCACCGCCGGGACTGGTTCGGGCGGTACTGGCTCAGGCGGCACCAGCTCGGGAGGCACCGTCCCGGCAGGCAAGACCTGCGGCGGCTTGCTCGGCACCAGCTGCGCCAAAGGCTTGTACTGCGACTTCGCGGATGCGGCGGCTTGCGGCGCTGGCGACCAAACGGGCGTGTGCAAGACCGCTCCCGAGGTCTGTCCGGACATCTACGCGCCGGTTTGCGGCTGCGACGGCAAGACCTATAGCAGCGCCTGCAGCGCCAACGGCGCGGGCGCCGATGTTCTCAGCGACGGTGCTTGCGAGACGGGCAGCGGTGGCACTGGCAGCGGCGGCGCGGGTAACGGCGGTGGCTCGACCTGCGGCGGGCTGCTCGGAACGGCGTGCCCCGATGGCCAGTACTGCAACTTCCCGCCGGCTTCGGCCTGCGGCAGCGCTGATCAAACCGGCACGTGCGCGCCCAAGCCCGAGGCCTGCGACGCCAACTACTTGCCGGTCTGCGGCTGCGACAACAAGACTTACAGCACCGACTGCACGGCTGCGGCCGCGGGTGTTTCGGTGTTCAAGCTCGGCGCCTGCGACCCCACCGTCGGCGACACCTGCGGCGGCCGCAACAATCGCGTGTGCGCCGACGGCGAATACTGCAACTTCGCGCCCGACGCGATGTGCGGCCGCGTCGGCGCGACCGGCACCTGCACCAAGATCCTCGAAGGCGGCTGCATCACGGTCGTCGATCCGGTGTGCGGCTGCGACGGCACGACGTATAGCAACGGCTGCGAGGCTGGGCTTGCTGGCGTCTCCGTTGATCACACGGGCGAATGCGCCTCGTCCGGCACCGCCTGCGGCGGCTTCGCGGCCTTCACATGCGACGAGCCAGGCGAATTCTGCGACTACCCGGCCAACGCGGCCTGCGGCATCGCCGACGGCTCAGGCACCTGCAAAGCCAAACCGGAGGTCTGCGGGGCCATTTCCGATCCGGTGTGCGGCTGTGACGGCAAGCCCTACGGCAGCCCCTGCCAGGCCAACGCCGCCGGCGTTTCCGTGCTCAACAAGGGCGCCTGCAAGTAGCTGAACGAGCGAAACAACACGGAGGCGGGGAGACGGGGAGATTTCATTGTTCGAGCAGGCGACTGAAACCAAGTCGCCTGCCCGCCGCATCGAGCTGACGGGCTCGACTACCCAAATCCTCCCCGTCTCCCCGCCTCCCTGTTTTCTGGTGCTCGCTGCTCGGCTCACCACCACATGTTGGCGGAGAGCGAGACCATGTCGGCGTCGGGCTCGAGGTTCGGGTCGTCGACCAGCGGGTAGCCGCTCTTCACGAGCGGCGACTTGCCGTACAAGAAGCGCGAGTATTGCAGCACGACTTGGTCTCGGCTCTGCCAATCACTGCGGAAGATCAGCCGCGGTGAGATGATGTCGAAGTCGCGACCTTTGAGCTCGCTCTGCGGGCTCACGTGATCGAGCCGGCCGCCGAACGCGAACCACGAGGTCAGCGAATAGCCGGCCTCGGCGCCGAACTTCATCATATTGATGCCGTCGTAGAGCCAGTTACCGTCGGCGTCGCGTGATTTGTCTTTGCTCTGCACGCGCGTGTACACGCCGAACAAGGACAGCACCAAATCGTGCGATTTGCCGTCGAAGGTGCGCGGGTGCAGCAGCAAGTGCGCCAGGCTGAGGTCGTACTGGCCACCGATGGTGAGCAGCGAGCCGGTTCCTTGTTTGCTGTTCGTGCCCAGGTAGTTGTGCACTAGGCCGCGCCCGCCAGGGGCGTTCAAGGTTTCGACGATGCGCCCGACCGAGGAAGCGTGCTCGGCGTTGGTGTAGGCAGCGGCGGCGTAGAAATGGCCCAGGTGACTGGCCGAGAAGCGAAAGTCGGCCGCCATGGTGGTGATGGTGCCGTCGGGCGCCAGCGCCTGCGACGAGCGGTCGTCCTGGCTCCAAGCTTGGATGTAGTGCAGCCCGAGCGTGAGCTGGCGGCGATAACCAAGGCCCAAGTGCTCGTGGTGCACCAAGCTGGTGCCGGCGACTGGATCGGCAAACGCGTTCCAGCCCTCGGACGGAATGCCGACCGGCGCCTTGTCGAACTGCGCCTGCACGCCCTGCTCGACGCTCAGCACGAAGTCGCCGAAAGCGTAGCGCGCCGCGATCGTCTCGCCGACGCCGTTGATGCGACCGATGAGCGGCGTGCCGTAGCGGCCCAAATCGTACTCACCCATGGCGCCGTAAGCGTTGGAGAACGCGCCCACGTTGGCCTCGATGTGCGCGTGCTTGGCCAGGTTGGGTACGTTGAACGTCACGAACGCGTCCGTGATGCCCGACTGCAAGGGCGGCTGAAAGAAGCTGGTCGCGGTGCTGGCGGTGCGCGCCACGATCACGGCAGTACCGGTGACGACGTTGTTGCCGTACGAGAACGCAAGCTGCGCATACGGCTGCGGCGTGACGCCCGTGTAGTTGAACGAATCCTGGTAGTCCGGCACGACGGGCGGCGCGTGGATCACGTTCTTGCTTTGGTCGTCCGCCACGCTGCCGCTGCGCTTGTTCAAGCCGACGCGCAGCGGCATGATCATCATGCCGTGGTAGTCGAAGCGGTAGTCGGTCTCGTCTTCCGAGCGCTGCCCATACGAGGGCTGAATACCGCCCGGCAGCGTGCCGACCTGCGGCGAGCCTGGAGCCAGACCCAAGCCGACGTCTCCGCCGTCGTCCTTCTTGGCCTTGTCTTCGGCGTGGGCGTTCGCCGTCAAAGACAGCGCCGAGCTCGCGACGGCGCCCAGCAGCAGCCAGCGCGCGGCGTGGGAAAAACCAGGGCATTTGTTCATGTTCTTCACCACCACATCCCGAAGTTGAGAGCGAGCATCTGATTGTCGAGCTCCGAGCGCATGTAGTCGTTGGGCGCCTCACCGTGGGTGTGTGCCCCGTACAGCCAGCGCGTGTAGCTGAGCACCACCTGCTCGTGGCTGTTCCAGTTGCTTCGGAAGATCAGCTTGGGGCTGATCACGTCGAAGGTCTCTTTCGTGTCTTTCGAGTTCGGCGCCACGTGGTCGTAGCGGAAAGACGCCGCGAACCAAGGCAGCATGCGGTACGTAGCTTCGGTGCCGAACTTGTAGATGAGCTTGCCGTCGAAGTTCGAGTCTTCGCTCTTCAGCACTTTGATCACGTCGACGAAGGCGCTGTGGATCAAGTCCGGGCCGTCACCCCAAAAGGCCTCGGGGTACCAGAGGAACTTGCCCCAGCTGAAGTTGTACTCGGCGCCCGTTACCAGCACCTTGCCGGTGCCGCCGCCCTGCTGACCGAGCAGGCGTTTGGTCAAAATTTCGCCGCTGTCGGCGCCAAAGTAGTTCATGCCGCTCAGCAGGTGCGCGTACTCGGCGTCGGCGTACGAGACGGCGATGGCGCCGTTGCCGAGGTAGTTGTTGATCATGCGCAGATCAGCGCCAAGCACCTGCATGCGCGGATCGGGCCGATGGCGTTCGTTGATGAACGGCGTCTTCGGGTCGTCGATCTGATCGCGCTCGTCTTGGGCCCAGTTGCTCAGGTAGTGCAGCCCGCCCTGAAACGGCACCTCACCGCTGAGCGAAAAGCCGACGTGCGCGTGGTGCACGAAGGACGACGGCTCCGAAGGGCTGGGCTCGTGGTCCCAGACGTTGGGCCCCTCCCCCGGTGAAATCTTGCCGGTGCGGCCCATCACGCCGTGCTCGACGATGACCGAGAGGTTGTCGGTCACCGCGTACTGCAGGCTGAGGGTCTCGCCCACGCCGAAAGGCGAGCCGATGATGGCGGCGTTGTACTGACCCACGCCGTACTGGCCCAAACCGCCGTAGATGTTGCGGAACGCCCCGACCGTCCACTTCAGGCTCAGGTCGCCAATCGGCGCGGGCGTGAACACCAAGAAGGCCTCGTTGACCCAGTTTTGGCTGCTGGTCTCGATCCAGCTCTGCGCGCGTGACGGCTTCCAGGTGCTCAGCTTCACGACCGACTTGACGACCGAGTTGCCGTAGTCGAAGCGCAGCTCGACCCAGCTGCCGGGCGCGGCGTTGGTGCCCTGCAGGGCGCCGTAAACGTCGACGGTTTGCGGCAAGCCGTGCAGCGTGGTCTCGAATTGATTGGGCGTGGCGCGCGGGCGGCTGCCCTTCGAAAGACGCGCGGCGGCGCTCATGTAGCCGCCGAAATTGAACTGAAAGCCGCCGTCTTCGGCTTCGGGCGCGCTCCAAGGGATGGCAGTGCCGCCCGGCAAAGACGGGCTGCGCGGCGCGTGCGGCGACAAACCGAGGCTGATTGCGCGACGCGAGCCGGGAATGTAACCCTTGGGCGGAACCGTGACCTTGACGTCTTCGTCCTTGATCTCGGCGGCCGGTGACGAGGCGGCACCCTTGGCGTTCGCCGCCGCCGCGTCTTCGGCGAACGCCGAGCGCGCGGTGAGCGCCGCGGGCAAAGCCCAAACGAGCGCGGCAAGCTTCAGGCAGCTTCTCATAGTTGTTCCTTGAACATGCTGCTTTCGGATTCGACGCGAGCGCTCATCGGTCTTCAGTGGGCGTTGCGGTAGAAGCTCAGGTTGTCGACGTAGAAGTCGGCGTAGCCAACCGAGAACAAGAACGCGATGCTGGCCAGCGTTCGTTGCACGACGTCGTTCGCGGGCGCCTTCTTGGCGAAGCCGACCTGTTGAAAGCGATCGAAGGGCAGCTTGTAGAACGTCCAGTCGGTGCTGAGCGAGATGTTCTGGGCGTAGCCGTCACCGCAGCGCTCGTCGGCGGCGGGCGGCGGCGTATCACCAAAGCAGTAGTTGTTCTCTTCCAGCCCGGTGAAGTTGTACGGCTTGCACTCGGTGTCGTTGTAGTCGAAGTCCGGGTCGTAGCCGGGCGGCACGCAGGTGCTCTGACCGCAGGGAGGGAACAGCATCTGCTGCAGCGCCGGCTCCATGATGGCCTGCTTGGGGTCGGCGCCTTCCGGCACGCAGCGATGCATGTCCGGAGGGTCTCCGTTGAGCAGCTGCATGGGGACGCACGAGGCGCCGTCGGAGCAAGTCGGAATGCACTGCTTGACGCGCTTGCAGTAGCCCACGCCCGGGCTCGGCGTGCCCGACGTCAGGTCGGTCTTGGCCAGGCGATCGCTCGTGTATTTGTCCTGCAGCGTGACCATCAGGCCCGACGCGCCATCGGGGCCTCGGCGCGCCCAAAACGCGATGCCGTCGTAGTCGGAAGCGTCGATGGCCACGTCGCCGACGGACGCGCGAGCGTCGCCCACGACGTCGACCAGCTTTTCGCAAGCTTCGGCTTGATTGCCCAGCGTGCAGTCGAGCCCGAACGGATGCTCGGTGCCGCCGCCGTAGTAGTTGAAGCGACCGCCGCGGATGTGCAGAGCCCAGTTGTTGGGGGCGCCGTCACAGCTCGGACCGTTCGTGATGGCGTCGGCCGCCAGACCCCACGGCCCCGCTCCGACGGTGCCGCCAGGCGGCAAGATCTTGCCGCGTTGAGCGATCAGCCCCGGATAGAAGGAGGCGTCGCCCGGCACGTGCCAGGAGCCATCGGTCTTGTCGTCGTAGGCAGAAAAGTAGGGCGCGATACCGATCGTGCCCGCCTCGCCCTGCTCCGCGCGTACCGGCTCGAAGTCGTGGTGCCAGCGCGAGAGCTCGATACCCGCGAGCGCCTTGCACGCCGCCGCGCGGTGTTTGTCGGTATCGAACAGCACCCGCGACCCCGGATCCGGCGTGTTGGCGCCGATCGGTGGGAACACCACGACGTCCGGCATCACGGCGGACTTGGTGGCCGGATCGACGGCCGGCGGGTAGCCGTTGAGCCACGGCACCGCGGCCTGCAGCGCCGGATCCGCCTCGTTCGTGCCGGTGTTGCCTTTGCCGCCGCAAGCAGCCACCACCAGGCACAAGGGCGCGAGCAGCAGCGCGCGCTTCACTTCAGCTCTCCGGCTTGGGCCTTGCGGGTCACGCGCATGAAGTAGTCGGGGCGCTGCCATTGGCCGCGGAAGTAGTAGTCGTAGTTGCGGTTGAAGCCGGTGCCCTCGCCCAGGTCGTTCCAGGTCGCGATCACCAAAACCTCGGCATCTTCCGACTCTTTCAGGACTTTGCGCAAGAAACGGTCGTCCTTCACGATCAGGTCCGAGGGGCGCGGCGGCTCACCGGCGTGGTCGCGGCCAGCGGCGTCCCACTTCACCATCGCGTGGTCGATGATGCTGCCGCGCATGGTCGAGCGGCTGCGCTTTTCGGGCGTGCTGAAGGTGAACCACTGATACTTCGCGTCGGCGATTTGATCCATCGAAGGATCTTCGAAGTAGGCGCCGTCGGCGTCGACGAACGGCTCTTCGCCGAAATCAGCCTTGAACTTCTCTTTGAGCAGCTTCACCACCGGGCCGCTCTTGCTGCGCGGCGTGAGGGAGCCAGCGTTGTAGAAGTAGATGAACGGGCGGCCCTTGAAGCGGTACCAGTGCTTGGGGTTGATCTGCGAAAAGAAGGCCTTCCACTTGTGCTCGTAGATGAGCGTGGCGGCTTTCTCGGGATCGTTCAGGTCGGGCTTGGTCTTCCAGAACTCGGAAAAATACGGCTGCCCCCAGGTCCAGGTGTCGTCGAAGAAGCCGATCTTCACCGGATCTTGCAGGCTGTCGAGCGCGTCTTGCAGCGGCTTCAGCTTGCCGTCCTCGATGTCCGGGCCGTAGGTGTTGGGCAGCAAAAAATCGAGGCCCGCGTACTTGGCGTCCATCAGCTCACGCCGCCAAAAGCCAGCGCGCAGCGGCGAATAGAAGTCCTCTTTGACGTCGCCGAAGCCGAGCAGCGGATGCTTGGTGTCCATGCCGGGCGTGTGCGTGTTCGCCCAGTCCATCATGCAGTTCGTGTCGTGCGGGCAGCTGAAGAAGAACATGAAGACAGCGCCCAGATCGCGCTTCACCTTCTTGACCGGCGCTGCGCCCAGCACGTCCGGGTTCTTGGCCCACGGGTCCGAGTACGTGAGCTCACACTTCCTGCCGGCTTGCTTGCAGAAGCTCAGCACCGCGTCCAGCCGGCGCACGCGATCTTTGGTCTTCAGACGCCCTGCCCATTGGCTCACGACGTCCTTGGTCGGCTCGCTGCCGGTGGCCTGACAATGCGCGGCGCGCACGAAGACCTCGGGCGCGTTGCCCAAGTTCACGTCCACCTTCTCTGCGCGCTGACAGGGGCCGTTCCATTCCGGCTTGAGTTGGAACGGCCCCAGATCGTTGGCGTCCTCCGTCGACGCGGTCTCGTCCTCTGCAGGTGCCAGGCGCCGGTCGAAGCAGCCGGGCAAGAGCGTGAGCAGCAGGGGCAGGAGCGCGACGGCGAAGGATTTCATGGGTGGCTAATCACAAGACTCTACTTCACTGCGCGGAGCTTCACTGCGCGGCTGCGCCGCCCGCGGCTTCCGGAGCAACCGGGCCGGTCGGCGCGGTGCCAGAGAAGAACGTGGCTTCGTCGATCTGCACGTCGTAGTCCGGGCCGTCGGTGATCATGTTGAAGCCGAGCACCTTGCCCGAGTAGGCCGTGGCGGGCGCCAGATCGGCGAACTTGATCACGAACTGCGTCCAGTCCGCCGTCAACGTGATGGTCTTGGCCGGGTGCTTGAAGGCACACGCCGCAGAGCTGCTCGCGCAATCGCCGACAGGCTCGCTGTCTTTCGGCTGGGTGGAGGGCGACACGATCTGGAACTTGAGCGTGTTGTCGGTACCGGCGGTGCCCTTGGCCCAGAACGAGATGCCGTCGAACGCCGTCAGGTCCACGCAGGCGCCCTTGGCGGGGTCGACCAGGCCGAAGCCGAAGCCAGCGCCGTAGCCCATGGCCTTGGACGACTTGATGCCCGTGGCGTGCACGTGGCCCGCGAAGCCGGTGGTCAAGGCGCCGCTCGCGACGCGCTCCGGAGCCGGCTTGTTGGGCGGCGTGGTGTCCGAGAAGGCGTACCAGCCGAGGAAGCGCGTGTCGGTCTCGAAGTCGTCGATGAAGGCTTCCTCGACCGGGAGCGCGAAGGTCTTTCCGTCACATACGCTGGGGCCGGTCGTCGCGGTGCCGCCGGTGCCGGTGCCAGCGCCGCTGGCGGTGCCCGCCGTGCCGGTGCTGCCGCCGGCCGGAATGACCGTGCTGCCGGCCGTGCCGGTGCTGGTGCCGGCCGTCGTGACCGCGCTGCCGCCCGTGCCGCTGCCGGAGGTGCCGTTGTTGTCGTCGCCGTCGTCTTCACCGCCCGAAGAGCAGGCCGTGCCGAGCGCGAAGAGAGCCGCGACCGTTCCCAAAGTTAGCCAGGTACCGTTGATCCGATTCATTTTCTCACCCATGTGCTCGAAGGCGCTCGAACCGCTGCCCGGCGAATGCCTGGCGTGAAGCCGCACGCCACCGAAGAGGCAGGAGGCCCGAGACGCAGTTTCACTGTTTCGATGTGAGTAGGCTGTCAGCAGCGGTGTGCCGCGACGCTCACTCCGAGATCCGTGTTTCGCACTGATGAATTGACCGACGGAGGCGTCGAGGTCAAAGAAAATCGTAGTCAATTCCCGCGTTTTACCGCGAAATACTGCAAACTTCCGCGAGCGGGGCGCGGCGCGCGGCGCCTGGTAAACAGCGATATTTGCCTACGTTTTCGCTTGCGAGCGATTCACTACGTGTTAGTTCTAATTCCACGGTTCCGCTCACCAGCGCGCCAAATTAGCTGAATTCATGCGAATTCGCGGTATCCGGCGCTCTTTTGGAACACCCACTCTGCTTGCAGGGTGGCAGAGCAACGGTCATCTTTCTCGGGAAAATTCATGAGCCAAAAGCGATTGTTCGTGTCTGCCGCCTCGCTCTTGCTGGCCATTGGCTGCATTGGTCCGCAAGGCGCGCAGCCCTGCGTCGAGGCGCCGGCCAGCGACGGCGCGAGCGCCGAAGCCGGCGGCGAAGAAGCGCTGATCGAAGCCGTCGTGCCGACCGGCACGCTGATCTGGGACGGTCAGAGCATCTCGAACATCGGCGAGAGCCTCACGCCGCCCGGCAGCTGGTTCGTGTACAGCGACAAGAGCCCGAAGGGCGAAAAGATGCCGCCCTCGGTCGAGGAGTTCATGACAGCCGTCAAGGATGGCGCGCTGCACACCACCGGCAAGGGTTACACCGAGTGGGGCGGCGGCGTGGGCACCAACTTGATCGGCGCGCCCATGCTCACGCCGGTGGACGCCAGCAAATACCGCGGCATCAAGTTCAAGGCCTCTGGCACGACGCCGATGAAGTTCTTGGTCGGCACCGTGGCGACCATGCCCGAGTTCGGCAAGTGCAAGAAGTGCTACGACCACTTCATGAAGGTCGTCAAAGACCTGACCCCCGAGCCCAAGACGATCGAAATCACCTGGGCCGAGCTGAAGCAGACCGGCTGGGGTGACAAAACCAAGTTCGACGTGAAGAGCATCGTGGCGCTCAATTTCACCTCGAAGGACGCTGCTCCCTGGGATTTCACGCTCGACGACGTCGCTTTCCTGGAGTGATTGAGCGCGGGCGTGACACGGCCCAGCACCGTTCGAGGATTACCCTGATGAAGTTGGCTTCGTGGCTCACCCTAGCGCTCGCTGTCGTCTCGCTGAGCGGGTGCTCGCGCGGCTCGTACGAAGCCGACGACGACCACCTGGCGAGCGGCGGTAGCGGCGGTAGCGCCGCGCAGCCCTTGCCCCAAGATACCGACTTCACGCTGCGGCCGGAGTGGGCAGGCCCGTGTGAGCAGCGCGATCCGGTCGACGTGAACCTGGGCAACGATCCCAAGGTTTTCGTGCGCGCCGCTCAGTGCCAAATCAGCGGCACCGAGGCCGACGAGGCGACTCAGAACGAGTTTGCCGAGCAGCTGCGCACTGTCGAATACGTCCGGCGTGTTGACGTCGTGCGCACGCTATGCACGCGGGCCAAGCGCAACTGCACGCTGAACTACAGCGACCCGTGGGAAGAAGAGGTCGAGCTCACTGCCGCCTGCAAGCGCAAAGGCTCACGCGAGCTGGGCGCGGTGTTCATGTACTGGAGTGAGTGCCCGAGCGGCGTGAACTGCGGCCTGGATTGGGCCAACACCCACGCCGCCGGCATGGGCTCGCCCTCCCCTTTGCTTGCGGCGGGCCCGGCCACGGTGGGCTACTACAACCCAAAAAACGCCGGTTTTTGGCGGAGAGAGCTGCTGGACGCACGCTGGAGCGGTTTGCAGTTTTTGGCGCTCAACACCTTCGGTCCCGACCTCGCGCAGCTGCCGCGCTTGGTCGAAGCGCTCACCGAAATCGGCGGCGGCATTCAGGTCTCGCTCTTCGACGACACCTGGGGCTGGGGCAAATCCGGCACGCCGTGGGGGCAGCTGCCGAGCTTCAACGACACCGAGTCCGCGGCTCAGCTGATCTACCAAAAGTGGCACCAGTTCTACTCCGCAGTACCGCGCGAGCATTGGTACCGCTACCAAGGGCGCCCGCTGATCGTGTTCTACAACGCCGGTACCCTGAAGCCCGAGAACAAGTCCGCCGCCACGCTGGTGCGCTTGAAAGAGCTGTTCCAAGCCGAGTTCGGCGAAGAGCCGTTTCTGGTCATCGATCGCGCGTTCTTTCAAGACCCTGCCACGCCCAACATCGCCAACGCGCAATTTCGGTGGAACACCATTCAAGCCGGGGACCTGAGCCACTCCGACATGAACGGCGTCACGTTCGACCACTTCATGGCGAAGTGGGACACCGTCGGGCGCGAGAACAACGGCAGGCTAGCGACAGCCAACGATCAGATCGTCAAAGGCCCGCAGCTCGTCGACAAGTACCTGGCCGCGTCAGCCAGCTCGAACCTGACTTTGATCGCGACTTGGAACGATCTCGGCGAGGGCACTGGGCTCACGCGCAACTACGACTACTATTACCAAGGCGCCTGGCTCCCCCCGGACTACTTCATGCGCCGCCTGCGCGACGCGCAGTGTGAGTAGCGCCTCCGGCCTACGGGCCGTCGCGAATTTAAGGCTGACGCAGAGCTGACGATGAATGGCAGCTTCTGCGCACCGCAGGGCCAACCCAGGCCAGCATCGACACCGCCTGACGCCGCGGGTTATTGAGCAGCGAGCCATGAGAAAGACTTTGGTGAGCGGCGGTGCCGGTTTCATCGGCTCGCACCTGTGCGAGCGCCTGCTGGCGCGCGGCGACGACGTGCTGTGCGTGGACAACTACTTCACGGGCACGAAGCGGAACGTGCAGCACCTGATCCCAAACCCCATGTTCGAGCTGCTGCGCCACGACGTCACCTTCCCGCTCTACGTCGAGGTCAATCACATCTTCAACCTGGCCTGCCCCGCGTCACCGGTGCACTACCAGTTCGATCCGGTGCAGACGACGAAGACGAGCGTGCACGGTGCGATCAACATGCTGGGCCTGGCCAAGCGCGTGAAGGCTCGCATCCTGCAAGCTTCGACGTCCGAGGTGTACGGCGATCCGGAGGTGCATCCCCAACCCGAAGAGTACTGGGGGCGCGTCAACCCTATCGGCATTCGTAGCTGCTACGACGAGGGCAAACGCTGCGCAGAAACGCTGTTTTTCGACTACCACCGGCAGCACAACACCGACATCAAGGTGATTCGCATCTTCAACACCTACGGCCCGCGCATGCACCCGAACGACGGGCGGGTGGTGTCGAACTTCATCGTGCAAGCGCTGCGCGGACAAGACATCACGATCTACGGCAGCGGCTCGCAGACCCGCTCATTCTGCTACGTCGACGATCTGGTCGAGGGCATGCTGCGCATGATGGACACCGAGACCGGGTTCACCGGTCCCGTCAACCTGGGTAACCCCGGTGAGTTCACGATGCTGGAGTTGGCGGAAAAAATCATTTCGCTGGTGGGTTCCAAGTCCAAGCTGACCTTCATGCCGCTGCCGCAAGACGACCCCAAGCAGCGCAGGCCCGTCATCGACCTCGCGCGCTCCAAGCTCGGCGGTTGGGAACCCAAGGTTGGACTCGAAGACGGGCTGAAAGAGACGATCGGTTACTTTCGCAAAGTGCTCGCGGAGTAAGTCGCTCGTCGGAATTTGCCCGAGTGCGCGCTGGCTCACCGCGCGCCCGCGCGCGCCCGCCAGAAAGAAGCGGACGCTCGGCCGATCGGGCGGGCCAAGAGCCCTTCCGACCGTCTCGATCCTCACGGACGCGTCGCGCTCCCCTTCCAGCTGGAGCAGACAAGCGCTATGACGCGCAGACTAAATTGACGGAAGTAGTGCGGAACGAGCAGACCGAAGACGCGAACCAGCAGGTGCCCGCGTTTTACAAGCGCCGCCGCAAGCGTGGTGACGAGCTTGGTCAAATCTTATTGCGCCGCGGGCACATCACGCCCGAGCAGCTGCGCGCGGCGCTGAAGCTTCAGACGGAAGAAGGCGGTCACCTCGGCGCGCTGCTCAAGCGCATGGGCGCTTGTGACGCGCGCGCGATTGCCGAAGCGTTGCTCGAGCAGGTGCGCGTCACGCGCGACAAGGGCAAGGCACGCGAGCTCGAGACGCGCGCCCGCGAGACGCCGTCGATCATGGGCCTCACGGTGCATTGCCGTCCGGGCCTGACCAAGCTGGCGGTGATTTTCTCCGACGTGCTCGCGCTCTCGATCGGCACGGGCCTAGCCTGGCTGCTGTTCAACAACGACGCGCTCGGCCGCGTGCAGCGCTACGGCATTCTGGCCGTGCTGCCGCTGTGCCTGCTGATTTTTACCTACGTTCAGCTGTACGCGGCGACGCCGCCCAGCCCGCCCGAAGAGATCCGACGCAGCACGCTCGCCGTTACGTTCGTGTGCGCGGGCCTGTGGCTCGCCTCGTTCCTGGTGCGCAGCGGCGGCTGGGAGGGCGTGCAGCACTTTGCCTGGCTGGTCACGTGGGTCGTAGGTATCTTCCTGGTCCCGCTCCTGCGTGCCACGCTGCGTTGGCGGTTCTCGCGTCGGCGCTGGTGGGGGCAGCCGGTAGTGGTGCTGGGCGCTGGGCGCGTCGGTCGCGCCGTGGTCGCGACGCTGCAGCGTCGCCCGCAGCTGGGCTTGAAGCCAGTCGCGGTGCTCGACGACGATCCGCTCAAGCACGGCACGCTGCGCGCCACTTGGGGTGACGACGACATCGAGGTCGAGGCCGTGCCGGAGAGCACCGGCGAGCCTCCCAAGTCGACGCCGGACAGCCCGTCCACGCGCAGCGCCTGGGCCAATTTCTCGCAGATCGAAGAGGTGCCGGTGCTGGGCAGCCTGGAGCTGGCGCCGGTGCTGTCGCAGCGCTTGAACATTCGCTTCGCGGTCGTGGCCATGCCCGAGGCAGACGCTTCGGCGCTGCTCAGCATCATCGAGCGCTACGCCGAGTCGTTCCAAAGCGTGTTGGCGATTCCGGACTTGTTCGACTTGGCCTACTTCGGCGCTGCCACGCGCGACTTGGGCGGCGTGCTCGGCATCGAGGTGCGGCGTCAGCTGCTGCTCACTGGTCCCCGCCTGGCCAAGCGCGCCATGGACATCGGCATCACGGGGCTGGCGCTGCTGGGTGTCAGCCCGATCCTTTTCCTGGTCGCGCTGCTGATCAAGCTCGACTCGAAGGGCTCGATTTTCTACCACAACAAGCGCTTGGGTCAGGACGGCGTGCGCTTTCCGGCGCTCAAGTTCCGCACCATGCACGGCGACGGCGAGAAGCGCTTGGCCGAGGTGCTGGCGCGCGATCCCAAGCTGCGCGCCGAGTACGAAGAGTTTCACAAGCTGACGGTCGACCCGCGCGTCACGCGTGTCGGACGGTTCCTCCGGAAGTACAGCTTGGACGAGCTGCCTCAGCTGTGGAACGTACTAGTCGGCGACATGAGCCTGGTTGGCCCGCGCCCCTACCTGGAACGCGAGATCCCCGAGATGGACCAGAAGGAAGCCATCATCTTGAGGGTCAAGCCGGGCATCACGGGCGTCTGGCAGGTCACCGAGCGCAACGCTTCGACCTTCGAGCGCCGCCTGCACATGGACGTCGAATACGTGCGCAGTTGGTCCCCCTGGCTCGATATCTACGTCTTGGCCCGCACAATTCCGGTAGTTCTCGGCGGCACCGGCTCGTGAACCGGTAGGCCGCCGGCATCCCAGTAGGCCGGCGGCCGCGCCGCCGCGCTCCAGCCCAAAACCATTACTTTGCCGCCACCCACGTGGGCGTGCAAAATCCTCGCCCGACGGGCAAACTCGTCCGCGGCTTGGTGACGTTCTTTCATGACTCAGAGTCCTCCGAAGGCTTCCCCTAGCTCCCGCCCGCCCGCGGCGGCGAGTCATGCGGACGGAGGCAGGCGCATCACGGCGCTCGCAGCCGGTGGCTCCGTGTTGCTGCTTTCTGCCACGGCGGTCGCGCTCTGGCCGCGCACCTACGGCACGACGGCTACCTTCGTGCTCGACGCCAACGCGAACGTCGGAAACCCAGTGGTGCTCGCTGGCCGCATCGAGGCCGCGCTGCTCGAGCGCGACGCGCTCGCCGGGGTGGCCATGGAGCTACCGCCCGAGCTGCGCTCACCCGATCCGATTGGGCGGCTGCGAGCCGGCATTCACGTGCAATCGCTCGGCGCGCTGGGCTTCGCGGTCGAGTTCCGCGGCAGCGATCCGCAGAGCGTCCAGCGCATCGCCAATCGCCTCGCGGATAGCGCAGTGCAGCTGCTGCCGCGTTTGGCGTCGGCGCCTGCCGACAACGCGCCAGCGCTCGCGCTCGCGGAGCGCAGCCGCGCTGTCACCGAGTTCCTGAACGCTCATCCCGAGATCACGCTGGAGCCGACGCCCGGCAAGCCCACACCGGCGGGCGATACCGGGCTGGACGCGCTCCGCAACGAAAAGCGCCAGATCGAGCAGCGCTTGGCGGCCGGAACTTCGGACAATCCCTACGCGGATCCTGGGCAAGATCCGGAGCTTTTGAATCGCCGGTTGACCGAGCTGAAGCTGACCATCGCGCGGCGCGAGACCGCGCTGAAGCAGCCTCGGCCTGCAACGCCACCCGCCGTCGCGCCGGAGCTCACCACCCAATGGCGGAACCTGCTCGCCGAGCTGGCCGCGGCCCAAGCCAGCGCCAATGCGCCGAGCGCTGCGCCGCGCGTGACCGGTCACGTCACGGCGCGCGCGCCGTTGCCCAGCTCGCCTTTGACGCCGAACCGGCTGGTGCTCAGCATCGTCGCGGCGCTCTTGACCATGGCCGCTGCCATGATTGCCTACGTGTTGCCCCGCAAGGCCGAGGGCTCCAGCAAGGCGAGGACGCGGAGCGCGCCGGCAGCACAACGCAGCGACCCGCCAACCGCCGGCGCACCAGCGCAAGGTAGCGAGCCGCCGCCCGCCGCTCCCGCTCAACGCAGCGTCACGGAACCCTTGGCAATGCCGCCGCGCACGGACCCGCCGCCGGCCGGCGCTATGGCGCGCGGCAGCGAGCGCCCCCTGCCGCGCAGCGATCCGCCGCCCAAGCCCGCGAGCGATCCGCCGCCGCCGGGCCGTCCCGGCTCCGAGCCGCCTGGGCCCATCGCCATCCAGCGCCCGGTCGTGCTCTCGGTGAACTCGGGCTCGGGCAGCAGCGCGCCGCCAGCCGCCGCCGTGAAGCGCTCGCAAACTTCGCCTGGTGGCTTGCAAGCACCGGCTGGCGACGCCGTCCCCAGCTTGGCCGATCTGGCTCCCCCGCCGGGCCCCGTGAACACGCAAGCGCCGCCCGCTGCCCCCCTGTTCGGCTCGCGCCCCCCACCTGGCGCAGGCAGCTACTCGGTCTCGTCGTCACACCCGCCGCCGATCGGCCCGAACATCGGCACGACCCGGACCTCGGTCGAGCGGCTGTCACCGCTGCAGTCGGCGCATCCGCCCGCTCAGCCCGTTCCCCACAGCTCGCGCCGCTCACCTGCGCCCATCGTCACGAACGCCGACAGCCCCGTGATCGTGAGTCGTCCTCCTGCGCTCGATCCCGAAGCGGAGACGTGGGCTGCTCGCTTCGACACCGTGCCCCCACCCGCCCCTGACGCCAACGAAACGGGTGCGGCCGTCGTGACCGAAGGCTCCGAGGCGCCTCGTAAGCGCAGCGGGCGCTGGAAGACGCAAGTGATGGGGTCGATGGTCCCGCTCGAGGTCGCGCAAGCGCGCGAAGGGCGGCCGCCCGCCAGCGAAGAACCCGACAGCTTCCGCGCGCAGCCCGCGCTCAACGCCGAAGTGATGCCAGGGCGCGTCGCTCCGGCCGCGCCCGTGCCCGCGCCCGTGCCCGCCGCATCGATCATTCATCACGAGGTGCCGGCAGGTTGGCGCACCAACGTGAACCCCGACGCTCCGGGCATCGCCCCGCTGCGTGACGCCGTTCTCAAGCACGTCTCGACGCGGCGCTTGACCGTTACGGTGACGGGCGCCTCGGGCGACGTCCGCGCGCACGTCGCAGCCGCGCTCTCGCTGTCGCTCGCGGCTAGCGGCGCCAAGGTGCTGCTGGTCGAGGCCGACTTCGATCGCCCCGAGCTGCATCAGGCCTTGCCGGTTACGCCGCCGCCAGGCGCCGGGTTCTCTCAGCAGCTGCGCAGCCAGCGCCAAGCTGGTCAGCCGTGGACGGTCGTGCGCTGCGCGGCCAACCTGCAGGTGTTGGTCGAAGGTCGTATGCGCTCGCCGGGCCTTTTGACGTCGGGCGCATTCGAGGGGGCCATCCGCGAGCTGAAAGATCAGCACCACGTGGTGGTGATTCACGCTCCCCCGCTCGACAGGCCCGGCGATCTGCGCCCGCTGGCGGACGTCGCACAGGCTGTGGTGGTGGCGGGCCCCGGCCTACCTCCGACGATCCAATTCGGCGACGGCGCGCTCCGCGCTTTGCTCTGAGCGGCTTCAGCCGCTGCGCGACAGCGCCTGCATCGCGACGATCTTGAAGAACTCAGGATCGCGCAGCAGGTAACGCGACGCCAAGCGGCGCGGCTCTCGCCCCAAACGGAACGCCCACTCGAGACCCGCCCGAGACACCCAACCGGGTGCGCGCGGGATGGTGCCGGCTGCGAAGTCGACGGCGGCTCCGAAGCAGACGAGCACGGCCGGAGCCAAGGCCTGACGGTTGCGGTCGCTGAACAGCTCCTGCTTGGGAGCGCCCAGGCAGACGAAGATCAGGTCAGCCTTGGCTTGCACTAGGCGCTCGACGCACGCCTTCTCTTCGTCGGTAGCGGTCAGGCCAATGCGAGGGGCCAGCGTGTCGACGATCTGCAGCTTGGGCAGGCGGGCGCGCAGCTTGGTGGCGGCCAGCTCGGCCACTCCGGGGCCGCCGCCGAGCAGCACCACGCGCATTTGCTCGCGCTCTGCCCGCTCGATCAGCGGATCGAACATGTCGGAGCCGGAGAGCTTTTCCGGCAGTGGGGTGCCCAGCAAGCGGGCTGCCCACAACACCGGCGTTCCGTCCACGAGCGACAACGATGTGCGGTCGTAAGCTTCGCGGAACACCTCGTTGTGCTCTGCCTGTACGATGTGATCGACGTTGGGCGTGAAGACGGTGCCGCCTCGTCCCTCACGCACCAAGCGCACGATTGCGTCGATCGCTTCCGTGCGATTGATGACGTCGAGCTGCAGCGCACCAACGCGAACGCGCGCTCCGGACACGCGCGTTCGTGGTACGCGCTTCGATTCGGGCTCGAGCGCCCCCGGTGATTGATTCACGGTGCTCACGCGAAGCTGAGGCGACCCACCCAGCTCGTCTTGCCCCACTTGACGGCGGCCTTGGCGATCTCCGCCATGGTGTCGTCGGGAGTAAGCGCTGCCGTGACCTCAACCCGCGGTATCGTTCGGAACTGTCCCACGCGCTGGTCGTCCAGGATGCGCACCGCGTCGTATACGCCCCGCTCGATACGAACGATGCGGTACGTGACGCCAGCAACCTGAACCATACCTTTGACGTGCATTAGTCGCGCTCTCCTGTTTGAGTGTGCAGTGCGCCAAGCCCGTACATACAGCGCCAGGCGGGGGCTGTGAAGGACAATTTCGCTCGGTCTCGTACGCGCTCCACGTTCGCCGCTCTCTCGCCACTGCTTGATACGCAACGTAGTACTTCGTTCACTTCGGGAAGGCTTCAGCGCGGCGTCCGATTCCCGCTTCCAATTCGCTTCCGATTCTGTGGAGTTAGGATGGGTCACGGTCTGGGTCTGGGACACCGGAGCGCGCTCCGCGCGCCCGTGTGGAGCGCGCCCTCGACGTGCGCTTCATACCCCCTTGCAGCCCCATGATTTGGCCCGTTTTCGGGGGCCAAACCCCACAACGAACCGCCGCGTTCCGTGCTCGTTTCGGCCTCGCCCTGCGCCTCGTGTTATGCCTCCGGTGTATGAGCGACGAAGCCGCTGCCAAGCTCGAGCGACTCCTCGGCCTTTTGGGCGAGGCCGGCTCCGTGCTGGTTTGCTACTCGGGCGGCATCGACAGCGCGACCGTGCTGGCGGCCGCGCACCGCGCCCTCGGCGCTCGAGCCGTCGGTATGACCGCGGTCAGCCCCAGTCTGCCGCAGAGCGAGCACGAGGATGCTGTGCGCATCGCGCACGAGATCGGCGCCGAGCATCGGCTGGTGAACAGCGCCGAGCTCAGCCGCGAGGGCTACGTTGCCAACGGTCCCGATCGCTGCTTTCACTGCAAGAGCGAGCTGTACGAGCTGGCCGAGCAGCGCCGCGTCGAGTGGCAGCTCGACTGCGTGGTGAACGGCACCAATCTGGACGACCTGGGCGACTACCGTCCGGGACTAGAAGCCGCGCGGCTCGCCAAGGTGCGCAGCCCCTTCGTGGAGCTCGGCTTCACCAAAGCCGACGTGCGCGCCATCGCCAAAGAGCTTGGCCTGGGCTCATGGGACAAGCCTGCTGCGGCCTGCCTCTCCAGCCGCATCCCCTACGGAACCAGCGTCACGCCCGAACGCTTGAGCCAGGTCGGAGGCTTGGAAGCCGAGCTGCGCGCGCTCGGGTTCCGTCGTAGCCGAGTGCGTTACCACGACAAGATCGCGCGCATCGAGCTCGACCTCGAAGACTTACCGCGGCTCGTGGAGCCACGAATGCGTGAAGCCGTGGTCAAGGCTGGCAAGACTCACGGCTTCACTTACATCACGCTAGATTTGGCGGGCTACAGGACCGGTTCGCACAACGAAGTGCTGCAAGGCCGCTCGCTCCGCATCGTCTGAAACGAAGCCCGAGCAGGAATCAACAGGGAGGCGGTGAGGCGGGGAGATTCTGGGTTTCAATCCCAAGAAATCTCTGCCCGCTAGCTCCTCGCCTCCCCGACTCCCTGTTATCTCGGGATTCGAAGTCAGCGACGGTCGCGGCGGGGGCCGCGGTCACGGTCGCCACCACGGCCGCCGCGATCGCCACCGCGACCACCACGGTCACCACCACCACGCGGCGGGCCGCCACCCTGCTCGCGCGAGCGTGCGATTCGCTCCTTGGCGGCTTCACCTTCGGGCCCCTCGGGGAAAGGCACCAGCTCGCGGCGGGTAAGGCGAACCTTACCGTCGCGTTCGACGCTGATCACCTTCACCTCGATCTCGTCGCCTTCCTTCAAGACGTCGGCGGGGTTCTCGATCCGCTCGTGCGCGATCTCGGACACGTGCAAGAGCGCCTCGTTGTTCGGCAAGATCTCGACGAACGCGCCGAAGTCGACCAAGCGCTTGATGGTGCCCTTGTAGATGCGGCCCACTTCGGGCTCCGCAGTGAGGCCCTCGATGATTTGGATCGCGCGCTTGACGGCTTCGGAATCCGCGCTGGCCACCGCCACGGTGCCGTCGTCGTTCACGTCGACGCTGCACCCCGTCTGGTCGATGATGCCCTTGATGGTCTTGCCACCGGGGCCAATGATGATGCGGATCTGATCCGGCTTCACCTTGACCGTGGTGATGCGCGGCGCCCAGCGATTGATCTCGACGCGCGGCACGTTGAGCGTCTCGGCCATCTTGCCGAGGATGTGGATGCGGCCGGCGCGGGCTTGTTCCAGCGCTTGCTCGAGCACGCGGCGCTCCAGGCCCTCGATCTTGATGTCCATCTGGATGGCGGTGATGCCCTTGTCGGTACCGCACACCTTGAAGTCCATGTCGCCGAGGTGATCCTCGTCGCCCAAGATGTCGCTCAAGATGGCGACCTTGCCGTTCTCGGTGATGAGACCCATCGCGATGCCGGCGACCGGCTTCTTGATCGGCACACCCGAGTCCATCAAGCTCAGGCTGGCGCCGCAGACGCTGGCCATCGAGCTCGAGCCGTTGGACTCGAGGATCTCGCTCACGATGCGGATCGTGTACGGAAAGTCCTCGTGCGCCGGCAAAAGCCGCGTGACCGCGCGCTCCGCCAGCGCGCCGTGACCTACCTCGCGACGGCCGGGGCCGCGCATGGGCTTGGTCTCGCCGGTGCTGAAGGGCGGGAAGTTGTAGTGCAGCATGAAGCGCTTCCAGCTCTCGCCGGTGAGCGCGTCGATCTTCTGCTCGTCGGTGGCGGTGCCGAGCGTCGCCGTGACGATGGCTTGCGTTTCGCCGCGTTGGAACAGCGCCGAGCCGTGCACGCGCGGCAGCAGGCCCACTTCGCACGAAATCGGCCGGATCGTCGTGGTGTCGCGGCCGTCGATGCGCTTGCCGGTGTTGAGCACCATCTCGCGCACCACGAAGGCCTTGCGGTTCTCGATCTCTTCTTTGACGAGCTTCTCGACGGCCTTGAAGCCGTCGTCGCCGAGCTGCGCGCTGAGCGCGGCCACGACTTCCTTCTTGATCGCGCCGTATTGGTCGTAGCGCGCCTTCTTCTCTTTGATGACGCAAGCCACCTTGAGCTTCTCGTCAGCCAAAGACGCGACGGTCGCGGCGATGCCGGCGTCGAGCTTCGGCACCGAGAACTCACGCTTCGGCTTGCCCACGGCGCCGCGAATCTTCTCGATCAGGCCGATGATCTTCTGGGCTTCGTTGAACGCGAAGTACAGGGCGTCGATGATCTCGGTCTCGCTCGCCTCTTCGGCGCCGCCTTCGACCATCACGATCGCGTCCTTCGTACACGCAACGATCAGGTCGAGGTCGGCCTTGGAGCTCTGCTCGAACGTAGGCAGCGCGATCAGCTCGCCTTCGACGCGCGCGACGCGCATACCAGCAATGGGACCGGCCCACGGAATGTCGGAGATGTGCAGGGCCGCGCTGGCCGTCGACATCGCCAGCACGTCGGTCGGGTTCTCTTTGTCCGACGACAGCACGGTGGCGATGACCTGCGTGTCCTTCTTGAACCCATCGGGGAACAAGGGACGCAGCGGGCGATCCATCAACCGGGAAGCCAACACCTCGGCGTCGCGCAAGCGGCCTTCGCGCTTGAAGAAGCCACCCGGGATTTTGCCGGCGGCGTAGGTCTTTTCCACGTACTCACAGGTGAGCGGGAAGAAGTCGAGGCCAGGGCGCTCTTCGGTCGAAACCGCGGTCACCAGCACCATGCTCTCGCCGTAGGTGGCGAGGACGGCACCGTGAGCCAGCTTGGCAAGACGACCAGTCTCAAAGGTGAGCGGACGCCCACCGACGATCACAGATTCACGTACGAACATGATGCTCCCTCCAGATGGGATAGTCGCTGACGTGCGACGAAACGCC
>DATAKF010000069.1:0-18560 GCA_036261775.1 Polyangiaceae bacterium | reverse complement strand
GCCGCCCGGCTATCGTCACACTCAATCCTGACCGCGTCGTGCTCGCTTCCGCCAAAGCGCACGCCGCTTGAGAGACACAGGCGACAACTACCTTGACGAGTCCCGCCACGGGCTGGAGCCCTCGAATTCCTTCGGAATTTCCAGTCGCAAACGCGACTAAGAGGCGCGGCGCGAAGAGGGCTTCTCCGACGATCGGGGTTGGCATGCGAAGGAGGGCTCACGCGCAGAGTGGCGGTGTCGAGCTCCGAGGCGACTCGCAGCGCGCGAACCCCCAAAAATCTCGCTTCCCGCCTTCCCGCCTTCCTGTTGATTCCTGCTCGATCGTTAGGATGCGATGAATCGTCAGCCGTCTCCCCGCCTCCCTGTTATCTCGAAATCGGAACGACATGCAGCACGCACGAGAAGACGAGCTCATCAGCGCGCGCTAACAGGTGGGCCCGGAGACGACACGGCAGTTTCTGCGATTCGGGCTGCATTTCGGCAGCCCCACCGAGATGCGATGAGTCGTCAGGCGCCTTCTCGGCTTCCCGCGGATTCGCTCAGTCGCCTTTGCGTTTGTCGTTCTTGTCCAAATCCGGAACGACGCGCGCCACGCGTTGACGCACCACGTCTTTGACGAGCGCCCACAGCGTCTCTTCGTCTTCGGTCTCGCCCAGCAAGCCGAGGGGCACCCGGAAGCCGCCCATGTCGGCGCGGCCGCCACCGTACGGACGACCCTGGCTGTCGTCGCCAAAGGCGTTCTGCATGAACGCTGCCGGATCCACCGACGCCCGCCGTGTGCGCAGGCTGCCGTCGATACGATCTTCGATGATGCCGAAGACCACGACGGTATCGATGTCTTCGCGGCGCAAGATGTAGTCGGCCGCCATCGGGATGGCGTCGCGGTTGATGGCCGAAACGCGCCCCACACCGGCGATGGCAAAATCGCGCACCACCTCGAGGTCGCGCAGGGCGTAGCCGACGGCTTCCATGGCCTCTGCCGTGAGCGTCCGGCGGCCCACGCGGCTCAGCGTCTCGGCGTCGGAAAACTGCTTCAAATAGGCGGCAGCGCGGAAATCGTTCGGCGTCGCGAACGAGAAGTCGTCGGTGTCCGTCTGGATACCGAAGAACATGGCCGTGGCCACCGAAGCGTCGTCGTTGCCGTTGGCACCGAACGGCGCCAGGCCGCGCTCGCTGTACTCGGCGTAGATGGTCGCCGTCGCGCCCACGTCGTGGCGAATGTCCACGAACGGCGCCTTGGGGATCGCCGCGGGCCGGTGATGATCCACCACCGTGAGCAGCTGCACCGACTCGGGCACCTTGATGGCGCTCTCGCTCTGGCTCGCGTCGACCAGCGACAGGTAACCGAAGGTCGCGAGATCCTCCGACTCCGTTACCTTGATCATCGGCACGTTGAGCAGCTTCACCATCGCGCGGTTTTCGGCGCGCGAGATCGGCAGCACGTGGGCGATGGTCGCCGACACGCCGAGCCGCTCACACAGCCGCTTGTGCGCGAGCGCGCTGCCGATGCTGTCCGGATCGGGATGCCCGCCGAGCAGGATCACGTGAGGTTTGTCGGTCGCGCCGGCGAGGACGCGCTCGAGCTCCTGCCACTTATCGGCGTGACCCATGGATCTCTACTGCCTGTGGCATTGAAGAGGCTTTGTATACACCACGCCGCGGCGGCTGCCGGGAAAGCAGAATAAGACCCTGTAACTTCAATAGGTTACGTCCAGCCAGACTGAAGCGACAGAAATGCGGGGTCTTCCGGTGAAGGCGGTTACACTTCCCCAGTGACCCGCGCGCCCCGCGTGGCGGGCCTCGTGCTCCTGCTGGCAGCCTGCCAGGCGAAGCGCGAAGCCGGCCCGAGCCCGAGCCAATCCAGCCTGCCCCAGGCGCCTGCCAGCGCTGCGGCGACGGCCTCGGCCGGCGCCGCGACCACTTCGATAAGCGCGGCCAGCGCCGCCCCGGTTCCGAGCGCCAGCGGCACCCCTACCGACGCTAACGCGGCAGCGCCCTTCGTGCCCGACCCCAAGCGCTACCCGTGGCTCGGCGACGAGCGCGACTTTCCGAAGCCGGATGCCTCGCTCGAACAGCGCTTCCCGACCCCTCCCGGCTACACACGGGTGAAGGTGACGGCCGGCAGCTTCTCGGAGTGGCTGCGCACGCTGCCGATGGCGCCCGAGGGCACGCCGACCAAGAGCTTCGACGGCAAAGAGACGCTCGCAGCCGACGACGATTACCTGGCCGGTGTCGTCGCCATCGACACCGGTACCCCGGATCTGCAGCAGAGCTCGGACGTGATCATCCGGCTGCACGCCGAGTACCTGTGGTCGCGCGGCGAGAAGGACAAGATCAGCTACCTGAGCGCGACCAAGCTCAACATGCCGTTCTCGCGCTGGGAGAAGGGGCAGCGCCTGATCCCTCAGGGCCCCAACGTGTTCTGGGTCATCAAGGGCAAGCCGAGCGAGGTCGACCACCCCGAGTTTCGCAAGTACCTCGACGCGGTCTTCAACTGGGCCAACAGCACATCACTCTCGCCGCGCTCGACCGCGGTCGAGGAGCCCAAAGATCTCGTCGCTGGCGACTTCTTCCTGCAGAGCGTGGAGCCCAATCACGTCGCCGTCGTGCTCGACGTCGCCGAAAAACCCAGCGGCGAGCGCGTCGCGCTGCTCGGCCAAGCCCGCAACCCCGCAGAGAGCATCCACGTCGTGCGGCCCGGCAAGGCCACACCGTGGTTCAGCGTCCGCCCCCCCGTCCCAGTCTTGACGCCCCACTCCAAGGCGCTGGCCTGGTCGGATCTGCGACGCATGACGACTGTCGAAGCCGAGAAGTAGTGGGGGCCGAGGGGTGAGGGGTTAGGGGCTAGTCGGCGGAGGGATCGAGGGGAGAGGGCGCGCAAGACGGACGACGCACTGGGGAGGCTCCGCGTCTCGCGGTGCCTCAGTCGCGCAGGAACAGAGTCCGAGCGACGGTGCCCGTGACGTCCCGCGTCAGCGCCCTTTCCCGCTGTTCTCCCCTGGCTCGACTAACCCCTAACCCCTCAATCCTCACCCCAAAACCTGGATACGGTTCCAGTATTCATCGATCTATTTACGAAATGTCTCTAATTATTAGGGCGTGTCCATATGGTACTGGTTCCAGAAAGTGACCCGATCGGCCTGGACAGAGCCACGTCGGTCGCGCATAGTCCCTACCGCCGACTGGCGACTTGGAGGACTCCGCGCATGTTGATCAAAGCTTCTCGCGTTTACGGAATTGGCTTGTCTCTGCTGGCCATCAGCGCCTTTGGCGCCTGCAGCAGCGACCCCGACAACACCAACCCCGGCACCGCCGGCACCAGCACCGGTACGGCCGGCACGCTGGGCACCGCTGGCACCAACGTCGGCACTGCAGGCACCAACGTCGGCACTGCGGGCACCACCGGCACCGCGGGCAGCACCGGCACTGCTGGCAGCACCGGCATGGGCGGCTCGGGTGGCGGCAGCAGCACGGCTTGCGCCGGCATGAAGCCCGCCTCGGCTTTGATCACGGAGTTCGCCGATCTCGCCGCGAACCCGACGAGCGCTGGCCAGTTTATCTTCACGCTGGGCGTTCCCGGCGGCACCTTCTCTTACGAGAAGCCGGCCATCACCGTGGCCGACACCGGCATGGCGCTCAACGCCAAGGGCATGGTCTCGACCTACAGCGGCTTCGGCGTGTACTTGAACGCGTGTACGGACGCTTCGGCGTACACGGGCGTGTCCTTCAGCATCAAGGGCACCCTCCCCGCCATGAAGACGACGGTGAACTTCCGCGTTCAGACGAGCAAGAACACGAAGATCGACACCGTGAACAAGAAGGGCGAGTGCGTCGGCACGACCTACGAGGAGTGTCATGACGGCGGGGTCGACGTGATGGTTGGCACCGACGCCAAGACCGTCGAAGTGAAGTTCAGCGAGCTCATGGGCGGTGTCCCCTCGGCGACCGTGAGCGGCAAGGACGTGCTCGGCTTCGAGTGGGCCTTCGCCTGGGCCGGCACGACCGATACGGCCTACGCGGCCGACGTCACGATCGACAACCTGAAGTTCACGGGCGGCAGCAGCGGCGGAACCGGCGCTGGCGGCTCGGCCGGCAGCGGCGGCTCGGGTGGCTCGTCTGCCGGCAGCGGCGGCTCGGGTGGCTCGTCTGCTGGCAGCGGCGGCACGGGCGGCACCAACTAAGCGCTCGTTCAGTCGAAGGTAGGCGAAACGGCGGCCCCCACCAGGGTCGCCGTTTTTGCGTTCGGCTTGCGGAGCGCGCGGGCGGGGCCGACACTCCGCGGCATGGTGACTCGGCTGCATTTGATCCGACACGGCGCGACCACGCTCAGCGCCGAAGATCGCTTCGCCGGCGCCGTCGACGTTGCCCTGTCGGACGAAGGGCGGGCGCAGGCACGGCGGCTGGGTGAGCGCCTGGCAACGACTCCGCTCTCGGCGCTGTACGCCAGCCCACTGTCGCGCACGGTCGAGACCGCGCGCTTGGTAGGCGCGCCGCAAAACCTGGAGCCGCGCCTAGAAGCCGGGCTACGCGAGATCGCGCATGGTCACTGGGAGGGCATGCGGCGCCAAGAGGTCGAGGAAAGGTTCGCCAGCGAATACGCAGCTTGGGAGGCCGATCCGTTCACGTTTGCGCCGCCCGACGGCGAGACGGGACTCGCCGTGATGGCGCGCGCGCTGCCGGTGATCCGCGAGATCGTAACCCGGCACCCCGACCAAAACGTGGCGGTGATTTCCCACAAGGCTACGATTCGCCTGCTGCTGTCGAGCCTGCTCGGCTTCGACGCGCGCGGTTACCGCGACCGGCTGGATCAAGCGCCCGCTTGCCTGAACATCGTCGACTTCAAAGATCCGGTGCGGGCACGCTTGATGCTCTACAACGACACCTCGCACTACGCGCCCGAGGCGCGGCGCACGGCCGGGCAGCTCTCCAAGTGGTGGGACGCGAGCGGCGCCTGAGCAGACCGAGCCCGAGCGCCGCGCCGAAGAAGCCTCCAAAAACGCAGGCATTTCTGGCATTTCCGGGAGCCGAGACGGCGCAGTTCACGCCTTCCACCAAGCCGCGCTCTTCGCCGTTGACGGTGAGCTCGGCGTTTTGGTCGGTGTCGCAGTCGGTCTCGCCGTCGTATTTCACGACCGCGACGTCGTCGCCCGAGCGCAGCGCGGTCGAACCGGAAACGGGCTGGCCGGAGCACACGGCATCGTCGACGACTTCGTTCAGCGTGGTGGCGTCGACGGCGCCGTTGGGGGGCAAGAAGCCGTCGCGCACGATGTGGCCGCTGCCGTTCCACGACGTGGGCGTGTCGTAGTCGCCCTGCACGCTCCCCGCGTAGTCGATGGTGGTGACGCCGCCGATCACCAAGTGCGCTTCGAACTCGCGCAACGACGGCTCGATCCAGTGCAAGCTGAAGGTGCCGTCGTCGCCGTTGAAATCGGTCAGGGTGATGGCGCGATCGTCGCCGTCGCGTTCGATGACGGCTCTACCCGTCCAGGGTCCGCCCGATTCGTCGTTGCAGCCGCCTTCGATGGTCAAGGTGATGCCGTCGTCCGTCACCTTGGGGCACGTGGGGTCTTCGTAGGTGTACCGGCCGTCCGCAACCGAGATGAATTCGTGCACGTTGGAGTAGACGCCGAGCGCGCTAGCAGCCGTAGCCCAAACCTGCACGTCGCTCTTCTTCTCGAACGGCGGCGGCGCAGCCTCGAAATCGCCGTCTTTTCCGCATCCGGGAAGGCACGGCAAACCAAGACCCAGGGCCAGCCAGCCAAGACTGCGACGCGCCATGGGGCGAGTCTAACTAAGCAGAAGGCGGGCGTCGCGGCGGGCGTCGCAACCTGCGAACTTTGCCGCCGTTTCCACCGCCGCAGAAGAAGCTGTCACCCCCGTCGCTCTCGAGGCCGGAGATCATGGCGTCCTTCGGCATTTCGACGCGCTCCAGCACCTCGCCGGTGGTGGGCTCGACGCGGCGCAGCTCGCTCTCTTCGCCTTCCCAGGTGCCGTGCCACAGCTCGCCATCGACCCAGCTCACACCGGTCACGAAGCGATCCGACTCGATGGTACGGAGGATTTCGCCGGTGCTTGGATCGATGCCGTAGATCTTGCGATCGCGGTGCTGGCCGACCCAAAGCATGCCCTCGGCCCAGGCGAGCCCCGAGTCACGGCCTTTGCCGGGCGCGGGTATGGTCGAGAGCACGTGCCCCGTCTTCGGGTCGAGCTTTTGGATCACGCCCGCGGTGATCTGAAAGAAGTATCGGCCATCGAAGGCGGTGCCGGCGTCCGACGCCACCGGCAAGCGCTCACCCGGCTGCCCCGTCTTCGGATCGAACGACTGCAGATGCGTGCCCGTCGCGACCCATGCCAAGCTGCCGTCGAAGGTGACGCCGTGCGCCTGCGTGGCCTCGGGGAAGGGGCCGTATTCTTGGAGAATCTCGGCTTTCGATACGCGGGGTGAGCGGCTTTTGGGCATGCCAGACAGCGACTTCTTACCCCAGCGTGCCGGGCGCGACGAGTAACAACGGTGTCGCGAATCCGGCGCCGGGCGCTGCTATCCAGCGTCGGGCGCGGCCGTCACCGGACGCGCGGACTCTGCCTTCGCTCTCCAGCTCGGCCAGTGCTCGCTGCACGGCGCGTTGGCTCTTACCGAGCGCGCTGGCGAGCGAGCTGGTGGCCCAAGCTTCACCACCGCGCAAGAGAGCCCACAGCGCGCTGGCTTCCCCACCTTCGGGCGGCTGCAAGAGCAGCGGTGACTGCCCGCTGCGAGGCGCGAGCACGAAACCGGCTTCGGTGGCGCGAAGCTCCGCGAAGCTCCGCAGGAGCTTGCGCAGTCGTCCCACCTCGACGCGCAAACGAACCCGGTGCGATTCGTTGGCGCGGCGCGCGCCGAACAGCCGCGCGATCAACGCGTCGCGCGGCGCTTCGCCCGGAGCGGCCTCGCCCAGCGCTACCAAGAGCTCCAGCAGAATGGGGCGTGTCACCAAGGACACCACGCGCGTGCCTTGGCGCACCTCGCGCCGGCACGCATCGATCACCAGCTCGCCGGAGTCGAACAGCTGCTCGAGCTCGCCCAGAGCCACCAAGCTTTCGGTGCCGCGCCGCAGCAAGCGCGCGAGCGGCGCCGCCAAGCGTTTCTTTGCCGTCTCGATCTCGGCCAGCAAAGCCGGAATCAGAGAAGCCGTGGCGGCACGCTCGGCGACCAGCAAAGCGCGCTCGGCGGCTCGGGCACGCACGCGCTTGCTCGCGATGTCGGCTTCCAGCAGCTTGGCGAGCGCGACCAAGCGTGCCGGCGCCTGCTCGAGCCGCAGCTTGCCTAGCGCTTGTTCGGCCGCCTCCACGTCGCCGAGCAGCACCAGCCGCCGCACCTGGAGCAGGCGCGCGAACGCAGCGTTGACTAGGTCGCCCCGCCTCCCCAGCAGCCCAATCGCGTCGTCGAGCCCGCGCGCCGCTCCGCGCAAATCGCGCAGCGTCAGCGCCACCTCGGCTGCAGCCACGATCGTGCGCGCCCGGGCCACCGGCTCTGCAACGCCAAAGCCTTTCGCGGCGCGCCGCAGCAAAACCAGCGCCTTCGCCCACTCACCCAGCTGAGCCAGCGCAATGCCACGCAGCGCGAGCGCCGGCGGCTCCGAGCGCAGCCCCACGTGCTTCAGCGCCTGCAGCGGATCGCCCAACGAGAGCGCCCGCGCTGCCGTGCTCAGCGCCGAGTCCACGCGTTACCTGCCCCGCTGGCCGAGCGTCAACACTTGACCGAGCAGCGCCTCGCGCAAGGCGACGATCAGCGCCTGATCCTGCGCCTCGAGCGCCGCGCGAAATTGCCCAATGCTGCCGCCCAGCGCGCCACGCTCGGGACCGGTCAGCTCGACGAACAAAGCTTCGGCGCGCGCCAAGGCCGTCACGTTGGGCAGCGCCTGCCGCGGGTGAAATTTCAAGCGCTGCAGCCGCTGGCGCGTAGCCTCAAGCTCCTGCTTGGACAGCCGTCCCGGCGCTCGTTCGATGGTGAAGGTCACGCTCTTACCAGTGGCCACCACGGTGGCGTCCACGTCGAGCACGCCGTTCATGTCATAGCTGAAGCGCACGTCGACCGATTGCTCGCCCGCTGGCGCCACCTTCAGGTCTTTGATCGTGTATTCACCGAGTTTTTGGTTCTTTTCGCAGAGCGAATGCTCACCCTGGAAGATCTCCAGCTTGATCATGGTCTGGCCGTTCGTCACCGTAGAAAAGCGCTCGACGCGGCTCGCCGGCAGCACCGTGCCTCGCTCTAGAATGGGCGAGAACAGCCCTGGCACGGTCGCGCCGCCCACTTGACTCACGGACGCGAGCCCCAACGAAAACGGCGCGACGTCGGTGACGACGATGTCGCCCACGGCGACGTCGCCAGCCTTGAGCGCCACCTGCACGGCGGCGCCCAGCGCTACCGCTTCGTCTGGCGGCAGGGCGCGGAGCGGGAGTCTGCCGAAGATCTGACTCGCCAAGCGCGCGACGCACGGCATGCGGGTCGCGCCACCGACTAGCAGCACCTCCTCGACGCTTTGGGCCGAGCGATTGGCGTCGCGCAACGCCTGCAAGATCGGGGCAGCCATGCGCTCGAGCAGCGGCGCAAAGGTCGCCTCCACCTCGGCGCGCGTGAGCGTAAGCTCGATGTCTTGCGCGCCCTGCAGTGTCTCGAGCTGCGGCAGCGCCAGCCGCGTGGTCTCTTCGCTCGACAGGCGCCGCTTGGCTTGCTCGCAGGCCTCACGCAAGCGCGCCCGGGCGACCGAGCCCTCCGCAAGCTCGCAGCTGCGCGCCCGGAGCAAGCCGAGGGCGTGCTGAAAAATGGCTTCCAAGAAGTCCTCGCCACCCAGGCGCGTATCACCCGCCGAAGCCTGGATCTCGATCACGCCCTCCATGATTTCGAGCAACGTGACGTCGAAGGTGCCGCCGCCCAAGTCGAGCACTACGGCCGAAAACTCGCGGTGGCGTTCGTGCAAGCCGTAGGCAAGCGCGGCGGCGGTTGGCTCGTTGATGATGCGCTCCACCGAGAGACCCGCCAGCTCGGCAGCGGCACGCGTGGCTTGGCGCTGCAGCTCGCCAAAGTAGGCCGGCACGGTGACCACCGCCTCGACGACAGGGCCCCCCAGCGCCGCCTCGGCGTCCTCCTTGAGTTGCCGGAGCACGAGCGCCGACAGCTCTTCGGCGCTGAAGGTTTTGTCGCCAAGCTGGTAGCGTTGCTGAAGCCCCATGTCGCGCTTGAAGGTCTGAGCCGCGCGGCCTGGCTCACTCACGGACTTGGCCTTCGCGGCGGCGCCGATCAGCAGCGTGCCGTCGGTTTCGACGTACACGACACTGGGCGTCAACGCTTCGCCGAGCGCGTTGTTCAGCACGCGCGGCTCACCGTCCACCAGCGCGGCGACCAGCGAATACGTGGTCCCCAAGTCGATTCCAACGCGATGTCCACTCACGGGGGCTCCTCGAAAAGGTTCTGCAGCTCCGGGCACATCTCCAGAATGCGACGGATGCGCCCAGGGTCGACGTGTTGCTGCGCGCTTCGCGTCATGACCACGTAGTCGGGCCAGCGCTCGCGGATGGTTTGGCAGTCGCCCAAGCGCAGTGATTGCTCGATCAGGGCCCAGGCTAGAAATTGTCGTTGAGCGGCCGTGGTAGCAGGCGCGGCAGCTTGTGCGAGCTCGCGCGCCAACGCTGCAGGCACCTGCACGGTCTCTTCTGCTGGCAGCGTGGGCACCTCCGGCGGCGGCACGTCCGACGACGACAGCGCTGGCGCTTCTTCGCGCGGCGCTGGCGGCGAGTACGTCGTAGGGGAGCTGTCGGCCGCGCTGACACAGAGCCGGAATATGTTGATGGCGACCACCACGAGCACCCAACCCTGCCAGCCGCTGCCTCTGAAATTGGTGGGATGAACGGGCTGGGGCTGCGTGCGAATCAGCGGCGCCACCTGACCCCACAGCGTTGGAGCATTCTCGAGCATGTGACGCTCCAGCTCACGCCCATAGTCGTCGAACGCGGCGCTGGCGGCGTTCGCGGCAATGCTCAAATCTCCCTCGTGAAGGCCAGCCGCCAACGCGCGCGCCAAGCGCGAATCCAGCAGACTCACCCCGAGCAGCTCGCTTGCGAGCTTCCAGCGAGCGCCCAGCTCGGGTCCGAAACCTCCTGGCTGCGGATTCAGCGCGACGAAGTGGTCGAGCGCCTCGAGCAGCGTTCGCGCCGGCTTGAAGCGTCCGCGCTGCACGAGCGCCACCACCGTCTGCAGCGCTAGCAGCGGCGAGGCAACGGGCGCCGACTCGAGCCCTGGGCGCTGGTAGAGCCAAGTCATGGCTTCAGCGGCCGCGGCAGGATTGTCGTTCGCGAGCGCAGCCTTCAAGTGCTCGACTTGCTCCTGCGTCGCCTGCGGCAGCAACGTTCCGGACAGCGCTTGCGAGGTCTCCGCAGCCAAGTCGCTCGGCGGAGCTTCGTCCGAATCCGGAGCGGTCTCTGCTTCCGTTTCCGCGACGGGCGCTTCCACGGCGGGCGCGTGTGCGAGCCGCGCGACCACGAGCGGCGCTACGTAGCCACCTTGCAGGAGCTCGAAAGCTTCGCGGACCCGCCGAAAGCCTTCCGGATCGCGCTCTGGCGGATGAGCTTTGACCTGGCGCAGGTAGGCGCGACGCACGTCTGCTGGCGTCGGTTCTCCAGACAGCCCCAAAACATCCATCGCGACGTCCACCAGCATCGGCCGAGGCGTCAGGCTAACCGGAAACGGAGTGGAGCGAACGCGCGCGGCCGCTCCCCGGCCCGGGCGCCGCTCTCCGCCCCGCGAACCGCGGGCGGCGCGACTGGTTCAACCAAAATTCCTCAATAAGTCTCGAGATTTATCGCCGCGCGCCCACAATGTAAGCGGAAACGCGCTTGACGAAGCCGATCCTGGGGCGCAGAGTGCGTGTCTCATGTCGGCTTCTTCCTCCATCGGCTCGATGCGCTCTTCGGAGCAGGCGTCGTCGATTGGGCAAGAAGTGGGCAGCGTCGTTGTCGTCGTTACCATCGCGCTTGGGCTTCTTAGCCCAGGTGCGGCGGCTAGCTGACGGAACGACGGTTCCCCCCAAGCAGCCCCCGCACCCCTGAGGTCCGGGGGCTTTTTTGATTTCTGCCCTCCCCGCTGTGCCGTATCGAACGCCCCTTTTGCCGCCCGAACTTGCTCAACCGCTTAACGTAAACTAGCCAGCACCCAGGAAAAACAGGAGACGCGCCGTGGCCGCACCGCTTCAGAGCATCCCAGACCCCAAACCCACTTCGACCGGTCCCAAAACCTTGACCGGTTCCCAGGTCATCTGGGAGGCGCTTGCCAACGAAGGGGTCAAGACGGTCTTCGGCTACCCCGGCGGCGCGATCATGCCGGCGTACGACGCGCTCACCGACTACCCGAACGTGCGGCACGTGCTCGTGCGGCACGAGCAGGGCGCGGCTCACATGGCCGACGGCTTCGCGCGCGCCTCTGGCGGCGTTGGGGTTTGCGTCGCCACGTCGGGCCCGGGCGCCACCAACCTGGTGACCGGCATCGCCAACGCGATGATGGACTCGATCCCGATGGTTGCCATCACCGGCCAGGTCGGCTCGCACCTGATCGGCAGCGACGCCTTCCAAGAGGTGGACATCACCGGCATCACGCTGCCCATCACCAAGCACAATTTCTTGGTGACGAAGGCGGCCGACATCGGCCCGACCATCCGCAAAGCCTTCTACATCGCGGCTTCGGGTCGCCCCGGTCCCGTGCTGGTCGACATCACCAAAGACGCGCAGCAGGCGTCCACGGAGTATCGCTACGATCCGTCGCCAGTGCGCATGCCCGGCTACCGCCCGGAGAAGCACCCGCTGCCCTCCGACATCGCGCGCGCCGTCGACATGATCAAAGAGGCCAAGCGCCCGATCATCTTCTGCGGCCACGGCATCATCAAGGCCAACGCCACCTCCGCCTTGCTGGAATTCGTGCACAAAACCGGCATTCCGGTGGCGCAGACGCTGCTCGGCTTGGGCGGCTTTCCAGCAACGCACGAGCGCAGCCTGGGCATGATGGGCATGCACGGCGAAGCCTGGGTGAACAAGGCGATTCAGGAGGCCGATCTGATCATCGCGCTCGGCATGCGCTTCGACGATCGCGTGACCGGCAACTTGAAGACGTACGCGCTCAACGCCAAGAAGATTCACGTCGAGCTCGACCCGGCGGAGATCAACAAGAACGTCAAGGTGGACCTGCCGCTGCTCGGCGACGTGCGCGAGATCTTGCGCCTGCTCAACCCTCACGTGGACGGCGTGAACGTCAGCGAGTGGACGCGTCACATCGAAGAGTCGAAGGGTGACAGCGCGGTGCGCGAGATCACCAACCTACCGGACAACGGCCGGCTGTTCGCGGCGCACGTGATCCACGACCTGTGGCGCTACACCGACGGCAAGGCGCTGGTCGTGACCGACGTGGGCCAGCACCAGATGTGGGAGGCCCAGTACTACAAGCACGATCACCCGCGGAAGCTGCTGACCTCGGGCGGCGCCGGCACCATGGGCTTTGCCCTGCCGGCGGCGATGGGCGCGCGCTTTGCCTGTCCCGACGATCAGATCTGGGTGATCGCCGGCGACGGCGGCTTCCAAATGACGGCCTGCGAGCTGGCGACCTGCGCGCAAGAGGGCATCAAGGTCAACATCGCCGTCATCAACAACGGCTATTTGGGCATGGTTCGGCAGTGGCAGCAGTTCTTCTACGGCGGCCGCTACGTGGCGACGCCGATCAAGAGCCCGGACTTCGTGAAGCTGGCCGAAGCGCACGGCCTCAAGGGTCTGCGCGTCACGCAGCGTGATCAGGTCAAGGCCGCCGTGGAAGCGGCGCAGGCTTCACCCGACACTTGCATCGTCGACTTCCGCGTCGAGCAGGAAGACAGCGTGTACCCCATGGTGCCGGCCGGCGCCGACCTGGACAACATGATCCGCCGTCCCAAGCCGATCACGGAAGAGCACAACCCCATCTTCGAGATCGGAAAGGACAAGCCATGAGCACCTCCTTCTTCCCCTCGCCGCAGACGCACACCTTCGTGGCCTACGTGGAGGACCAACCCGGTGTCCTGAACCGCGTGACCTCGCTGTTCCGCCGCCGCGGCTACAACATCGTGTCGCTCAACGTCGGCCGCACCAACCAAGAAGGCATCTCGCGCATGACCATGGTCGTCGAAGCCGACGACGACAAGGCCGTGCGCATCGAGGCCAACCTGTACAAGATGGTGAATGTCCTGAGCGTCGAGGACATCACGCACAAGGCCAACGTTTCGCGGGACTTGGTGTTGATCAAGGTCAAGGCCGGCCCCGACAAACGCTCGGAAATTCTGCAGCTTTGCGACGTGTTCCGCGCGCGCTTCATCGACGTGCACCCCGAGACGCTGATCGTCGAGGTCACGGGCACGCAGGACAAGATCGACGGCTTGGTGCAGATGCTGCTGCCGTTCGGCATCCTGGAGATGGTCCAGACCGGCACCGTCGCCATGACGCGCGGCGCCAAAGGCGAAGCCGCCGAAGCCGTCCAACCCTCCTCGAACCTGAAAGCCGTCGCCTCCTAAACGGCACCTGAATTCGCCATGAGTCTCGAGATTTTTTCACAGGGAGGCGGGGAGGCGGGGAGGTCCGCGAGGCGAGAATTTCTTGGTTTCGATCCGCAAGTCGAAGCGCGTAGCCAAAACGGCTTGTTCAGGCGGCTCGCGGCTCGAACCCCAAAAACCTCGCGGACCTCCCCGCCTCCCCGCCTCCCTGTGAATTCTCGAGCCTGAAGTCACCGTCCAGAGAAGAACCATGACCGCCCCAGTTAGTAAGCCCGACCCCAGTTACGTCCGCATCTTCGACACCACGTTGCGCGATGGAGAGCAGTCTCCGGGCGCGACGATGACCAGCGAAGAGAAGCTCGAGGTCGCGCGTGCGCTCTCGCGGCTCGGCGTGGACGTGATTGAGGCGGGCTTTCCATCGGCATCGCCGGACGACTTCGACGCCGTCCGGGAGATCGCGCGAACGGTAGGCAACGACGTGCCGCAAGGCCGCATCGCCACGGAGCCGCCGACGATTTGCGGGCTGGCGCGCGCGACCGAAAAGGACATTCGCACGGCCTACGAGGCCGTTTCGGTCGCCAAGCACCCGCGCATTCACACCTTTTTGGCGACGTCGCCCATTCACCGCGAGCACAAGCTCAAGATGACCAAAGAGCAGGTCATCGAGCGCGCCCGGCAAATGGTCACGCTGGCCCGCTCGCTGTGTGAAGACATCGAGTTCAGCCCCGAAGACGCCGGCCGCACCGAGCCGGAGTTCCTGTACGAAGTGCTCGACGCCGTGATCGAGGCGGGCGCCACGACGCTGAACATTCCCGACACCGTCGGCTACACGGTGCCCGAAGAGTTCGGTGCCTTGATCGCCGGCATCGCCAAGAACGTGAAGGGTATCGAGAACGTCACCATCTCGGTGCACTGCCACAACGACTTGGGCCTGGCTTCGGCCAACGCTTTGGCCGGCATCCGCAACGGCGCGCGCCAAGCGGAGGTCACCATCAACGGCATCGGCGAGCGCGCTGGCAACACCTCGCTGGAAGAGGTCGTGATGGCGCTACACACCCGCCAGCCGCTGTTCGGCCTGCGCACTGGCATCGACACTACGCAGCTCACGCGCACCAGCCGCCTGGTCAGCCTGCGCACCGGCATGGTGGTGCAGCCCAACAAAGCCATCGTGGGCGCCAACGCCTTCGCGCACGAGGCGGGCATTCACCAAGACGGCATGCTCAAGCACTCGCAGACCTACGAGATCATGACGCCCGAGAGCGTCGGCGCGAGCAAGACGCTGCTGGTCTTGGGCAAGCACTCGGGACGCCACGCCTTCGGCGTGCGGCTGCGCGAGCTGGGTCACGCGCTGGAGGGCGAGGCGCTGGAGGCGGCGTTCTTGCGCTTCAAGGTGCTGGCCGACAAGAAAAAGCGCATTACCGACGCAGATTTGGAGGCGCTGGCAGCCTCCGAGGTGGGCCGCGCCCGCGAGTACTTCTCGCTCGAGGCCGTCCAGGTTACGTGCGGCTCCAACGGCATGCCCACCGCCACCGTCAAGCTCAAGGATCCGAACGGCGAAAACGTCGTCAACGCCGCGGTCGGTACGGGTCCGGTGCACGCGGTGTTCACGGCCATCGACGAGATCGTCAAGGCTCCCAGCGAGCTCATCGAGTACTCCATCAACGCGGTGACCGAGGGCATCGACGCGCTGGGTCACGCCAGCGTGCGCCTGCGCGCCGCCACCAACGACGGTCGCGTGAACCCACAGCACGGCTCTGGCCAGACGCAGATCTTCCACGGTAACGCCGCGGACTCCGACGTGATCGTCGCCAGCACCAAAGCCTACCTGGCCGCCCTGAATCGCCTGCTCGCGATGCTGGGCACCTACGAGAAGACGGACGACACGGCGCCCCGCGCCCAAGTCGCAAACTAGTTACCGGGAGCTCCGCTCCCGCCCCGCCGAAGTGAATTCGGCAGGGCCCGACCCTCAGGTTTTGGGTCCCCAACCCCAAAACGACAAAATGTGAGAATGAAGAGTTAAAGCTGATGGCAAAAACGCTGTTCCAAAAGGTCTGGGAGAATCACGTCGTCGTCGAGGAGCCGGGGCGCCCCAGCGTGCTCTACATCGACCTGCACCTGATTCACGAAGTGACGTCGCCGCAGGCGTTCTCCGGCCTTCGCGCTCGCGGCCTCAAGGTCCGCCGCCCCGACCGCACGGTCGCGACGATGGATCACTCGACGCCGACCTTGCCCAAGCACCTGCAAGTCATCGACGACGAGGCCAAGGCGCAGCTCTCGCAGCTCGAGAAGAACTGCGCCGAGTTCGGCATTCAGCTCTTTCCGCTCGGTAATTCGCGTAACGGCATCGTGCACGTGGTCGGCCCGGAGCGCGGCTTCACGCAGCCCGGCATGACCATCGTCTGCGGTGACAGCCACACCTCGACGCACGGCGCCTTCGGCTCGCTGGCGTTCGGTATCGGCACCAGCGAAGTCGAGCACGTGCTGGCCTCGCAGTGCTTGCTGCAGAGCAAGCCCAAGACGATGGAAGTGCGCATCGACGGCAAGCTGGGCCCGAGCGTCACCGCCAAGGACATCATCTTGGCGCTGATCGCCAAGATTGGTACGGCCGGCGGCACCGGCTACGTGCTCGAGTACACCGGCTCGGCCATCCGCGCGCTCGAGATGGAAGCGCGCATGACCGTCTGCAACATGAGCATCGAAGGTGGCGCGCGCGCGGGCATGATCGCTCCAGACGACGCGACGTACCAGTTCGTGTCGGGCCGGGAGTACGCGCCGAAGGGCGCCGACTTCGACAAGGCCGTCGAGCGTTGGAAGAAGCTGCCCAGCGACGAAGGCAGCAGCTACGACACGCGCGTCGACATCGACGCCGCTTCGCTCGAGCCGATGATCACGTATGGCACGCACCCGGGCATGGGCGTGGGCATCACCCAAGCGCTGCCGCAGGCCAGCGACTACACGGGCGCCGAGCGCGCAGCCTTCGAAAAGGCCATGACTTACATGGGCCTAGAGGCAGGCAAGCCGCTCTTGGGTCACAAGGTCGACGTCGTGTTCGTCGGCTCTTGCACCAACTCGCGCATCTCGGATCTGCGCGCCGCGGCCAGCGTGTTCAAGGGCCGCAAGGTCGCAAACGGCGTGCGCACGCTGGTCGTGCCGGGCTCACACGACATCAAGAAGCAGGCGGAGGCCGAAGGGCTCGACCGCGTGTTCACCGAAGCTGGCGCCGAGTGGCGCGAGCCGGGCTGCTCGATGTGCATCGCCATGAACGGCGATCAGCTATCGCCCGGTCAGTACGCGGTGAGCACCAGCAACCGCAACTTCGAAGGTCGCCAAGGCAAAGGTGGCCGGACGTTCTTGGCGTCACCGCTCACGGCGGCTGCTGCAGCCGTCACCGGCAAGGTCACCGACGTCAGGACTCTTGGCTGAGCTTTAGGAACCTCGAATCATGGCAAGTTTTACGACTCTCACTTCGCACGCTGTCCTGCTCTCGGCCGAGAACGTCGACACGGACCAAATCATCCCCGCTCGGTTCTTGAAGACGCTCGACAAGAACGGCCTCGGAAAGCAGCTGTTTTTCGACTGGCGCTACCTGCCCGACGGCAGCGACAACCCTGATTTCGCGCTGAACAAGCCCGAGGCGCAGGGCGCGCAGATCATCTTGGCAGGCGACAACTTTGGCTGCGGCTCGTCGCGCGAGCACGCACCCTGGGCCTTGATGGGCTGGGGCGTGCGCGCCGTCATTTCGACCTCGTTCGCCGACATCTTCAAGGGCAACAGCTTGAAGAACGGCTTGCTCCCGATTCAGGTGGACGCTGCCACCCACGCCAAGCTAGTCGCGGCCGTCAAAGCCAACCCGAAGGCGACGCTGTCGGTGGATCTCACCAAAGCCGAGCTGACGCTGCCCGACGGCGCCAAGGTCTCGTTTCCGATCGACGGTTTTGCTCAACATTGTCTGCTGAACGGGATCGACCAGCTAGGTTACATCTTGGGATTCGAAGACAAGATCAAGTCGTACGAAGCGCGCGCGTAGGAACGGGTTCTTGTCCTTCGCCGCGCTTCGCTCTTGAGTCGTGCGATCCTTCTGACCTGATCCGCAGCGGGCGCTCGGCCTCGCCGAGTTTGTCTCACTCCGGTCCTCCCATTCGATCGTGATCTGCCCTCGCCAAAGTACTGGTGAGGGCGATCCAGCTCGCGCTACGCGCTCGCGATCACCGTACAGGTCATCAACGAGATGACGGCGTTGCGCAGACCGACGGAAACGCGTGAGACAACGGGAAAACGCGAAGGAAGGACACCTTCCGAACTCGCGGAAACGCGCGGCATGACGGCGCTATTCGTGCGCGAGTGCGTCCTAGCGACACAGGGGTACAAAAATTACGGACGGGCGGACGAGGGCGCCGCCATAGACGTGGCATGTGTCGGCGATCAGGATTCGCGACGCGCGTCGCGCGCACGCTGACGCGAGAGAGCGCGCAAGAACGCTTTCCGCGCACGGTGCAAACGCGAGTACACGGTACCGACCGGCACGCCGATGTTCTCACCGATCTGATCGCAGGTCAGACCTTCGAGCTCGAACATGGTGAAGACAACGCGCTGCTCCACGTTGAGCGTGCTCAAGATCTCTTGCAGGCGATCAGCGGCCTGGCGCTTCTCGACCTCACGCTCCGGTGTGGGCGTGGGCGCGGCAACGTAGGACACCGACGCCGCGTCGGGCACCAGCTGCTCGCGACGAAAGTGCGCGCGGCGGCGGTAGCCAGCGGCGACGCGAAAGCACACCTCGAACAACCACGTGGTGATCGCACAGTGACCCGCGTAGGAGTCGAGCCGGCGATGCACGACCAGGAATACCTCTTGGTACACGTCCTCCAGGTGAGGAGTGCGGACGCCCATGCGGTAGAGCGTCTTCCAGATGAACTCCCCATGTCGGGAGTGCACCTCGGCCACTGTGAGCCGGGGACGCGCCAGGGCGGCGGCGTCCGAAAAAGTCTCCAGAGTGTTGATGAGTTCCGTCATGGGTTTGCTCGGACAACC
>DATAKF010000059.1:0-3929 GCA_036261775.1 Polyangiaceae bacterium | reverse complement strand
CACCAAAGGTGGTGAGCGCCCCGACGCCGCCCATCTGTAGGCCAAAGCCCAGCGCCCAGAAGCCGATGACGCCAATGGCGTAGACCAAGAAGTTCATGGCCATGGTGTGGGCGACGTTCTTGGAGCGAGTGAGACCGGTTTCAACCAGGGCAAAACCGGCCTGCATGAACATGACCATGAACGCACACACACACGTCCACACCAGGTTTGCCGAAACTGTCAGTTGACCGAGACCTTGCGCGGTCTCGGCTGACTGTTTGGCGACTTCCTGCAGTGTTGGGTCGAACATGTTCGCACTCGTGTCACGTGAGTGACGCTCACGAGCCTCGATGTTCTGACCCTGCGCCCTCGCTCATTTCGAATTTGTTTCGCGCGCATGTCCCGCGAAAAATGGTGAAAATTGATGGCTCGGACCGTGAAGGACCCGCGCATGAAGGCGCATCAACGTTCAGGGTTGTGAATGCATGATGAACCCAGATGAACGCAGATGGGCTCGACACTTTGCCTATTGAAGAATGACGCATTCGTCAGTTCCTGCTTGAAAGTCGGTCTTGCTGAGTTCATCGTCCATTCAGTTCGAGAGTCTCCAAGACTTGTCCCGGAGTTTCCATGTCCGCAATGAAGAGTGGCGAAGAGTCTCCCAACACCATGCGTGAGAGCGGCTTTCGCGCGAACATTCACGGCGCAAGCTTGGCCGACCTGGTCCAGATGGAATGTCTGTCCGGTCACGAACGCGTGATCCGCGTCAGCTCGGGCAATGACGTTGGTTATTTGTTCTTTCGCGGCGGGCAAATCGTTCACGCCGTCAGCCGGCGCGGCATCGGTGAGACCGCGGCGCTCGAAATCCTCCGCTGGAACGACGGGACCTTCGAGCCTTGCAGCGCCGGTTGGCCCGATCGCGACTCGATCAGCTCGAATTGGCAGAATCTGCTCCTGCTCTCGGCGCAGCACCGCGACGAGTCCAAGCATCGCGAAGAAGTGAGCGGGCACAACTTGGTAGCTTTCCCAGGGGTGCGCTCAGGCGTGCCGCGCCCCATCTCGTCGCCGCCGCCGCCAGTCGTGGCGCCGGTTTCCAGCTCTACGCCTGTAAGGTCGGAGGCAAGCGTGAGCGGAGAAGGTTCGACGCCGATGCTGGCGCAAGTGCGCGCCGCGGTGCGCATCGATCAAAGCGGCAACGTCGTGAGCTCGAAGGGTGACGCGGCAGAGCTGAGTCAAGTAGCGGCCTACGCGGCGCGGCTCGCCGAGCTAGTAGGCGACGGTCTTGGCATGCAAGGCCTGGTCTCCGTGGAAGTGACGCAGCAACGCTCGCGCACGCTGATCTACAAGGAAAAGACTGGGAACACCTTCGCGCTGTCGGCGGCGCCCGACGCCGACTTGACTCAAGTCCGTGAAAGGCTCGGCCTGTGATGAGCGACGGCATCACTCGGTCGCTGTCGGCTTTGCGCGACGTGGCGGGCATTCACGGCAGCTTCGTGCTTCGTCCCACGGGCGAGCTGCTGGGCAAAGATCTGCCCGCGGTTTTCCACGACGAGTTGTTCGTGGAGGTCGGGGCTCGCTTGTCTCGCTTCGTCGAGACCATGGCCGCCGATGGGGACGAAGTCGCCTCCGCCGTGCTGCGCTTCGACGAGCACCGGCTGTACGTCACTCGCTTTGCGCATGGCCTGCTGTGCGTCATTGCCTCGAACGACATCAACGTCGCGGCCCTCCGCATGGCCGTCACCCTCACCACTCGCCGCATCGAGCCCGAAGTCGTGGCGCTGCTGACGAACCCGCCGCCGCCAGTGGCGCCTTCGCCCAGTCTCACCCCGCCGCCCCCGAGCGTGGCCGGCTCGCACGGCGCGCCTAGGACCTATCGCGGTCGCGTATTGACGAGCTGACTCGAGGCTGGTCGACGCTTCGACCAAGTGTGCCAAACGTGAGGCCTGATCGTGGTCAGGCCTCGTTGCTGGTGTTGGCGTTGCGATGTCGCTGCGCGTCGCCCAGCTGGCGTTCCTCGACGCGCAGCGGCTGAGCGCGGCAAGGCTCGGCGTCGTGGCCGCCAGCGCGCTCGCGCCTCGTCTCTCCTTGTTGCTCGGGTACGCGCGTTGTCACCTCGCTCGCGCACGGACGGAGTCCATTTGTTTCGCGTGGTCGAGAGCCGATGTCTCTCGTGTTTCAGAAACTGAAGCGAAACACAAAAAGCGGGGTACGCGGCTTGATCGAGATCTCCACGCTTGGGATATTGAGATCACACAACAGGCGCTGACCAAGAGCCGAACCGCCCACTCGAACATCGAGGCGGCTCTCGGGGAGCCGACATTGTGCCCACCACTAAATCCAGGCGCTCGGCCTGGGATGGCCGACGTGTGCCCGTCGAAGGAAGCTCGAGATGGATAGAATTGCCCAGCGCTCCGTAAATCTTGGAATTATTGCCGCGACTTTTTGCTGTTCCGCCGCCGCCGTGGCGCAGGAGGCCGCTCCCGCTCCGGTCGCTGCCGAGGCTCCTGCCGCCGCCGCCCCGGCAGCGGCGCCTGCGCCGGTGGAAGCCGCTCCCGCTCCCGCAGAGGCCGCTGCAGACGCACCACCAGCTGAGCCCGCAGCCGCTAAGCCGAAGCCCCCGCCGTACTCGCTACCGTGGCAATTGCGTCCCGCCGTGGTGGCCAACGTGGTGCGTTCGGACACGGCGTTCGCGTTCTACAAGGACGCAGCAGGCAAAGAGTCGGGCTCGACCGTCGCGTCGATGTTGCTCGCCAGCTACAAGGTGACCGAGTCGTTCGCGCCGATGGTGCGCGTCGGCGTCGTCTCCAACTCGCCGCCGAGCAGCTTGATGGCAGCGATGAAGCCGGTCGACTCGGCCGTGAACTTCATCAACCCGGTACTGGGCGGCACCTACGCGATCAAGCCTGCCAAGCCGTTGCGCTTGGCGTTCTTTCTCGGGGTGACCATCCCCGTGGGCTCGGGCGGTGGTGACGACGCAAAGCCCGAAAACTCAGCCGCCAACGCCGCAGGCATTCGCGCGCGCTCGGCCATGGACAACGCCATGTTCGCCGTCAACGATTTTACCGTGTTTCCGGGCGTGGATTTCGCCTACGTCGCGGGCGGTTTCACCGCGCAAGTAGAGGCCACGGTGCTGCAGCTGACGCGCGTAAAGGGAGACAAGCAGCCCGCCATGGGTCTGCCCAAGAATCCTGACAAGTCGAAGACCAACTTCACGATGGGCTTTCACGTGGGCTATTTCCTCGCGCCCTTCTTGTCGGTAGGCATGGAATGGCGTCATCAGCGCTGGCTCAGCACGCCAAAGAGCGTCGAGACCGACGAGGCTTCGATGTCGCCACAAGGCACGCGCGATACTTCCACGTTCAGCTTCGGACCGCGCTTTCACTTCAAGCTGTCCGATTCGGTCTGGTTTCGTCCAGGTGTTGCATTCGCTACTGCGACTGACAGCCCGCTCGAAAAGGCCGAGTACAAAATCGTGCAGCTCGATCTGCCAATCGCGTTTTGATATTCTAAAGGAGGTAATGGTCATGACGACGTTTGGACGACGTGATGTGCTGAAAGCCGGAGCGCTGCTACCCGCCGCGCTGACACTGCCTGCGTGCAACAAATCCGAAGCTGCGGGCTCTGGCGCGAAGGCCAGCCCTTCGAGCAGCGCCGCCGCGGTCGACCCTTCGAAGCCCGAAGTGAGCGATTTGCGCTTTGGAATGATCGCGCTCACCGACTGCTCTCCCATCGTAATTGCCCACGAAAAAGGCCTTTTCAAGAAGTACGGCATCAACTCGACGATCGTGAAGGGCGCCAGCTGGGCCGCGATTCGCGACTCGCTCTCGAACGGCGACATTCACGCGACGCACATGCTAATCGGCATGCCCCTCGCTTCGACCATGGGGCTGCTCGGCTCTCCGAAGAAGCCGATGGTGATCCCGTGGATGCTGAACCGCAACGGTCAGGCC
>DATAKF010000243.1:0-32760 GCA_036261775.1 Polyangiaceae bacterium | reverse complement strand
CACTTGATTTCATGCGCGTGCACGTGCGCCTCTCACTCGCGTTCGCCGCAGCCTACACGTACTACGTGATTCGCGTCGGCGGCGACTTCATGTTTGCCCGCTTGCTCATCCCCGTCACGCCGTACCTCGCCCTGCTGCTCGAGCTCGCTCTTTACCGCTTCTCGCTCACGCGCCGCTTGGCGTACCTCGAGCTCGTCTTCGCCGCGCTGGCGCTGCCGCTCGTTACCCCACGCCCCGTCTCCGCGTCGGATTGGATGGATGGCGTGGCCGACGAGCACGCCGTGTACAGCGACGAGCTCGTCAGTTCCTCGATCGCCAACGCCGGCCTCCTGCGCCAATTCTTCCAAGGCCTCCCGGTGCGCGTTGCGTTCCTCGGCACCGAGGCCCGTATCATGTACGAGGCCGATGTCGCAGTCGCCATCGAGTCCGAAACCGGCCTGACCGACCGCAGCGTCGCCCACCAAACGCTCACCCGGCGTGGCCGCATCGGTCACGAGAAGCGCGCCAGCCCCAGGTACCTGGTCGAAGAGCGCAAGGCGCACTTCATGTTCACCGCTGTCGGTCCGGAGCTCACCGGCGTCGACAAAGTGGTGACGCCGCAAGCCATCCACTTCGGCCCGATCGACGCCTGGATCCTCTACTGGGATCCCCCGCTGATGCAGGAGCTGGCGCGGAGGGGCGCCAAGTTCTCGGACATCGGCGTCACGCTCGATCGCTACATCAAGAACATGGACACGAAGAGCGATTCCGAAGTGAAGTCAGACTACGAGAAGCTCCGGAGGTTCTACTTCGGCCACGTCAGTGATCCGGGGAGGGAAGAAGCCTTCCGGAGGCGGCTAGGGGGCTGAGGAGTCGTCGACTTTCCTGGAAAGCTCCTGCCTCCAAAAAGTGAAAACCCCCGCCCGGCTTTGCCGAACGGGGGCTCCGCAGCCCAGGAGGGCTCGAGATCACTCTTCCGGCTTGTCCTCGGCGATCACCGGCGACACGGCAATCGAGTTGTCTTGGATCTTGCCGCCGAGCGTGAAGGTCGAGAGCGTGAGATCGCCGTCCAAATCACCCACGGCGGTTGCCGTGAAGGTGTCGTTGTTGGCGCCCTGCGTGCCCGTCGCGTCGTAGCCGTACATGTAGTACTGCGGCTCGGCCATCGAGAACTTCAGGCAACTCCAGCCAAAGTACTGGCTGTCGCCATCCCACTCGCTCTGGCTGGACTGGTACTTCTTGCCCTTGATTGCGTCGCTGGCCGAGGGAACGGTCGCCGCGGCCTTGCCGCAGAGCGAGTTGGCAACGCCCGTGGAGACGCCGCCCGCGAGGACGCCCGCCGCCATCTTTTCACGGTTGTAGGCGCCGGAGGCGTCCTTCGCGAGCTGACCGAGCGAGTTCTTCGCTTCAGCCGTCTTCGCGTTCGCCATGTACTTGCGGACGCCGTAAATGGCGAGCGCTGCCAAGATGCCGACGATCGCGACCACGATCATCAGCTCGACGAGCGTAAAGCCACGGCTCTTCTTCAGTTTGCGTTGGATGTTGCGGATCATAGTGTTCTCTCCTCAGTTATCGGGTGGAACTACGGGTTGTAGCGTCGGACCACCCGATCCGAACGCCTGGGGTTGAGCTGGGGTAGGGCGAGTCATGTCACTCGCCGTCCTTGTCGATGATGATTTGCCCCAAGAAGCTGGAGCTAACGTAAGTGGAGGTAGTGCCGTCAGCGTCGAGATCACCGACGGCCTTCACGACGTACCAGGGCGCACCGTCCGACGAGCTCGGCCAGCTGCCGGTGGTGGGCGTAACTCCCGGTGAGGGGATGGCGATGCTGCCGTCCCCGGCCGCGCAGGCGTAGGCCAGGTACACGGGGGCGTCGGGGCTCACGCCTAGCGTCTGGTACGCTTTGCCAGGCGCGCTGGACAGGTCGCCCCAGGCGTACGCTTTGTTGCTCGGTGTCGACATCGGGTAAAACACGCTGAGCGAGTTCGAGCCGCTCACGTCCAGGTACGTGAAGGTCTCGGCGCGGTAACTTTCTTGCCCCGCCTTGATCGAGCCGATCATCTGGATCGCCTCGCTCGACTTGGAGGCTTGGATGTACTTGCGCACGCCATACACGGAGAGCGTCGCCAGGATGGCAACGATCGCCACCACGCCCATCAATTCGACGAGCGTGAAGCCGCGGTTGTTCCCGTGGACGATTGGTCGCACCGACTCCGCACTAAGCAACTACCGGGCCACCAGCGTCAGATCTTGGAACCGCCCGAATTTGGCGGTTTTTTCGCTGGGCTCGCATGACTGGGTGGTGACAATTTTGGGCACCCCATCGTGTTGGTGAACCCAAATTTGGCGCAGAAGCGCAGGGTTACGCACCTGCGCGCACAGCCGGCACGCGCCTATTCGGCGTCGTTCTCGGTGTACAGCTCGCCGTTGAAGCTGGCCGCGAGCAAGCGCGAAAGCACGCCGTCTTTGTCGCGATCACCGGCGGCCTGAATCACGAACCACTGGTCGTTCGGCGTCGTCCAGGTGGGCTTGTCGCTCGTGAGCGCCGCGGGAATCAGTGAGTCTACGATGGCGCCGGTGGTGTCGAGCGTCTTGGGGCCGCTGCCTGCGCGCACCAAGAAGCCGAACTGGGTACCTTCGGGACGCGCGACGACGCTTAGCTCCTTCCAAGCGTCCCAGTCCGGGTGCGACGGGTTCTTCCACGCGCGGTACAGCCCATCGGGATCGGCGGGGTACCAAGGCGTTCCAGCCGTGAACGAACAACTTTGGTAAGTGCCCGTCTCGGCGCGCCGCGACTCTTGGGCGGCGCGGATGGATTGGATGATCGCGACAGCCTCGGCGGTCTTCGCTTCGGCAAAGTGCTTGCGCACCATCATCGTGCCAATCGTTGCCAGAATGCCCGTGATGGCGACCACCGTCAGCAGCTCGACGAGCGTAAAACCGTGACTTTTGCCGCGATTTTTGCGCTTTTTCGCCCAGTGCCGAAGAGCCATTGGCCTTCAGCATAGCTCAATTGCAGACAGCGTACGAAACGCAAGGTGAGTTGGGGCTCTCGCCTCAACTCCTACATCACGGAAACCGCACGATAGCAGCGGCCGTCTTGCCAGCCTCTTCTGTCTTCGTAGCGTTGGGGTCCCAGCCCCAACGCTGCATCAGGGGAAGCGGACGATAGCAGCGGCCGTCTTGCCAGCCTCTACCGTCACCGACTTGGCCTTACGACCGTGCTCGGGGTGCACGAAGATCACGGTGTGGGAGCCGGGGCTCACGCTCACGCCGACTTTGGGCGTTTGCCCGAGCGGCTTGCCATCCAGAATCACGTTCGAGACCGGGATGGAGTTGATGTTGAGTGTGCCCTTGCCGCTGGCGACCGGCGGCTTCTCGACGGCTGGCGGCGGCTTGGGCGTCGTGGTGTTGCCGTGCGGCGGCTTGGGCGTCGTCGGCGTGTCGGTGGGCGGCTTTTCTTCCGGCGTGGCTTCAGCAGAGCCACCCAGCTCGATCACGAACGTGCGCTCGGCCTGTCCGTCCTCGAACTCGATGTTCTGCTTGAAGTCGCTGAAGCCCTTCTTGGTCGCGACGATGCTGTAAGGCTTCTCCGAAGTGATGTCGACGCGCAGGGGCAGCGATGGAACCGGGCGGCGCTCGGTGCCGCTGACGAGCAGCACCTTGGCGCCGTCGGCGTTGCTGCCGGCCTTGATGGTCGCAAGGCCCTTCTTGACCTTCAGCTTGGGCTCGAGCGTCGTGAGCTTGTCGGCCTCGACGGAGATCTTCTTCTCCATCGACTCGTAGCGCTCACCGCCGTCGATCTTGATGGTGTGCTCGCCGGGCGAAAGATCTTTGATCTCTTGCGGTAGCGGTCCGTAGTCCTTGCCGTCGACGCTGAGCTTGAGGCCTGCGCCCTCGGCGATGACCTTGAGGCCGCTGCCGTCGCTGCCGCGCGCTAGCTCGACGTTCTCTGCGCCTTCTTCGCCGGCGTTGATCTTGACGGCCTTGGGCGCCGTCGTGGTGTAGCCGGCGGCCGCCACCTTCACGAAGTGCACGCCACGCGGCAGATCGGTGACCTGACAGGGCGAGCGGTCACAGCGCTGCGTGTCGTCGACGAACACCTGCACGCCGTCGATCGCCTTGCCACCGGGGCCGGAGACGGAAACGACCAGTGAGCCCTTCTTGGGCATGAGCGCGTAAGCGGCAGCGCCAGCGCCGATGACGGCAACGGCGGCAATGACCATCCACAAGCCGCCGCGGCTGTTGCGCTGTTGCGGCAGCGTGATGGACGGCGACGCAGCGACGGGAGCTTGCTCGAACGACGGCGCTGCCGGCAGCGGCTGCGCCTTGGGCGGCGGTGGCAGCGGAGCGCGCGGCACCGACGGCGGCGGCACGCTCAGCGGGCGACCGACCAGACCTGCGGGAGCGCGGCCGGGTGGCGGCGCGCCGGCGGCGGGTGGCGGAGCACCCGCGGCGGGCGGAGGCGGCGGGGCGCTGTGCAAGAGAGCGCGCGCGGTGTCTTCGACGCCCTTGTCGAACACTTGCGTCGCTTCGTCTTCGTCGTCCCAGTCGATGTCGACGCCGGGCTTGCCAGCAGCAGCTGCCGGGGGCTTGCCCGGAGCAGGCGGCGGGGGCGGGGCGCCTGGTACTGCCGGCGGCTTGAGCTGCGGCAGCGGCGTTGTCTCGTCGTCGTCCTTGCCCTTGGGTGCGCTGAGCGGCGGCGGAGGGGGCGGCGGCGGAGGCGCGGCGGAGGCGCCGGGCATTGGCGGAGGCTTGGGGGCCCCGCTCATGCTGGGCGGGGGCGGGGGCGGCGGAAAGCCACCTGGCTGCGTCTTCAGCGGGGGAGGCGGAGCCGGCGGCATGCTGCTGCGCGGCGCCGGCGGCGCCGGTGGCTTGCTCGGCGAAGGCGGCGGGGGTGGGGCGCCAGGCTTGGTGGGGGCCGGCAGTCCGAGGAGCGTCTTTTGCCGCGTCGCCGACGGAGGCGGAACGGGGCCGCGGCTGCTCGGCAGGGGCGCCGGCGCAGCTCCACTGGGTCGAGACTTCTTAGCCGCCAGCCCGTCAAACACGTCGAGGTCCGAACTCGCCTTGTCGCTCATCGATGCTGCTCTCTCTGCTTTTTTTCTCTGACCCTGCTCTGGCGGCTGGTCTTGGAAACCCCGGTGGGTTGCGTTTCGCTTCTTGTTATGCAGCGAACCGCGGCGGCCCGTGGTCCGAATTTAGACATTGAACGGGCCCGCCGGGAAATTTCGTCGCGTAAAGATACCTCTCCGACTTTACGTTGGCGAGAAGTATTGCTGGAATTTAGACGGTTGTCCCCGCTGCGCGCGGGCGCGAACAGGGGCTTAGGGTGGTGGGTTTACGTGGGCAGACGTAGGTGATTCGCCGCGTCATCGTCCGCAGGCAAGTGCGCGTGCGCGTGCGTCTCACGAGCGTCACGTTCCGCCTTTGTAGCGAACGCGCTTCTGTTGCAGCGGCGCCCACTTCGTGGGCTTCACGATCGGCGTGTCGGGGAACAAGCGGCGTGCGCCGGGGCCCGCAGTACGCACGAGCTTCACGCCAAGTCCCGGCGCGTTCGAAGCCTCCCCCGCGTTGCCGAACAGGGTCGCCACCGGGCGCGGCAAGAACAGCAGCGTCTGGCATCCCAGCTCGGTCAGCAACGCCGCCAACCGGTCACCGTCGCCGCTGGCGTGCGCGCCGCCAGCCACGCGCGCGTAGATCAGCGCGCCACTCGCGTCGATGCCCATCACGGCTTGCGCGTCCTTGGCGGAAGCGTTGTCGGCGGGAAAGCCCGAGGTCACGCGCTGCGCGCCTTTGACGCGCGGCTCGTAGGCGATGTGAAAGCCGACGTTGTCCGCGTGATACAGCGTGACCTGGCCCGGCCCGGCTTCGCTCTGACCGCGCAGCTCGACCACGACCTGCGGATCCAAATCGCCGGGTTGGCCCACTCGCACCAGCTTGGCGTCGAGCTTGAGCAGCCCGATGCGAAACTCCGGCTCGTTGGGGTCGGTGCGCAGTTTGGTCGTCGCCACCGCATACGGCCAGCCGTGCTGCGGCAGGCCCTCGACGCGCCAAGCACCTTCACCAGGCTCCGCGGGTTGAACGCGCGGAGTGAGCGCTTCACCGGGCAAGATCTCGCGCAGGGTCAGGTAGAAGAAATCACGCTGCTCGACGTTCACGTAGCGAGGGAAGTTCATCAAGGCCATGAACTTCATCATGCGCCGCGACATGAACTCCCAACCTTGCAAGCCCGGTACGGCCCCGCGCGCTTCCCAACCTTCATCGAGCTTGCGCGTCAGCTTGGGCAGCGTGCCCTTGGGTGCTGCGCGGTAGTACTCGAGCCCGGTGTGACCCGGGTTCATGTCCAAATGAATGCCGTAGCTGCAGTGCGCGCGCTGCATCGCCAGGCCCAGCACGTCCGGGTCCACGCTTCCGCCGTAGAAGTAGCCGACGAAGCCTTCTTTGGTCATGCACAGGCCGCTGCGCACCGTGCGGCTCTCTTCGGTCCACCCGGGGGGCAAGCCGCCCCACCAGTGGCGCTTCCAAGGATTCAGGTCGCCATTCTCGACCAGCGCAGTCATGTTCTGGCGGAACGAAATGATGTTCGTCGGTACATCGGGCGTCTCGGGCCAGCTGCCGAACGCGGTCGAGCCGTCGTCCAGCTCGGCGACCGTCGCGCCGTAAGGCTTGGGTGGCAGGTACAGCGTCTTCTCCGCCATCATGCCGAATTCGCCGTGAATCGCCTGGAAGCCGCCGTTGAAGCCGCCGACGAAGCGCTTCAAAATCTGCGGGTCGCGCGGCACTTGGCCAGGGCCAGTCTCACCGGTGGCGCTGATCGGCTCGACGGTGCCGCTCATGGCGTGCAGCTCGACCTGCCGCGGATCCCACAGCGTCACGAACACTTGCGAGTACATCCGCTTCTTGTCGGTGCGGATGAACGAGAACACGAACGGGCAGGGCGCGCCCGGGTTCTTGGCGACGAACGGATCCTTCTCGAGCGAGCCCCACTTGCCTTCGCCCGGGATGGGCGGATCGAGCATGGGCTCCATCGGCGGCGGCGGCCAACCCGTCTCGGGGTTGGTCTGCGCGACGCTGCCAGTCGCGAACAAATCGCCCAGCTCTTCTTTGACCGTCTGGGAGCCGTCGTCGCCGGTCACGCTGCTCACGATCTGCTCGAGTTGATCGCGGCCGCCAAACGCTACGGCCTTCAGCCACTGCATGCGTTCGTCACCGAACCAGGGCAGCGCCCGCACGCGATCCACGGCCCAGGTGACGAAGTTGCCGGGCCGCGCTTTGGGCGGCGTGACCTCCTTGACGTAGCGATCGCCTTCGAGCGTCTTGCCGTGGTCGGAGATGCTGATTTTGTGCGAATCCGCGTCGATCAGCAGCGTGCCCTTGGCGAAGCCGAGCACCACTTTGTACGCAGCCGGCTCCAGCTTGAACGCGCGCCGGCCAATACCCGCGAGCTCGCCCGACTCCTGCAAGTTGGTGATGGCGTTCTGCCAAATGCGCGGGCGGTTCCAGCCGGGGCCGCTGGGCGGCGGCTCACCGCGGAAGTCGGCGAACTGCACGGACGCGACGGTGTCGTTGGTGCCAATGGCCCAAGCCGCGCGCATGTCGCTGACGACCAAGTTCTGTTCGTCGGCCGCGGACGTGTCGCTCAGGTTGTAGATGGCGTCGATCTCGAGCAGCGAGCCGCCCGGCGCGAGGCGCGTCTCGACCGCGAAGATGTCACACGGATCGTCGTCGTGATGCGCGCGCACGACGGCGCGTCCGCGATCGATCGACAGGTCCCAGGGGTAGGGGGACTTGGGAACGAAATGGACGTCTTGCGGATCCGCGCTGAGGCCCCGCGCCTTCAAGGCGATGACCAGCGCCTTGGCGCTGTCCGGCTCGGCGCGCGCCGCGCGCGGCGCCCCGTCGTTCCAATGCACGTACAGAAAGCCGAGACTCAGCAGCGGCAACGGCCGAAGCAGGGGCCGAAAATGCTCGAGCTGCCAAGACGTACCCATTCGGTTGATCCTCGCTGGCGCTAGCAAGTTCCAGCCGAAGCGGCCCAGTAATTGGGGAGCGTTGCGCTGAATAGTCCGCAACGAAGTTGGCGGTCGGCATCAACGCAGTTGCTGCTTCGGCCCAGCCGGCAGGGCGCAGTGTTGCTGTAAGTGTAATAAATTCGCGTGGTTAGGGTTATGTGAGCGGGTCCGGCCCGCCCGCGCAGGAGGGCACGTTGTGTGCTACACGCAGCAGGCGATGCCCCGTGTGATGCGCCGGCTGCTCTTGCTCGCTGCGGGGCTTTGTCTCGTCAGCTGCTTGTCGCCCACGCTGCCGCTACCGCCGCCGAATCGCCCAGATGTAAGCTCGCCCGATTCGGAAGGCTTCGTGAGGCTCCAAGGCGTCGCCGCGCCTCAGGCCGAGGTCATCGCCTGGAACCACAACAACGATTTGATCGCAGGTCAGGTCACCGGTGACGACTCGCGCTACGACTTCCGCATCAAAGGCGAAGCCAATGACTCAATCGAGCTTTGGTACGTGAAGGGCTCGGAGGAATCGCAGAGCATTCGCATCACCGTGCCCGCGGCTGAGTAGTCGCACGGCTCGAGGGGTGAGGAGTGAGGGGTTAGGGGTTAGTCGAACAAGGGGCTAGGGGCCGAGGGGCAGACGAGGACCAACCGTAGCGCGCGGGCGTCCCTGCGATTCCCTAGCTCCTCCGCTGACTAACCCCTCATCCCTCCGCCGACTAACCAAGCCGGAGGCCGGCTAACCTCTCACTCCTCGGCCCCTAAACCGTACGAAGCACGCGCCGCCCGTCGCTGGAACGATGGGACAGATCCGAAATCTCGCGCGGCTTCTTCTTGGGCTTGGGCAGAAAAATCGCGTCTTCGCTGGTGAGCTCGCCGAGCAGGTCGTAGTCGGTGACGCTTTCGATGCGCACGGTGCGCAGCTCGCCGGGGCGCGCTTCGATGCCGGTCGGGCCGCCCGACAGGTACACGACGCCGTCGATGTCGGGGGCTTGGCCAGCGTGACGGCCGACCAGCACGAGCTCGTTCTCTTCGCTCGGGCCTTCGACCAGCACCTCGAGCTCGCGCCCGACGAAGCCCTTCAGCTTCTTCATGCTGATCTTGCGCTGCACGCTCATCAGCTTCTTGGCGCGGGCGGCGGCCACTTTGGGCGACACCTTGTCTTCGAGCTTGAAGGCGCGAGCGCTCGGTTCGTCGGAGTACTGAAACACGCCGACGCGGTCGAACTCGGCAAAGCGAATGAACGTCAGCAGCTCTTCGTACTCTTCCTCGGTTTCGCCGGGGTGGCCGACGATGAACGCGGTGCGGAAGACCAGGTTCGGGATGCGCGTGCGCAGCCGCTCGACCAAGTCGTACAGGCGCTTGCCGCCGTGACCGCGGCGCATGCGGCGCAGCATGCCGTCCGCCGCGTGCTGCAGCGGCATGTCGATGTACTTGACGATCTTGGGGTGGGTGGCGATGAGCTCGATCAGCTCGTCGTCCATCTTTTCGGGATACAGGTAGAAGAGCCGTACCCAGCGCAGCCCCGGCACGTCGGCGATGCGCTTCACCAGCGCCGCCAAGTTGGAGCGCTCGTCCAGGTCACGCCCGTAGGCGATGGTGTCTTGCGATACTAGGTTGACCTCCAGGATGCCGCGCGACGCTAGCTCTTCGACCTCGCGCACGATGTCGTCCGGCTGGCGTGAGCGCTGCTTGCCGCGCAGCTCCGGGATCACGCAAAACGCGCAGGTGCGGTTGCAACCTTCTGCGATTTTGACGTACGCGCTGCGCCCGCGCGTCGAGATCCGCCGCGGATCGGTGGCGCTGACGACCCAGTCGGCGGGGTTGCCGACCAGCACGCGGTCGGCGTTGCCCTTGAGCACCGTCTCCAGCTTGAGCATGTCGCTCGAGCCCAGAAAGTGATCGACCTCGGGCAGGTCGCGCGCCAGCTCCTCGGGGTAGCGCTGGCTCAAGCAGCCGGAGACGACCAGCCGCTCGCAGTTGCCGCCTTCGCCCTTGTGCTGCGAAAGCGCCAAGATGGTGTCGATTGACTCCTGCTTGGCGGCGTCGATGAAGCCGCACGTGTTGACGACGATCACGTTCGCCTGCTCGGGATCGCTGACGTGGTCGAAGCCGGCGCGCTCTGCCACGCCGAGCATGACTTCGCTGTCCACGCGATTCTTCGGACACCCCAGGCTGACGAAGTGGATCGTCTTCTTGCTCATCGCGCGTCCATCAACCGCCGGAAGCGATCGAACAGGTAGAGCGCGTCGTGCGGGCCGGCGGCAGCCTCCGGGTGGTACTGCACGCTGAAGGCTTTGTGGCCTTTTGCTTCCAAGCCTTCGCTGGTGCCGTCGTTCAAGTGTACGTGCGTCGACTGCGCAATGCCTTCGAGCGACTTCACGTCCACGACGAAGCCGTGGTTCTGCGTCGTGATCTCGACACGACCCGTCGTGAGGTCCTTGACCGGCTGGTTCAGGCCGCGGTGGCCGAACTTGAGCTTGTAGGTGCTCCCGCCCAGCGCGCGCGCCAAGAGCTGGTGGCCCAAGCAGATGCCGAAGATCGGCTTCTTGCCGAGCAAGTCTTGAATGGTCTTGACCGCGACCGGCAGCGCCGCCGGGTCGCCGGGGCCGCTCGACAAGAAGACGCCGTCCGGATTCAGAGCCAGAATGTCGGCGGCGCTGGTGCCGGCCGGCACGGCCGTGACCTTGCAACCGACGTCGGTCAGACAACGGAAGATGTTGCGCTTGGCGCCATAGTCGATGGCGACGACGCGGTAGTCGTGGCGCACGCTGGAGGACGGCGCATGCCCGTCCTTCATCTCGCTGGCCCACTCGGCGCCGCGCGTTTCGGTGAACTCGTAAGGCTTGGCGGGCGTTACGCGCGACACCAAATCGAGCCCTTCCATGGGCGGGGCGGCCTTGGCGCGATCCACCAGCGTTGCCGGATCTTCGGTGCCGATGGCGCCGTTTTGCGAGCCCTTGTCGCGCAGGTAGCGGGTGAGGCGGCGCGTGTCGACGTCGCTGATGGCCACGATGCCGTAGCGCGACAGGTAGTCGTCCAGGCTCTCTTGCGAGCGCCAGTTGGAGACGACGGGGCTCGCGTCGCGGATGATGAAGCCGGCGACCTGGGGCTTGGAGTCGACGCTCTCCGGGTCTTCGTCGTTGATGCCGGTGTTGCCGATTTGCGGCGCCGTCATCGTCACCAGTTGGCCGGTGAAGGACGGATCAGTCAGCACTTCTTGGTAGCCGGTCATGCCGGTCGTGAACACGACCTCACCGGTGGTGCCGCCATCTTTGCCGTGGGCGCGGCCTTCGAAGATGGTGCCGTCCGCCAACGCCAGGTAGGCGCGTCGCTTGCTCATCGTGCGGCTCCCGCGGCCAGCGCGTCGAATACGACCTTACCTCGCGATAGCGTCATCACAATTCTGGCTGTCATTTCGTGCTTCATGAACGGAGTGTTGTGGCTCTTGGAGCGCAGCTTCATATCCTCGACGCGGTAACGTGCGCCCGGATCGATGAGAGTCAACTCGGCGCGCGCACCTTCCTTCAAGGCGGGCGGCTCGATGCCGATAATGCGGGCAGGACGGGTAGAAAGCGCGTCCAGCAGGCGGGGTAGGGTGATGCCGGATTCACCGACCAGGCCCAAAAGTAGGCCAAAACACAGCTCGAGGCCGATCATGCCCGGCGACGCTTCGGCGAATTCACAGTCCTTTTCGAGCGGTGAGTGGGGCGCGTGATCGGTGGCGATGGCGTCGATGGTGCCGTCGGCCAAGGCGCGGCGCAGCGCCTCGACGTCTTCGGGCTCGCGCAGGGGCGGGTTCACCTTGCAGGCGGTGTCGTAGCCGATGACCGAGGCGTCGGTGAGCAGTAGGTGGTGCGGCGTCACCTCGGCCGTCGCGTCGATACCGCGCGATTTTGCCTCGGCCAAGATGCGCACGGCGCCGAGCGTCGAGACGTGGGCGGCGTGGTAGCGGGCCCGCGTGTATTCGGTGAGCAGCAGATCGCGCGCGATGATCACGTCCTCGGCGACGCGCGGCCAGCCGCGCAGGCCGAGCTGAGCCGAGACCTTGCCCTCGTGCATCTCGGCGCCGGCCGTCAGATCGTGATCTTCGGCGTGCTGAATCACCGGAATGTCGAAGTTTTTCGCGTATTCCAGGGCCCGGCGCATGACCGCGCTGTTCATCACACACACACCGTCGTCGCTGACGCCGACGATGCCGGCGTCGCGCAGCTCGGCCATTTCGGTCAGGTCCTTGCCCTTCGAGCCCATCGTGATGGCGGCGATGGGGTGCAGCTGCGCGCCATCGTGCTCTTCTGCGCGTCGCAGCATCAGCTCGGTGACGGCCCGCGTGTCGTTGATGGGCCGCGTGTTGGGCATCACGCAGACGTGGGCGTAACCACCCGCAGCCGCAGCGTTGAGGCCGGTCGCGATCTCTTCTTTGTATTCCTGACCGGGCTCGCGCAGATGCGCGTGCATGTCCACGAACGCCGGCACTGCCCACAGGCCGCTGCCGTCGACCACCCGTGCGCCTTCAGCGCCCGCAACGGCGAGCGCAGCGCCTGGTCCAATTCGGGTGATGGTGCCGCCTTCGATCGTGATGTCCACGGTGGCGTCCAGGGCGCGAGTTGGATCGATCGCGCGTACTCCGCGAATCACTAGAAGGTGGGGGGCAGGTGGCACGGCGGCGGGTGATAGCACGGGCTCGGGCAGCTCGGCATAGTGCGGGATGGGGGCGGGTCCGGGCGGCGCGTCGGCCAAAGATTCTGGCGAATTCTCGATGCTTTCCGCGGGGTTCCGGGTGGGCCTAGCCCAAAGCCAGGCGTGTTAAGCTCACTTCCTCGCGTATGGCAGACGAAGGCGAATCGAGTAAGAAACCGAACGCAGCCGCGCCCCGCCCGGGTGCTGGTCGTTCAGCTCCGCCACCCCCGCCCGTTCGTAGCAGTCCTGCTGCAAACCCGGCGACAGCCAAGGGGAGCACGCCGCCTCCTCCTCCACTGCGTTCGAAGGAGCCGCCGCCACCGCCAGTGCGCTCCAAGTTGCCGGTTCCGCCTGGGGTGGACCCGGCGTCATTGGCAGGGGACGCAACCTCGACGCCACCCCCGCCCGTGAAGAAGGCGCTGCCACGTCCGCCCTCCATGCCTGCGCGTGCTCCGTCGATGGGGCCGGCTGCTGGTGCGGCGGCGCCGGCGCCGGCGATCGTGCAACCGTCGGAGGCGCCCAAGCCGCCCAAGTCCGACCCGCACCAGCCAGCGCCCAAGGCTCCGGGCGTGGCCGCGGTCGTGCCGCACGCCCCCGTGGCGGCGCCGCGCATCTTGGAGCCCACCGCCACACCCCCTAAGGTACTGGACGCCACCACCATGGTGCGGCCCGACCTGCAGGTGAAGCCGCCGGCCGAGAGCGAAGCCACGCGCGCCGAAGAGTTCCTGAAGCGCGCCGAGCAGGAGCTGCCGACCAAGACGCACGCCGCAGCGCGTGCGCGCATTCGCTTCGAGTGCGGGCGGCTCTGTGAGTCCGTGCTGGCCAAGCCGGAAGATGCCATCGCGCACTACCGCAAGGCCCTGATCGACAACGCGAGTCACGTGCCGTCCATTCGCTCGCTGCGCCGCTTGCTGCTCAGCAAGGGCGAGTACGGCGCCGCCGTTCCCCTGTTCGACGCCCAAATTGCAGCCACGCGCGCGACCGCCGCGCGCTCGGCCTTGCTGTACGAAAAGGGCCGACTGCTCGAAGATCGCTTGGGACAGCGCCGCGAAGGCCGCGAAGCATTTGCGGCAGCGCTGGAGCTGAATCCGGGCGACGCCGCCTTGCTCAAGGCCGTGGCGCGCGCAGAGCTGGGCGCGCGCGCCTGGGACGCGCTCGACAAGACCTTCGAGCAGAGCATCGCGGCGGTGAAGAACGACGCCAAGCACCGCGCCGCGCTGCTCGTCGATCGCGCGCGCATCGCCGAGTCGCGGCGCAAGAACCTGGGGCAAGCGGCCGAGTTCTATCAAGCTGCGCTCGACACCGATCCGCGCTCGGACTCGGCCGTGCACGCGCTCAAGCGGCTGCACTACTCGCACCAACGCTGGCGCGACTTGGTCGGCGTGCTGGAGCGCGAAGCCGAGCAGGTCTCCGACCCCAACGCGCGGGCCATGGCCCTGTACCGCGTGGGGCGCATCGAGATCGACAAACTCGGTAACCTGGCGCAGGGCACCCACGCGCTGGAACGCGCGCTCGGTATCGTCAAAGACGACCGACTGGTGCTCGAGGCGCTGATGCGCGCCTACGAAGCCATGCAAAACCACACCGCCCTCGGCAACGTGCTGGCGCGCCTGGCCGACCTTTCGCGTACCGACGCCGAGCGCATCGCGTACCTGACGCGCGGCGCGCAGCTCTACGAAGACGAGCTGAGCGACGACAAGACCGCGGTGGCTTGGTACGAAAAAGCTCTCAGCTTCGACCGCGCTCACGCGCCCACGTTGGCTGCGCTGTCGCGGCTCTATGGACGCACCAAGAGCTGGGAAAGCCTGCTCGCCATTTGCGCCGGTGAGGCCGAAGCCGCGCGGGATCCCCACCGCCGCGCCTACGCGCACGCCCGCATGGCCGAAATCCTCGAAAAAGAGCTGGGCAAGCCGGAGCTCGCGCTGTCCCACCACGCGCGCGCGCTGGGCATCGTTCCCGGCTACGCGGCCTCGTTCAAGGCGCTGGTGCGCCTGTACTCGGCGGCACGCAAGTACGCCGAGCTGGTCGAGCTGTACGAGCGTGCGGTCGACTTGGCTCACGACACCGAGACCAAGACCACCTACCTGTTCAAGATAGGTCGCGTGCACGAGGACGCGCTCGGGGACTCGGCGGCGGCCTTGACGTCTTACCGGCGCATCTTGGGTATCGACGCGGGGCACCTGGGCGCCGTGCACGCGGCGCAGCGCGCCGCAGAGCGCGGCGGCCTCTACCGCGAGCTGTCGGAGATGCTGGAGCTCGAAGCCAAGCTGGTGAAGGACCCGAAGGAGCGGCTGATGCTGCTGCATCGGGCGGGCGAGGTGGCCGAGCACGACTTGGGCGACGACGCGATCGCGCTCGGGCTGCAGCGGCGCGTGCTCGAGCTGGATCCCAAGTTCCAGCCGGCGCTCGCGAGCCTTGGACGCCTCTACTTCCGTGCTGGGCGCTGGGAAGACCTGGTCCACGTCTACCAAGCCGAGCTGGCGGGGCTACCGCGCGGCCCCGAGTCCGCGCGCCTCGACTACAAAATCGGCGAAATTTACGAGCAGCGCATCGCCAAGGACGATCAGGCGTTGGCCGCTTACCGGCGCGCGCTGGAGGCAGATCCGCGGCATTTGCCGGCGCGGCGCGCGCTCGAGCGTAAGCTGACGGACAAGCATCACTTCGAAGACATCGCCAAGCTCATCGAGGGCGAGCTGGCGACGGAAACCGAGCCCCAAGCGATCGCGCGGGCGGCGCTACGGCTCGGTGAGGTGCTGGAGCACCGCATGAACGTGCCCGACAAGGCGCTCGTCGCCTACGAGCGCGCGCTCGCGGCGGATCCGGAGTTTAGACCGGCTCGCGACGCCCGCGTGCGCCTCTTGACCGAGGCCAAGGACTGGAAGCGCTTGGTCGACGAGCTGGGCAAAGAAGCCGAAGCCAGCAGCGACCCCAAGCTCGCGATCGGCGCCTTGCTGCGCGCTGGCGAAATTTGGCAGACGGAGCTGGGCGCCGCCCAGAAAGCCATCGAATGCTTCGAGGCCGTGCTCGAGAAGGAGCCCGGACACGTCGACGCGCTGCTCTCGCTCGAGGCCTTGTACGCGGAGCGCTCGCTGTGGGAGCCGCTGGCCAAGATCTACGCTACCGAAGCGCGCGTGCTGTCGGAGCCGAGCGCGCGCATCGCGGCGCTCTCGGAGCTGGGGCGCTTGGAAGAGACCAAAGGCGTCGGCACCGAAGACGAGCGAAAAGCAGCGTATTTTGCGATCCTGCAGCTGGCGCCGCACGACCAAACGGCGCTCTCGGCGCTCGAACGCCTTGCGCTCGAGAGCGGCGACGCGAGCCTGCTCGCCCACGTGGACGCCAAGCAGGCGGCGCTGGCCGAAGATCCGGAGGTCAAAGCCGCCCACCTGACGCGCTTGGCCGAGGCGCTGGAGCGCAGCTCTGACCCGTCGGCGCTCGAGGTGTGGCGCGGGGCGATCGCTGCGGATCCGGACAGCCTGTCGGCGGCGCGCGGCATCACGCGGCTAGCAGAGCGCACCGGTGACCCCACCTTGCTCGAAGAAGCCAGCAGTCACGAGGTGCGCGTCACTGGCGACGCGGACGTCGCCGCCCGGCTGCTGGTGCGCTCGGCCATCGTGCGGGCCGAGCGGGGCGAGGTGGACAACGCCGTGCGCCTGCTGCGGCGCGCCCTGGAGCAAAATCCCGATTTCGAGGCGGCGGCCGCCAAGGTGTCGGAGCTCTTGGTGGCGCGCGGCGCCATCGACGACTTGATCTCGCTTTTGACGAACGCCGCCAACTCGGCCACCGCACCGGCGCGCGTCGCGTCTTTGTGGATCAGCGTTTCTGACCTCTATGCCGGCCGCAAGCACGACGTGCCGGCGGCGCTGGCGGCCCTGCACCGCGCCCAAAACCTGGTGCCGGGTCACGCTGGCACGCTGGTCAAGCTGGCGGAGCTGTACGCGAGCGACAAGCAGTGGGCCGAAGCGGTCGATCGGCTCAAGCAAGGCTTGAACCACGCCACCTCTGACGAGCTGAAGGTGGACATTCACCTGCGGTTGGCCGCTATTTTGCAGGATCAGCTCGGCGATCCGGAGCGGGCTCTGCAAAGCTTGAACGCCGCCTTGGCGCTCGATTCTGGTTCGCGTTTGGCGCTGTCGCGCTTGGCGCGGCTCGAGCTGCAGCGCGGTCGAGGTGACCAAGCCGCAGAGCTAGCAGCGCGGCTCGTGCGGGTGTCGCCCGAGCTGGGCCAACGCGTCGACGCACTCACCCTCTTGGGTGATTTGGAGCGCGGCCGTGGCCAGCAAGCGGCCGCGGTGCAAGCCTACGAGCAGGCTGTTTCGCTGTCGGGCCTCAACGGCACTGCAGCCGAACGCTTCCGCTCGCTCACGGCCGAGCAGGCCAAGCGCAACGAGCCGCCCAGCTACGGCCGTTACGCCTCGGCGCTCAAGAGCTACGCCGAGCAGCACCCGACGCCCGGTCCGGAGCTGACGGCCTTGTATATCGAGCTGTCGCGGGTCCTGGGCGACGACATGGGCCAAGCCGAACAGGCGGCGCAAGCCTTGGAAAAGGGGCTGTCCGGGGCGCCCACGGATCCGGAGCTGGCCATCGCCTACGCTCGCCGGCTGCTGGCGGCGCAGCGCTACGCAGACGCCGCCACGGCCTTCCGGCGCGCGTTGTCGATGGATGTCTACCGGCCGGAGGCGTTCCGTGGGCTGGCCGAGGCGTGGCGCGCGCTCGGGCGCGGCGTCGAGTCCAGCTGCGCCATCGGCGCGGTCGTGGCGCTGGGTGCAGGCAACGATCTGGAGCTGGCCGGGATGTCGTCGCGCGTCGTGCGCGCTGCAGGGCAGGCGCCAGGCAGCTTGGACGCAACCGAGCTCTCGAGCATCGACGTCAACCCGGGCGACAGCGCTGCGAGCGCTTTGTTGGCGGCGCTGGGCGAATCCGTGGGCAAAGTGTTCCCGCCGGAGCTCGAACGCTTCGGCGTGGGCGCTCGCGACAAGCTTTCGCCGAAGTCGGGCCACCCGCTGCGGGCGGTAGCGGAGCGCGTGGCCGCTGTTTTCGGCGTCGAAGGCTTCGATTTGTACGTGCATCGCGCGCACTCCGGCGCCGTCCAGCTCGAGCTGACCGATCCGGTCAGCGTGATGGTGCCGGCCAACGTCGCCGGTTTGTCCGAGGCTGGCCAGGTGTTCGCGTTGGCGCGTGTCTTCGCCAGCCTGACTCGAGGGCTTGCCGCGATAGAGCGGCTCGACGTCAGTCAACTGCGCAAGCTGTTGGGCGCGGCGGCGCGCGGCGCGGACCCGTCCTTCGGAAACGGCACGCCCGATGAAGACGAGCTCGCGTCGCTGCAGCGGCGCGTCGCCAAGGCCATGCCGTGGCTCGGGCGCGGCGCCATCGAAGAAGCGGCGCGTGTCTACGCCAACACGCGCGCGGTCGATCTCGACGAGTGGCGCCTCGGCGCCATCATGACGTCGACTCGGGCGGCCGCCATCGTCTGCGACGACATCGTGTCGGCGGCCGAGTTCGTGCGCCGCACCGAGGGTGACCTGTCGACGGCCAAGGGCGACGCGCTGCTCGCTGGTCGCCGGCTCTTGGGCGACCTGCTCGGCTTCTGGGTCAGCGATGGCGCCTTCGCGATGAAGCGCCGGCTCGGTATGGGGTGAGGGTTTCTCGTTCTCCTCCATGCGTTGCGTGGTGCGCCTCGCGATCGTCCTGACCTGGTCCGTGGCTAGCGCTCGGCCTCGCCGAGCTTTGTTCTCAGAATTCGGAGCTCAGTACGGCGCCGTCGGCCGCACGGCGAGAATCGCTTCCAGATTCGCGAAGGCTTCGGCCACGGACTGGAAGCGCTGCTCCGGAAAGATCGCCAGAGCACGCTGGATCCACGGATCGATGGCGGCCGGCAGGCTGGCCCGCAGCGCGTGCAGGCTAGGGCGGGGGCCGGTCGTGGCCCACTTGCAGATCTCGAGCAAATCGCTGGATGGCGGCGGCAGCTTGCCGGCCAGCGCGCGAAACACGATCACGCCCAGCGAATACACGTCGATGCGATGGTCGAGGTGCTTGGAGGTGCCGCGCCAGGCCTCGGGCGCGATGTAGCTCGGCGTCCCGGCGATCATGCCGTCATTGGTCAGGGTCGTAGCGTCGAGCAGCTTGGCGAGCCCAAAGTCGAGCAGCCGCACGCCGCCACCTTTGTCTTGGTCGACGATGAACACGTTGCTCGGCTTCAGGTCGCGATGAATGATGCCTTGGCGGTGCGCTTGCTCCAGCGTCGCCGCGACAGGGCGCAAAATCTCGAGCAGCCGCACCGCCTTGATGCGGCCGCCGACCTTCTCGGCCTCGGCCAGGTACTGCTCGAAGTCCTTGCCGTACAGCATCTCCATGGCCACGTAGAGCATGCCGTCTTGCGCCGTGGCGATGCCGTGCACGTACACGGCGCTGGTGCCGCGCAGCCGCGCCATGGCCATGGCCTCGCGCTCCATGCGCCGGCTCAGCTCAGGATCGAGCCCCTTGCCGTCACCCAAGAACTTCAGCGCCAGCTCGCCGCGCGTCTCCAAATCTCGCGCCCGGTACACGACCCCATGCGCGCCAGCCCCCAAGCGCTCGAGGATTCGGTATCGGTTAGAAACGACGTCGCCAGGCTTGTACGCCATTGGGTAATCCACGAGCGTAGCACGCGATTCTCGGCTCGCTCGCATCGCGCCGCTCACCCAAGCATGCGGCGGCTGCATCAGAGTGAGCTCGCGCAAAGCGCGAGCCAGGACCACCTCACCCGACTTTGGCACCAGCAGATCCCGATCGAAACGGAGGACCGGAGTGGGAAAACTCGGCGAGGCCGAGCGCTCGCTTCGCTTCTGGTCGCGGGGGACGCTCGACACTCCAGCCAAGGCACGGAGGAGACCAAGACCCAGCCTCGGCCCTCACGGGCGAGGCTGTCTAAAACACCAGATGACCTCACCCTCGGCATTAGAAGCCGCCGAAACCATTTCCCAGCCCCTGGCGCCGGCGGCGTTGGCCTTGAAATGAGCGTCGTCGACCGTGTTGGCCTCGAAGCAGAAGTAGGCCCAGCGCTGCTCCTCCACGTAGGCGGCGTTGGCCTTGGGGACGGCGAAGTTACTCGCGCCAGCCACGCAGCCGGCACCAAAGATCGCCGAGACACCCAGCCCGAGCAGAAATTGTCGCATCCCCCTCAGCTAGCCCAGCTGCCTGACGGCCAAAAGCATTGGCGACGAGCCGCAGCGGTTAGGGGCCTCGCTGACAAAAAGAAAAAGGCCAGCTCGTTAGAGCTGGCCTTGTGCCGACGGAGGGACTTGAACCCCCACGACCTTGCGATCGCGTGGACCTGAACCACGTGCGTCTGCCAATTCCGCCACGTCGGCGTGTGGGGCTTAGGGACGAATCCCTAAAGGCCCGCGGGGTGTAGCTCACGCCCAGGGGCCCCGGCAAGCAGTTTGTGGAGTGTGGGCCCGTGAATGGCTAAGTCGGTCGCCCTCACGGCCGATCCATCCCGGCTGGCTTCGTTGCTCCTCAGTTACAGACAGCCGTCTGCGCCTTCGTCGCGCCTCGCCATCCGGGCGCCTCGGCCGCGATCATCGACCGACTTAACCATTCGCGAGCCCCTAGCGCGCGCGTTTGCCTTCAGGCAGCGGAGGGGGCAGGGCGCTCTGTGCCCGCGGCAGGGGCGGCGGAGCGATGGATGCCTTGCGGCCGGACGTCGGGGGCGGCAGCGGAGCCGGTCCGGGGCCCGGACGGGCGGACGGATGCTGCTGCTCGTAGCGGTGCCGCTCTTCGAACAGCACGACCTTGATCAGGCTGTCGACGTCGGCGTCCTTGATGACCGGATCGTTGATGTCGATGGTCGGATCGAGCAGCTCGATCAAGGCCAGCAAGGCGGTCGTCAGCTGCTGCTGGTTCGGGAACGAGTCGCGGATGCACATCTCGCGCGCTTCGTCCGTCGCCGAGCCGAGCAGCTCCGAGTACATCGACTCGATCGAGAGCAGGATGGGGGTCGTCAGAGAGTCGTGGCGAGGCGGCAGACGGTTCACGGCCGTCAGCTTCTCCACGACCTTGCGGCGCGCTTCTTCTTCAGCCGGCGGGCGCGTGCTCTGAATCAACGCGTCGACGTCATCCTCGGCGTCGGGCAGCGAGTCTTGCTTCGGTGCGGGCGCGGCCGCGACTGCCGGCTTCGGCGGCGGCACCGACTTCTTCTGCTCCTCGGCTTTGCTGGGCGCGGGCTCGGCCTTCGTCTCGACCTTTTCAGCGGCTGCAGCGACTCCGGCCGGTCGCGACGAATCCCAACCGTCACCGTTGCCGATGAAGCCGGCGGGCTTGGCGACCTTCTCGATCAGCACGTTGTTGAACACGTGCTCGAGCGGGATGAAGCCGATCAGCGTCTTGAGCGGCACGCTCTCGAGCAGCTCCTGCTCGCTGAGCGGCTTCTTTTCGCGGCCCAGCTTGAGGGCGTGGCGCACCAGCTTTTGCAGCTCCTTCAGCGGCAGGCGCGTCGAAATGGAGTCGAACGTGATGCCGTCGGTCAGCACCTGCAGGCTGAGCAGGTTCTCGCGTAGCGCGTTCTCGAGCAGGAACACCACGCGCGACAGCGCGCCATCGACGTTGGCTTCGGCGTTCAGCGGCGACCAGAACTCGTCCTCGGTCGTAAAGCCCCACAGCTTCTTGTGGTCCAGGTAGCGGACGCGATCGTCGGGCGGCAGCAGCGTCAGCAGCTGCGCGGCGTTGGTCACGCCTTCGTCGAGCGCTAGCTTCAAGTCCTCGGCGGCGGACGTGGTCGACTTCTTGCGCGCGATCTTCTCGTGAACGCCCGCGCCCTCGATCAGGATCTTGGCGCGCAGGTCTGGCGCACCCTCGAGGCCTTGCATCAGATCTGCAGGCTTGAAATGTCGGAGAAAGTCGTCGGGTGTGCGAAAGCCGCGCTCCAGCGCGTGCACCACCGTCTGCGAAAGAAACCTCTCCGAAGCAGACTTCAGCGAGCTCTTGAAATCCGATCCCGTACCACCGTCCGTCTTTGCCATGTGGCGCGCATGGTACGCCGCTTCAAGCCACGAAATCAGCGGAGAAACGTGGTCCGTGCACGCTTTCGCCGCGCTCGCGCCCTCAGGTGCCTGAGCCGGAAAATTGCATTCCTAGCGGCGTTTCGACGGCGCCTTGCGCGCTGCCTTGCGACCAGCCTTGGTGGTCCCGTTGCCTTTGCGAGGGGGCGGGGGCGTGAAAGTGCGGCCACCCAGCAGCAGTGCGGAGGCCTCTGCTGCGGCGCCATCGAGCCTTGCCACCACGTCGGCCGCCTCGCGCTGCTTGAGAGGAATGCCGATGAACAACTGACTGGTACCCAGCGCTTCGCCGAGCCGGTTCTGAACGTCCTCCGGAAGCAGCTCCACCACGTTGATGAGAACCGAGCCGTCCGAAGCTGCGGCGATCGCCGCCTGATGAGCCCTCCGAGGTGCCATACCCCCTACCTTTGCGAGCATCGTGCCACCGAACGGCTATGCAAAATACCTCGGGAAATTGCCGAATTAGCCCCCTGCGGTGCGGCCCCAAACTGGGACAACCGCGAAACGGCCCGACTCAAGTCGAGAATCCGCGCGCCGCCCCGGGGCTTTGGTACGCTCCGAGGGAGTGACCAGCAGCACCGATCGTCTGCCCAAGGTGTCCGGAGTGGCCGCCGTCTCGCTGGCGGCCATGCAAGTCGACGTGACCACCCACCTGGGTGCGGTCGGTCCCGCGACCTCGACGGGCCTGCCCAGCCTGGACGCGCTGCTCGGAGGCGGGCTCAGGTCCGGAACGCTGCTGGCGCTGTCGGGACCGGCCGGAAGCGGGCGCACCTCGGTGGCGCTGGCGCTTGCGTACCTGGCCGCGCGAGCCCGGGCCGGGGTCGTGGTGGCGGGCGCCGCCGTCGACCCGACCGAGATCGTCGCGCGGCTGGCTGCGCGGGCCCTGCATCGCGAGTACCCGGACGCTCGCACCTCCTACGGCGAGATCTGGACCGGACAAGCTTGGGCCGACGACGCGAGTCGCCGTCCGATCGCCGACGCGATCGACACCGTGATGAAGAAGGTGGGCTCCCAGCTGCACCTGTTCCGCGGTACCGGCCTCGAATCCACCCAAGCCTTGTCGGAGTGCGTGGCGCAGCAGTGGGCGCGCAGCGAGCGCGTCGTGTTGGTGGTCGACGACGTCGAAGGCTTCTTGGCGATGGGTGACGGCGGCGTCACGCGCACTGCGCTCGTCAACACCAGCTTCGAAGCGCGCATGACCCAGGTAGGCTACGAGCTGCGGCGCATCGCCGAGCAGGGTGCTTGCGTCATCGCAACGGTGCTCTCCAATCACCTGCCGCTCCTCTCACCGGCCGCCACGCTGGCAATGGAGCTGGAGACGAGGCCAGCGCCCGAGGCAGATTTGACCGAACGCCTGCGAAAGCTAGGCGCGCGCAGCCTACTGCTCAAGGTGACCAAGAACCGCGTCGGCAGCACCGGCGAGGTGCCGCTCTCGTTCATTCCTGGCGCCGCCACCGTCGAAGAGACGCGCCGGTGAGCCCTCGAGGCTGAGCTTTGGCCAAGGTGCTCCGCACCATCCTGCACGCCGACATGGACGCGTTCTACGCGTCCATCGAGCAGCGCGAACGCCCGGAGCTGCGCGGCAAGCCGGTGATCGTCGGCGGCGCTCAAGCGCGGGGCGTGGTGTCGGCGGCGTCCTACGAAGCGCGTAAGTTCGGCGTGCGCTCGGCCATGCCGGGCTTCGAGGCCAAGCGGCTGTGCCCCGACGGCGTGTTCCTGCCGCCGAACATGGAGCTGTACGTTTCGGTCTCGGCGGACGTGCACCGCGTGTTCGAGCAGTTTACGCCCGAGATCGAGCCGCTGGCCCTGGACGAAGCGTTCTTGGACGTCACGGGGTCGCTCGGGCTGTTCGGTGAACCGACCAAGCTGGGGCAGGAGCTCAAGGCGCGCGTGCTCAAAGCCACCGGGCTCGTCGTTTCGGTCGGCATCGCGAGCAACAAGCTGGTGGCCAAGGTCGCGTGCCGGCTGGGAAAGCCCGATGGCCTACGGGTAGTGGCGCCTGGGCAGGAGCGCGCCACCTTCGAACCGCTGCCCATTCGCTACCTGTGGGGCGTGGGGCCGGTGCTGGGCGACAAGCTCACGGCCATCGGCATTCGTACGATCGGTGAGCTGGCGCGCGCGGAGCCCGAGCGAGTCGCCCGCGCTGCGGGAGATCGCGCGGCCTACTTCATCGCCCTCGCTCGCGGCATCGACGAGCGCGCCGTCGTGCCGGAGCGCGCGCCAAAATCGATCGGGGAGGAGAGCACCTTCGAGCGCAACGTCGGTGACCGCGACACCATCACGCAGGCCATCGTGGCGCACTCCGAAGAAGTCGCGCGACGCCTGCGCGGCGCGGGCTATCTCGGCGCCACCATCACGTTGAAGATGAAGCTGGGCCAAGCTCGCGCGCCGCGCGAAGGCAGCGGCCGTACCTCCGACTCGCGCGAGCCCGACTACCCGCTGCTCACTCGCCAGCGTACGCTGCAGGCGGCCACCAGCGATGGCCAGGTCATTGCGCGCACCGCGATCGAGCTGTGGGACGAGACCCAGCTCGGTCAGGCGGTGCGCCTGATCGGCGTGAGCGCGAGTGGGCTTCAGCCGCGCGGTCAGGAGCAGCTCGACCTGTTCGCGCCGCGACGGCCCCAGGTCGGGCCGACGCTCGACGCCATCCGGGAGCGCTTCGGAGCTCAGGTCATCGGCCGCGCGGTCTCGGCGCCGGACAAGGTCAGTCCGTCGCTTCGTCGCAAATCCGGCGACTGACAGCGGAAAATTTCTGCTGGTTCAACCAGACCGCGGATACCGTGACACGAATGCCATAGGTTGTTGATAACTTCGCCACAATCGTTAACTGACTGTATTTCTTGTCTATTTATGGTTTTGGGGCCTCCAGCCCGAGGATCTCGCTCGTCTCGAGAGCGTTTCCAATTTGCACTCAGAGGGGGTGCCGCTGTATGAGCCGCACCCACCATGACACCAAAGTCCGGGTGCTCCTTCCGGAGCTTCGGCCCGAACAGAGCGTGTGGTGGCTAAAAACCTTAGTTATTCTTAGCACTTAGCCGCGCAGTGAGCGGACCGTACCAAGTTGGCATGGCCCATGCTTAAGGCCCGGCGGGCAACTCCGCCCACGCAACTAACCTAGGTTATTTCGGAGGAACTGTAATGAAGAAGCTAACTAGCCTGCTCGCCATGATGGCGCTCGGCACGACCATCGCGGTGGTCGGATGCGGCGGCGACGACGACGACGACAGCGCGCCCACGGCCGGCAAGAACAGCGGCGGCACGGAAGCCGGCGGCGCTGGCGGCGAGCCCACCACCGTTGGTGGCAAGACCTCGGGCGGCACGGGCGGCAAGGGCGGCTCGACGTCTGAAGGCGGCGGCGGTGCGGCTGGCGGCGAGCCCCCGGTGGCGGCTGGCGGCGGCGGTGCTGGCGGCGAGCCTGCGGCTGGCGGCGGCGCTGGCGGCGAAGCCGTCGGTGGCGGCGGCGCTGGCGGCGCGAACTAATTAGTTCGCCCCCACCCCAACCAAGTGAAGTCGGCGTGGCAGGTTCGTCCTGCCACGCCGCTTGTTTTTTGTCTGGCCTATACTGATGCCGATGCGCCCCTTTGCTCTCTTGCCCTTCGCGCTCGCGGCAGCGTGCAGCCGCACACCCGCGCCGAAGGTCGCGACCCTTCAGCCCAGCGACGTTCGCGAGCTCGCGACGTTACCAGCTGGCTACAGCGCGGGCTCCACGCTGCGAGAAAGCTGCTCGCGCGTGCCGCGCGGCGCCGCCTACCAAGACGTGCCGCTGGCCAACGTCGACTGCAGCGAAGCGCGCTTGTCGCGGCTCTTGCGCGCTCGCGCCGGCGAAGAAGGGCGGCGCTTCATCGTCGGCAAATCGTGTCGTGCTCGCGGCGGCGCGCGTGGCCGCGTGGAGTGCAGAGCCACCATGGCAGTTCCGGGGCCCAGCGTCGGGCTGGATCCGCACGGAGTGGCTTGGGATCCGGGACCTGCGCCCTCGGCCGCCCAAGTTCAAGACCTCGACGAGCCGCGTCCGCAAGACGCCGAGCAAATTCGCGTCGCCTTCGCGCCGACTCAGCTGGGGGCTCGCGCCGCCTTCAGCCCACGCGCCTACGACGCGGTAGCCGAGACCCACTGGCCCTCGGTAGGCCGCGCCGAGCTGGGGCAGGTGAGCGCCCGCTGCGAGAGCTGCGACGCTTTGCAGCTGCGCCACGCCCTGCGCGCCAGCGCCGGCCGTGCTGGCGCCGGTGAAGTGACGTCGGTGAAGTGCTTTCAGGATGACGGCGGTTTGCGCTGCGTCGCTACCGCTCTCGCGCCATGGAGATCCTGATCGTTCGACACGGGGAGAGCGTGGCCAACGCCGAAGGGCGCATGCAAGGGCAGCGCGACTACCCGCTTTCCGACGCCGGTAACGAGCAGGCAGCGGCGCTCGGGCGTTTCTTGAAGAGCACGGCCCAGCGCTTCGATGCGGCCTACACGTCGCCCCTCACGCGCGCCCGCGCGACGTCGCTCGCGCTCACCACGGCGCTCGGTCTGCCCGAAGCGGAGCTGACTCCCGAGCTCTCGGAGATCCATGCAGGCGGCTTGCAAGGCCTGACGCGCCCCGAGATCGACGAGAGCTACCCGACCTTCATGCGTCGCGGCCTGACCGAGCTGGGCGACTTTTCGGAGTACGGCGGAGAGAGCTACTCGGACGTGCAGGCGCGCATCCAGAACCTGACCGGGCGTTGGCGCGAGCGGCATCTCCTCTCCCGGCATCGCATCTTGGCGGTGGCGCATGGCGGCACCAACTTTCACCTCGTCAAAGCCTTGGTGTGCGCGCCCGTGCCGCGCGTCATGAGCTTGAAGTTCGGAAATTGCACGGCCACGCTCGTGCGCATGCGCGAGCGGCGCGGCACGCACCACGGAGAGATCGTGTTTCATCTGCCCATCGACTTACTCGGCGTCAAATCGCGCGAGAGCCTGCTGGGCGTGTTCTGAGTCGCCATGGCGGTGCTGTCTTTTCGTAGCGGGACGCTGGAGCTGAGCGGTCTCACCAAGCAGGACAGCGTGCCTTCTGCGCTGGTCTGGGACGCGCGCAGCGGCGTCTTCCGCGCGCCGGCCATGGCCTACGCCGAAGTCGTGCTGGGGCTGCGCAAGCTCCAGCTGGCTTTCGAAGACCAGGCGCGCGCCTACCCGGAGCTGAGCCACGGCCTCGTGGTGCGGCGCGAGCCCCGCCCGTTTCAGGTCGAGGCGCTGGCGGCCTGGGAAAAGGCGCGCGGGCGTGGCGTGGTGGTGCTGCCTACGGGCGCCGGCAAGAGCCACGTGGCCGTCATGGCCATCGACGCGCGGCGCCGTGGCGCGTTGGTGGTGGCGCCCACGCTCGACCTCGTGCGCCAGTGGTACGACCTCCTGCGTCGCAGCTTTGCGACCGAGGTGGGCGTCGTCGGCGGCGGCTCGCACGACGTGAAACCCATCACCGTCACGACCTACGACTCCGCTTGCCTGCACATGGAGCATCTCGGAGCGCGCTTCGGCCTGATCGTGTTCGACGAGTGCCACCACCTGCCAGGGCCGAGCTACGCGCTCTCGGCGGAGCTGTCGTTGGCGCCGTTTCGGCTCGGTTTGACGGCGACGCCGGAGCGGGCCGACGGCATGGATTCCCGGCTCGAAAAGCTGATCGGGCCGATCCTGTACCGCAAGGACATCGTCGAGCTGTCCGGTCGCTACTTGGCCGACTACGAGGTCGAGCGCATCGACGTGGAGCTGACCGAAGCCGAGCGCGCCGAGTACGACGCCGAGCGCGCCATTTACCTGGATTTCGTGCGCAGCGCGGGCATCCGCTTCGACCACCCCTCGGGCTTCGGCCAGTTCGTGATGCGCTCGGCTCAGTCGGCGGCGGGGCAGCGCGCCATGCGCGCCTACCGCCGACAGCGGGAGCTGGCCCTGGCGTCGAGCGCCAAGCTCGAATACCTCGAGCACTTGCTGAGCGAGCACCGTCACCAGCGCTCGCTCGTCTTCACGCAAGACAACGCCACGGCCTACGCGGTGTCGCGCCGCTTCTTGATTCCGGTCATTACGCACCAAACCAAGGTGAAAGAGCGCAGCCTGATCTTGGAGCGCTTTTCTGCGGGCAAGTACAGCGCCGTCGCTACCTCCAAGGTGCTGAACGAAGGCGTCGACGTGCCGGACGCCAGCGTCGCGATCGTGCTCTCCGGCAGCGGCTCGGTGCGCGAGCACGTGCAGCGGCTGGGCCGCGTGCTGCGACGCCAAGGCGACAAACGAGCCATTTTGTACGAGCTGGTGTCGTCTCGCACCAACGAGTCGGGCACCTCCGAGCGGCGCCGTGAGCACTCGGCCTACGCGGGAGCCGGCTGATGCTACCCCCCGAGCTGACGCGAGCACGCAAGCGCGAGGGCAAGCTCACGCTCGCGCCGCTTTCGCCCGCCGATCGCGCCCGCGCGCTCGAGGTGAGCGAAGCGCTGCTCAGCGTCACGCGCGCCAGCCTGGGTCAAGATCGCGAAGAAGTGGAGGCCAGCTGGGCCGCCGTGCCGGTCGCGGCCAAAGAGCGCAAGTTGCTGCTCGGGCTCACGCACCTAGTCGAGGCGCGCTCGGAGTTCACGTCACCCGTCGGCGTGGAACCGGAAGCCGTGCGACTGGCCGTCTTCACGCACGCGGCCGAAATGCGCGCCGCGCTGGCCCCAGGCGAATACCTGCGGAGGGAGAACGTGCTGGCCAAAGCAGCCGAAGACCTGGGCATTTCCGCGGAGCAAATCGACCAAGCGCTGTACGCCGATTTGCGCAGCGCCCAGCGCCTCGAGCGCTGCCCGGTGCACAACCCGAGCACGCTCGTGGCCGACTACGAGCTGGTGCAAGTGCAGTCGGTGCTGCTGCGCGCCGTGCGCATCGAAGCCGAGGTGCGGGCGGCACGTCCCGACGCCTACCGCGAGCTGTTCCGCAAGCTGAAGTTTCGCCAGCTGTTGTTCCGCATCGAGCCCCTGGCAGCCGGTGGCTACCGCATCGAGATTGACGGACCCATGAGCCTGTTCGGAGCCACGACCAAGTACGGCCTCGAGCTGTCGTTGTCGCTGCCTGCGCTCATGTCGTGCGGGCAGCTGCGCCTGAAGGCCGAGCTGCGCTGGGGCAAGCGCCGCGAAAAGCTCAGCTTCGAGCAAACGCACACCGGAGGTGCTGACAGTGAGACAGCTGCCTCTGGGCAGCACGACGGCGTCCGCACTGACGTAGCCGAGCTGCTCGAGTCCCTGCAGACGAACGCGAGCTGGCAGGCGCGCCTGTCCGACAAACTCATCGACCTGACGGCGGAGGGCGGGGGAGTCCTGGTGCCCGATTTGGAGCTGACCCGCAACGCCGAGACTGGCAAGGCTGGAAAGCAGCCCCCGGTGCTGGTCGAGCTGCTCGGCTTCTGGAGTCGCGACGCCGTTTTCCGCCGCATCGAGGCCGCGCAGAAGGGGCTCGGCGGCAAGGGAGGCGAGGCGGGCAAGGCAGACAGAGCGCGCATGCTGTTCGTTGCCAGCTCGCGCCTGCGCGTCAGCGAAGAGCTGCTCGACGGCGTCGAAGCCGCCAGCCTCTACGTCTACAAGGGCAAGATCAACGCGCAGGCCCTGCTGCGCAAAGCCGAGGCGCTGCTGTAACGGCGGCACCGGCGGGCGCTCGCGATTTTTTTCGGAGGCGAACGGCGAAATAGTTCGCTATACTGCTGGCAGTTTTAGTCGTGCGGGTCGCTACTGCCCGAGCTTTGGCTCGAGCCTTTGACGCAGGATGTGCTGACCCATGTTGTTCGACGACGATTTCTTGCTCGAGACCGACGTAGCTCGTGAGCTTTACCACCGCTACGCAGCCGGCCTGCCCATCATCGACTACCACTGCCATCTGCCGCCCGAGCACGTGGCCACGGACCATCGCTTCCGTTCGCTGACGGCGATTTGGCTCGATGGCGATCACTACAAGTGGCGCGCGATGCGCAGCAACGGTGTGCCGGAAGACTTTTGCACCGGCGCCAAAGACGACTGGGAAAAGTTCGAGGCTTGGGCGGCCACGGTGCCCAAAACCCTGCGCAATCCGCTGTATCACTGGACGCACCTGGAGCTGAAGTTCCCGTTCGGCATCCGCAAACTACTCAACCCCATCAGCGCTCGCGAAATCTACGATCGTGGCAACGCGCTGCTGCAAGGTCCGTCGTTCACCGCGCGCGGCCTGCTGCGGCAATTCAACGTGCAGGTGGTGTGCACCACCGATGACCCGGCCGACTCGCTCGAACACCACGCCGCCTACGCGCGCGACGCCAGCGCAGGCGCGACCCGCATGTACCCGACATTCCGCCCCGACCGCGCGCTGGACGTCGACCAACCGCAGAAGCTCAACGGCTGGGTCGAACGGCTCGAAGCGCGCGTCGGCAGCAGCGTCAACAGCTACGATCAGCTTTTGGCAGCGCTCGATTCACGTCACCGCGCCTTTCACGAGCTGGGCGGGCGTTTGTCGGATCACGGCCTCGAAACGGCCTACTCCGACGATTACAACCTGGCCGAGGTGCGCGAAACCTTCGCCGCAGCTCGCGCCGGTCGCGCCGCCGACCCAGGGCAAACGGCGCGTTTTCGCTCAGCCCTCCTGCACGAGCTCGCGCTGCTCGATCACGCGCGCGGCTGGGTGCAGCAGTTTCATCTGGGCGCGCTGCGCAACAACAACACGCGCATGCAGCGAAGCCTCGGCCCCGACACCGGCTTCGACTCGATCGGCGATTTCGAAATCGCCCGCCCCCTCGCCAAGTTTCTCGACCGCCTCGATCAGGACAACCGACTGGCCAAGACGATTCTGTACAACCTGAACCCGCGTGACAACGAGGTGCTCGCCACCATGATCGGCAACTTTCAGGACGGCTCGGTGCCGGGAAAGCTGCAGTTCGGCAGCGCCTGGTGGTTCCTCGACCAACTCGACGGGATGGAAAAGCAAATCCACGCGCTGTCGCAGATGGGCCTGCTGTCTCGCTTCGTCGGCATGCTGACCGACTCGCGCAGCTTTTTGTCGTACTCGCGGCACGAGTACTTTCGTCGGCTTTTGTGCAACATCCTGGGGCACGACGTGCGCCGCGGCCTGCTTCCGGACGACCGAGAGCTCTTGGGCGAGATGGTGACGGACATCTGTTTCCGGAATGCGCGCGGCTACTTTGGGCTGGGTTAATCGCACCCACACCCGCGGATAATTGCCTCACTTCGGGTACGAACGCGGCCCGCGGAGTGCGCCGCGACTCAATGTGAGACAGCCCTATTTCCGGCGTTGTCAGTTGCCCCTGATCAAGTACCCTTACAGTGAAATGACAGGGCGGCGGATTCTATTTGCGGACGATGATCCGGGCGTGCAACGAGCGCTGAAGCGCCTGGCAGAGAAGAGCGGCTTCGAGCTCGTGCCGGTCTTCGCGGGCGCGGACGTGTATCAAGCAGCGGTCGCGCAAGCGCCCGACTTGATCGTGCTCGACATTCACTTTCCCGATGCCGATGGTCGCGATGTGCTGTCCCGCCTGAAGGCGGACGCGCGCACGAGCGCGATTCCGGTGGTCGTTTGGTCGGGGCGCGACCCTCAGTCCGATCGCCGAATTGCCCTGGATCTGGGCGCCGAAGACTACGTCGAGAAGCGCGACCCTTCGACCTTGATGCCGAAGATCGAGCGCGTGCTACTGCGGCTTCGCGACGCTGGTTGAAGCGAGCGCGACGGGCTCGGGCAGCTTCGTCTTCTTCGGCACGTTGCGCTTGGTCGGTCCGGCAATGCGCGCCAGGCGAGGGGAGCGCGTCTCCGGGGCGACGGTCGTGCGGTAGGGCACGCGCCAGGGCTTGGCCACGGGCGTGACATGCGGGCGCTCGGCGCGGCGGGGAGGGATCGGCATCGCGACGGGAGTCGGCGTCGGGGCCACCACGGGTGCGGGAGGCGCGACGGGCTCGGCAACCACGACCACCGGACGGGCAGGCGCGGCGTACACCGGTGCCGGCTGGGGCGCTGCCACGACTGCCACCGGAGATGCTGGCTGTTCGACGACGTGAATCGTGCAGCCGCTGGCAACGAAGGCCAAAAGGGCGAATGCAGGCAAGCGCATGCTCGTTCTACGTCGGGTCCCCGTAGAAGCTCCCTCCCGAGGCCAAAAACCCCTGCCAGAACCACTCTATCGGCGGTGGACGGACCTCCAAAACTTCGGTTTCGTGCGCCCCGCCACCTCGTCCCGGTCCCCCCCGGCCGGAAAAGGCAATCCCCCCACCGCCGTTGGCGGGGTGGCACTTTAATTTCGGGCGAAGCCCGAAATTAAAGTGCGTGTGGTTTCTGTTTGCGATTCGGCGGCCCGGAGGGCGTGGCGACTGTCGCGATTGAAGCACGGGTTTTGCGCCCGGCCTCGCCGGGTTTCCGTCCCACCTCTCTCATTCGATCGCGATCTGGTGGTGCCAAGGTCGGGTGAGGTGGTTCTGGCTCACCCGCGGGGGCGGGCTCGCGCGCATCGCAACGATGCTGGGCGTTCGGGCAGCGGGTACGACGCTGTGCGCAGGGCGACGTTGTGCACTCGAGAGAGACGACGTTGGGAGGGGCGGCGACGTTGGGAGAGACAACGACGGTGGGCGCTTAGTATGTTGGGCGGTTAATGACGCCGCTCGATCAATACATTCAGAGTCAGGTAGGGCCGATGCTCCAGCCGGGGGAGCAGATGCTGCGCTTTTCGACGATGCGTCGGCAGCCGGGGCTGTTGATGCAGATCCTGCTGGTGGGCGGGTTGCTCTTGATGTTGATGACGAAGGTTTATTTCGTCGTCCTGACCAACCGGCGGCTGATCTTGATCCGCACCAAGGGCAGCTTTTGGAGCGGCACGCCGAAGCCGATGAATTTGGGCGTCGAGCAGTATGACGTGAGCACCTTCAAGAAGGTGACGACGAGCGGCATTGCCAATAACCGCTCGATGACGTTCCACACCGATACGACCAAGATGAAGCTGCGCATCTCGCCTTGGTTCAAGTCGGTCTCTGGAACGAAGGACTTTTTCGAGCAGGTCCCGCAGCTGATCAACTCAGGTCAGCTCGCGCAGGGCCAGCTGATGGCGCCGCAGCAGGGTTACGGCGCGCCTCCGC
>DATAKF010000039.1:0-18921 GCA_036261775.1 Polyangiaceae bacterium | reverse complement strand
GGCGTCGTCAGCCTGGGCGAGCAGTGCGACGACGGCACCAACGACGGCGGCTACGGTGAGTGCGAAGCCAACTGCACCATCGGCGCCTACTGCGGTGACGGCATGAAGCAAGAAGGCGAAGCCTGCGACGACGGCAATCGTCTCAGCAACGACGGCTGCAGCTCCGCCTGCCGCATCGAGAAGGTGAAGTAGCCTTCGCGCGCGTTCCAGCGCCCGAGCGCTCCAACGTGCAGGCGCTCGGGCGAGACCGACCACGTGTCTGGAATGGTGGGTGTGCGCCTTTCACTGTCTTTCATCTCTCGGCGTTTTGGTAAAACCCACATGCAGCCCCGTAGCGCCCTGAGCTACACTCGAGCATTCGCTTCGGAGCTGTTCGCGCATGAAGCTATTCAGGTCTGCATCACTGGTGCTGCCGCTGTACCTCGCGGCTTGCGCTACGGCCGTCACACAAGACCTCTCGGATCAAGAAATGACTGATGAGGGCGGTTCCGGCGGTTCCGGCACCGGCATGGCTGGCTCCTCGACCACCAGCGAGGGTGGAAAGTCGAGCAGCACGACCGGTGGCAGCAGCACCGGAAAAGCGGGCAGCGCCACCAATCCGTTCGGCGGTACCGCCACTTCGGCCGGCACCGGCAGCGGGGGCAACGCCGGCACGTCTAGCGCCGGTAGCACCTCAGCCGGCAGCGCCGGCAAAGCCAGCGGAGGAAGCGGCGGCTCGACGAGCGGTGGAACTAGCAGCGGCGGCAAGGCTGGCAGTAGCTCGGGCGGGTCCAGCGCCGGCACCGGTGGGACTGGCGTGGTGGTCGGCACCGGTAGCTGTTCGGGTACACCAGCCTTCGTGCTCGGTACGGGGAACAAGTACGCAGCTGGGGAGAAGGTCGTGGCGACTTGTAACGGCGGGACGCCGTGCACGTTGGCCATGCCGGCGGGTCAGAACGGCAAGCAGTACGAGTTCTCGTGCAAGGACCAATACAACTGCGGCGGCCAGGACCCAGCGACCACCAACTGGGCGCAGCCGCCGTGGACTCTGACCAAGGTCTGCGAGTAGGTCGAGCGCCCCGCTCAGGCTGAAGGCTTGCCGGTCGCCAAGAACGCCGCGAAGGCCGCCTCGAAATCCGGATGCCAGCGCGAAAGCGCGGGGCGATTCTTGATGATGTCGTCGATCGACCATTGCATACGCAGCTCGTCGGTCGCGCGATCGACGGCGTTGTCTGGGCAGAGGATGTAAAAGTCGCGGCGTGCAAGGCTCTCGAGCATGAAGTCGACCACTTGCTCGGCAGTCCAGGCTGCCGCCGGCTTTTCGGCGCCGCCGCTCATGCCGGTGAAGGTAAAGCCTGGAATCAGCAGGTGCGCGCTCAGCAACCCCTTGGCGGCGCCGCGCAAGGCGTGAGCGAGCGACTCCGTGTAATTGCGCAGCGCGGCCTTCGACATGTTGTACGCCGCGTTGCCGGGCGGGCTGGTGATGCCTTGCTTGGAGCCCGTGTTGATGACGAGGCCGGGCTTGCCGGACGCGAGCATGCTGGGCACGAACGCTTCGACGCCGTGCATCACTCCCCACAGGTTCACGTCGAACAGCGCCTTCCAAGCGACCGAGTTTTCCCAGGGCAGCCCCGGGTTGTTGCCGACGCCGGCGTTGTTCATCAGCACATTCGCCGGGCCAAAGCGCTCCAGGCTGGCTTCGCGCAACAGCAGCAGATCCGCGGGGCGGCTCACGTCGGTCGGCAGAGCGAGCACGTCCGCGGCGGCACCACGCGCGCGCGCCGCGACACGTTCTGCGGTTTGGGCCAGGGGCGAGCTTGCCAGATCCGCCAGCACGACTTTCAGCCCCAGCTGCGCAAAGCGCTCGGCAGCGGCGAGTCCAATGCCGCTGGCGGCTCCAGTCACGATCGCCACGTTACCTGGCGAAAGAGCGGGGACGACGGCGGAGAGGAGGGAGGACTGCTCGGTCATGTCGGGCCGGATACCACCTTTCGGGGCGCGCCTCACGCTTCGCCCGCACTTCGCCCGCAACGGAAACGCACAGCGTTTTGGAGTTGAATGCAAATTGCCCGTAGGGCGCGGGCTCGCTACCCTGAGTAGCTTGAAAAGGAGTGCAACATGAGCCGAAGGTTTGCGGCGCGTGTGACGCTGGGGGCCATCGTGTCGATGCTGCCTGGCCTTGCGGCCTCGGCTTGCAGCGTCGACGCGGAGTCGGGTCGCGGTCAGACGGCTGGCATTGCTGGCATGAGCAGCAGCGCCGGCAATGCGGTTCAGCCCAACAGCGGCAGCTCGAGCGGCGGATTGGCCCAGTCCGGCAGCAGCAGCGGCGGCAATGACGCCAAAGCGGGCTCGCCCAGCGGTGGCTCGAGCGCGAGCGGCAGCGGCACCGCCGGCAGTGCCAGCGGTGGTGTCGGCAGCGCCGATCGCTGCGCCGCGCCGGGCCTGACCTGGAAGAGCGCACGCAAGACTTGGTACACCTCGTATCCCGACCCCGGCAGCGAGGAGTGCATCGAGTACAACGGCTGCACGTGGGCTGGGCAATTCTCGGCCTGCGAGGGCAAAAAGCCGGAGGCCTGGGTGTCGGCGCGCAACATCGTGGCGGCTTTCCCCGACTACGACACGCTCGCGCTCCACGACCTATGCCTCAAGAGCGGCGACAAAACGCTGGTCGTGACCGTGCTCGACACGTGCGGCGACGACGACTGCGACGGCTGCTGCACGCAGAACAAGGGCAACGCCGATCAGCTGATCGACCTCGAGAGCTACACCAACGAGCGCTTCGGGGTCGAAGACGGCGTCATCCAGTGGGCAGATCTCGGTCCAACGACCGGGGGCGGCTGCGACTGAGCTCCGGCCTCGCGCTAGAGTGGTTCGTCGCTGTCGCCGTCGTCTTTGCGAGCGACCCTGAGTCGCTCCATCGACACGAAGGGCTCGAACTGCTCGCGCGACGCCAGCAGCGCGCGCCGTTGCTCGACAGCGCCGCGCACGGCCTCGCGCATGACCTCGAACGGTACGGGCTTCTGCAGGTAGGCGAACGCGCCGACCGCGTCGGCGTCCAGCGTGCCGTCGGGGCCTGGCCAGCCGGAGGTGAGCACGACGGGTAAGTCGGGGTCGTGCGCATGCAGCGCGCTGAGCAGCTCGAGGCCGCTCATGTCCGGCATGCGAACGTCGCTGATCACGAGGTCGAAGGTCGACTCGCGCGCCAGCTCGACCGCGATCCGCCCGTTTCGGGCTTCCACCACCTCATAGCCGGCTTTGGCCAGGCTCCGTCGCACCACTCGTCGCACTTCCGGCTGGTCGTCGACCAGCAGGACTCGGCTCGAGCCTGCGGGCTCCGCCGGGTGTGCGAGTGGGGATGTGAGCTGGCCCATGTGATCCCTGGATCTGCATGCGGGTCGTTGTTTGGCGCGCCCCACAGCAAGTGCTGTCCTGAACGTAACAACGGTAGGGACAGTAGGGACTTGAATCAAGTTGTTCACAATCACGCGGCGTCGCTGAGCTCGCTGCGCGCGCGTGCGGCCGTGGACAAAATGCACCGCTCGGACGCGTCGGATTGGCACAGGGCTCCAATGTGCGGAAACATGGTGCAGGGCGCAGCGCGACCGATCGGACGCGCGATCTAGCTATGCTGCGCGGGCAGCAGATGTCGGACGCCTCCGCCGGCCAAGCGCCATAGCGCCCACGGCCAGCAGCCAAAGGCCGCTCGGGGCTCGTTCGGAGCTAGCGGTGGTGCAGCTGCAGCCGCCGCTCGGCGGCACGCTGCCGCCGCTCGGCTCGGTAGGCGCGCCACTGTTGGTCATGCCGCCGGCCGGGTCGGAGGGAGCGCCACCTTCGGCGGTTGGCGGCTCCCCACCGGGGCCCGCGCCGCCCTGCGTTGGGCTCGCGCCGCCCTGCGCTGGGCTCGCGCCGCCTGCGGCGCCGCCCTGCGTTGGGTTCGCGTCGCCCGCGGCGCCGCCCTGCGCGTGGCTCGCGCCGCCCTGCGTTGGGTTCGCGTCGCCTGCGGCGCCGCCGTACGGCGGCGTCACTGGCGCTCCGGCGCTGCTCGGCGCACCGCCCGCTTCGGCCGACGCGCCACCTTGGCCGTCCTGACCTGCAGAGCCTGCTTCTCCCGTAGCTTGCCCGCCGGCTCCGCCGTCGCCCGTGGGCGGCGGATCGTCGACGCAACCACCGGCGATGCAGTGCTGGCCGCTCGCGCACGTGATGTCGACGCAAGCGTCGACGCAGACGTCGCCCTTGCAGACGTCGCCGGTTGGACAAGTCACGTCCGTGCAGAGCGAGACGCAGGCGCTGCCCGATGTTTGGCAATGACTGCCGGCGCTGCACGTGGTCGGGTCGCAGGCGGGGACGCACAGCGCTAGGCCGTTGCAGCTGAAGCCCGCGTTGCAGGCGCCCTCGGCGCAGCCCGGCCGCAGGTGCGACTCAGGCACGATCTGTTTGGTTTGCGAGGGGCTCGACCACGACAGCGATACCTGCGCGCCGCCGCCATTCTCGAAATACTCGAGCAGCACGGGGTGCCAGCCGGGCGTAAGCGCTAGCGTGCCCGTGTCCACGGTTGGCGCGTGAGCGGTGAAGTCGTCGATCACGACGGTGCTGTCGATGCTGAGGCGGATACCGTCGTCGCTGGTCGTCGAAAAGGTGTAGGTCTCGGCGAAATCAGCCAAAATTTGGCCAGTCCAGCGCACCGAAAAGCTGTCGGCGCCCAGGCTTGCGTCGGGCGAGTCGGTGCCCCAGTTGAAATCGACTTGTGGATCGATCCGCGTGAGCGACGTGCCGATGAAGTCCAATTGGTCGAAGTACTGGCCCATCAAGCCGCCGCCCGGTTGGTACTTGGCGACGTAGCGTGCGGGGGCGGTCGCGCTCGGCAGTGCGTGCGTCGCCGCCAAGCCGTCCGACCAGGTCACGAATTTCCAGCTCGCGCCGCCGAGCGCTTGTGGATTGGGCGCCGAGACGGAGTTTTCGGAGCCGTGGATCACGCGCCGGACGAAAGGCGTCTTCTGGACCGTGGACCCCACGGCGAGCTGCAGACCCGAAGGCTCGGTGTCGAAGAGCAAGCTCACGGTCTTGGGGTCGAGCGGGCGCCGCGCCGTGCGCTTCTGGCCGGAGCTATCAGTCGCCGTGAGGATCAACTCCAGGTGCATCGGGTATTCGTGATCTTCGGTCGCAAAGCTGCCGCTCGTGACGCCCGGGAAGGACAACAAATCGTGGATGTGGCAGCCGCTCGGACAATGCTGGATCACGATTTGCCACGACAGCGCCGAGGCTGGCAGCGCGCCGTCTTCGGCGTCGGTGGCGTGGCCGCTGAATTGAATGCTCTGCCCGACCTCCCAGCGGAGCCCTGCCGCGGGCGTGTCGATGAACACGTCGGGCGGCGTGCTGGTCGGCGGCGGATCCGCCGTGACCTTGATGACGAGCGCCTGGCTAACGGCCGAGATTCCTCGCTGATCGGTGACTTTCAGGCGCGTCGACGTCTCCCCGATGCTGTCGTACAGAAACGCCGGCTCGGCCTCGGTCGAGTCGTCGAAATCGCCGTCGCCGTCGAGGTCCCACTCGTACGACAGCACGTCGGTTGGCAACGCGCCCAGCGACTTGGTGCCATCGAAGTTGACGATCAACGGCGCCTGACCCTGCGCGGGCGTTGCGGTGAACGCCGCCGCCGGACGCAAGTAGCTGATGCGCTGGATCGTGCCCGAGGTGAGCGCTGCGTAGAACAGATCACCACCGGGGCCGGTGGTGAGGAAGACCGGGCCGTCAGCGTCGACGTGGAAGGAGCGCGCGCTCGCGGGCGCCGGATCACCCTCAGCCCCGGCTTCCATCACGTAGATGCAGCGCCGCGAGTAGTCGGCGAAGAACATGGCGCCCTGGTAGGCGGCCGGGTAGCTCGAGCCGTTGTAGAAGGCGATGCCCGTTACCGACGAGCTGCCACGGCCGCAGTCGTCGTTGCTCGAGACGCCGACGCCGTGGTCGTAAGCAAAGTAAGGCGCGGCGTGACTGCCCGCCGTGTACAAGGACTCGCACAGCGTGAGGCCCGCGGCGGCGTAGCCGCCTTGTTTGCCGGCGCCCTCGTAGCAGGGCCAGCCGAAATTGAGCGGCTCGGTGCCGCCGAGCGGCAGGCGATTCAGCTCCTCCCAGCGGTTCCAGCCCACGTCGGCGATCCACAGCTCGCTCTTGCCCGGCCGCGTCGCGATGCGGAACGGATTGCGCAGGCCGTAGGCGATCACGCGCTTGGCGTTCACGTCAGTCGACGCTGCCAGCGGGTTATCCGAGAGCCCGAGCCCCGTTGCGGGGTCGACGCGGATGATGCTGCCGTTGAGCAGCGTGGGTCCTGTGCTGCGCCGCACGCTCTGCGAACGCAGGGCGCCTCCCTCCGCGCTGGGCGGCGTTTGCGCTTGGCCAACCGCGACGGGCGGGTCGCCGAACGGATTGATGGGGTTGCCGTCCTGGCCGTAGTCGACGAAGTTGAAGCTCGCGCCGTCTCCGCCGGAGGCGTAGAGCGCGCCGTCGGGACCGAACTCGACCTGACCCGTGGAATGGCTGGGATACTGTTGGCGCCAGCCTTCGACCAGCATCGTTTCGGCGCCGGCCACGTTGCCTGCCGCCGTGAAGCGCGACAGGCGGCTCGAGATGACGCAACCGTCTCCGGTGGCGCCGGGCGGGTTCGGACAGACGTCGCCCCACTTCGGCGCAGCCTCGCCTGGATCGCCGTCGTAGCCGTAGAGCACGTACACGTAAGGCTTGGTCGGAAACGCCGGATCGAGCGTCATGCCCAGGAGGCCGCGATCCCAAAAGTCGTGCACCCGCGTCGACAAGTCGGTGAAAAGCGTCGGCGTCTGATCCGTGAGGCTGTCGTAGATCCAGATCTTGCCGCCCTTCTCGGCCACGAACACGCGACCATCGCTCGCAAAGCGCACGACGGTGGGCTGTTTCAAGCCTTGAAAGACCGTCGTCTCGACGAAGCCCGGTGTCGCGAGCGAGAGGCCTGCTCGGGTTTGCCCCGCCGGCCCCTCTTGCGGGGCGACGTCGCTGCTGCAGCCGCCTCCAATGCCAGCGAAAGCGAGAGCCAGAGCAACACACGCCGCGGCAGCCCCGCGTGCGGTGCTGCCTGAACGGGCCCGGGCGCGCCGAGGACGGCGCCAAACGTTTCGGGGTGGAAGTAAGCGCATGGACGGTATGCTCGTATCTCTGCTGAGTGCTTGCCACAATCGGCGAAAGGTCACGTTTCTCCTCCAGTCCATCTGCGTTTCGCGCGCAACGCGTGGGCAGGGCACGCCCAACGGGGTGGCTGCTATGCTCAAGGCGCTCCCAATGTCGATCACGGACAGCAAATCCACTCCCACTGCCGCGCCGCCACCTGGTTTGCCGCCCCAGTACGGCCCGCCCATCTCGCTAGACCTAGCCAAGCGCGTCGTCGGTGCAGCCGAGGCCTTTGCTAAATCACGCGGTTGGCCGGTCGTGATCGCCGTGTTCGACAGCACCGGCCACCTGACGGTGCTGCATCGCCTCGATCAGTCCAACCTCGGCGCGGTCGAGCTGGCGCAGCGCAAAGCCGAGACCGCCGTGCGCTTTCGTCGCCCGACCAAGGCTTTCGAGGAGATCGTGGCTGGTGGCGGCATGAGGCTCTTGTCAGTGGCCTCCGACATCATCGCGCTCGAGGGCGGGCTGCCGCTCCTGCGCGACGGTCAGGTGATAGGCTCCATCGGCGTTTCTGGGCTCAGCTCGCCCGAAGACGCGCAGGTCGCCCAGGCCGGCGCCAACGCGCTCTGAGCCCGGCGCGCGCCGTTCACTCGGTCGACAGCAGCGGGCGGTCGAACGGCGCGGTCTGAGCTTTGACCCGAGGGTCGTCGAGGCCATGCTGCAAGAAGTCGAGCAGGTCGGCCTTCTCGCCGGGGGTCAAGCCGAGCGGCAGGATGGCGGCGTCGAGAGGCGCGCCCTTGACCTCGGCGTCGTCGACCAACCCGCCCAGGTCGTACAAGTCGATGACTTTGGCGAGCGACGCGCCAGGACCTGCGCCGTTGTGGAGTAGCCCGCTGGGCTCGCGCAGGCCGACGTTGCGAAGCGTTGGCGTGCGCATGGCGCCCGGTACCCCGAAGGCGGTGTTGACGGACTTGCGCCCGAGATCGGCGCTCGGCACGTGAAAGCCGATGAAATGAAAGTCGCCGTCCGAAAACGCGGGCGCGCGGTGACACAGCACGCAGCGCCCCTTGTTCGAGAACACGTCGAGGCCGCGCAGCTGTCCGGGCGTCAGCGCCGCGTCGTCACCGGCGTTCCAGCGATCCCAGGGCGTTTGGTCCGAGCGCAAACGTCTCTCGTGCGTGGCGATCGCGAAGGCGATGCGGCGGGTGTTGATCTCGTCTTGCGGGCCCGAGGTTTGGCCGGCACCAAAAGCAGCCTGAAACAGCTTGGGGTACGAATTGTCGTGCGCGGCGATGAAGTCGGCGAGCGCGCTGGGGATTTGCTTGGCGAGCGCGAGGGGCGTAGCCGCTGCCAACTTCTGGTGGATGGCTGGCCAGGTCGCACCTTCACATGCCATCTCGACGGGTGACAGCGGCGGACCCACCGCCTGGTTTTCGAGCGCGCCGCCCGACTGAATCGGGAACGTGCCGGGTTGATCCGGATCTTCGAAGGCGCTGAAGCTGGGGCAGCCTGCGTGGGAGCACTCGGCGCGACCATCCCAAAACAAGCGGCCGGCCAGCATGGCGTCGAGATACGTGGGCGCCTTGCGGGTGGTGACCTGCACGCTTTGGCCCGTGTGTTGGCCTTGCAGGTTGCAACGCACGACTCCGGGTGAGCCGTGGATGTCGTCGGCCGTGCCCAAGACTTGATCGCCGCCAGCCTGGGCCGCGATGGCGAGCGACGAGCGCGGGTCACTGCCTCCGGCGTTCGGCCGATGGCAAGTGCCGCAGGCGACGGTGTTGTCGCCGCCGAGTTGCTCGTCCCAGAACAGGATCTTTCCCAGCAGCGCTTTGGCGTCGGAGTCGGGGTTCTCGGCCGGGTAGGGGCTCGCAGGGTAGGGCAGCTCGTGCAGGTCACGAGGGGGCTCGCCTCCGGCACCGGCCCCTCCGGCACTGGCCTCTCCAGCGCCGCCGGCTGCGCCGCCGTCGGTCGCGTCGCTGCCAGCCTGACCACCGACATCTGCGCCCGCCGCGCCGGCAAGAGCACCGCCATCACCCCCACGGGTGACGGCGCCAGCGCTCGTGCCGCCACTGGGCGCCGTGGCGCCGTGACCGCCTAGTCCAGCCTGACCGCCGCTTGGCCTGGGGGCGAGTGGCGCGTTGGGCTCTTCGCTACTGCAGGCCGCAACCACCGCGATGGTTAGAAGCGCGAGATGCCACGGCCATGCAGCGTGAAGGCTCATTGCTTGTTGATGAGGCCGCAGCCGATGCGGCCGCCTGGGCTGGCTCCGCCCATTTCGTGGACCATGAACGAGTACTTGGTCACGTCGGTCGCCGAGCCGTCGCCGACGGTCCACGTCGCGATGGGCTTCGTCACCGTCAGCATGCCCTTGTTGTCGGCGCACGTGTAGTCGCCCAGGCCTTCGCCGTTCGGGACCCAGTGGCCACCGGCTGCGTTGCCGTTGTCGCCGCAGTCTTTCATCGCGTGCAGGTGTGAGGCGTGCGCGCCGTTGGGACACGCGGTGAGGTTGAGCACCAGCGTGGTCATGGTGGCGCCCTGCGTGAAGGTAGCGGTGCCTGTTACGGTTTGACCCATCAGGCCGGTGATGTTGGCAACCGCCGTCGGCATGCCCGAGCCGCCGCCCGCGCCACCGCCGCCGCTGGCCGAACCGGCCGAGCCGCCCGCCGCGGAGCCGCCCGAGCCGCCCGTTGCAGTCCCGGCCGTGCCGGTGCCCGCGGTGCCGGTGCCGGCAGTGCCCGTGCCTGCGGTACCGGTCCCGGCCGTGCCGGTGGTGCCGCCGCTTGTCGTGCCAGCGCTGGTGTTGGTGCCCGCCGTTGCCGAGCCGCCGCTCTGCGTTCCGGCTGCCGAGCCGCCGCTGGAGCTGCCAGCCGTGCCGGTGTCATCCGGCTTGTCGTCGCTGCAGGCAAAAAGGGCGGGCGCCGCCAAACCAGCCAGCACCAGACAGCGAGCAAAACCGTTACGCATGGGGGATATCCTTTTCATTCGTCGTTGAGTGGGGACTGGGGCTTCAAGTGGGCCCTTGTAAGTGCTGGCTCGAAGCCGATTTGGGTCGGCTTTTCGTGGTCGCCCCGCAGCTTGCTGGCGGCCAAGCGACGGAAAAATCCAGTCCTGGTGACCGTCCGTCTGAGCCGCTGTACGGTGTCCGACGTGGAGCCTCGACGTTTTGCCGAGCGACAGCTCGAGCTCGATCGCCAACGCACGGCGCGCTTCCCGGCGCTCTTCGCGCGCAAGCTCGGGCGCATGCAGGCGTCACCGCTCGCTTTCCTGCGCGGCGCCGCGCCCTTCTTCTACGAGCTGCTGGCGGCCCAGCCCGAGCTGGCGGGTGGCCCGGACGGCCAAGGGCTCATTCAAGGCGACGCGCACCTCGAGAATTTCGGCGCTTTCAGCCCCGCGGTCCACGAAGGCGATACATGGAAGAAGGGGCACGCCACCTTTCAGCTGAATGATTTCGACGAAGCGACCCGCGGGGCCTGGCGTTGGGACGTGTTGCGGCTCACGACCAGCGTCATCTTGGCGGGACGCGAGCTGGGTCAGAGCGGTCCGCAAGTCTTGCAATTGTGCGACCTGCTGCTGAAGAGCCACGTTGCGGCTGCGTTCGCCGATTTGCAGCTGCCGCCGCTGCCGCGCCCCGTGGCCGAGCTGATCGAAAAGGTCGACGGACGCAGCCACAAGCGCCTGCTCGACGATCGAACCGAGGCCCAGGGCGCGGGGCGGCACTTCATCCGCGGCGATCGCTACTTGGATGCTCCTGCAGACGCGGTCCACGCCGTACCGGCGGCGCTCGAGCTGTTCGCCGAGCGCACCGCGACGAAGGGTGGGCCGAAGCCGGAGCATCTGAAGGTGCTGGACGTCGCTTTTCGAGTCGCCGGCACCGGGAGCCTTGGCTCGCTGCGCCTCGCGGTGCTTACCTGCGGCAAAGGCGGAGACGACGGCAGCTGGCTGTTCGACTTGAAAGAGCAAGCTGGCTCGAGCGTAGACGTGCTTTTGCCTCGCGCAGCAACGGCGTCGCGGGCTCGCGAGGTCGAGGAGGCGTTTCGCACCTGCGTCGACGCTCCGCCGCGCATGCTGGGTACCAGTCGCTTGGCTGGGCACGACGTGTTGGTGCGCCGGCTCACGCCCCAAGAGGACAAACTGAGTCTGAATCGCCTGAAACCGGCCGATTTGCCGAGCCTCTCGCAGTACCTGGGAGCGCTGTTGGGCACCGCGCATCGCCGCGGTCGCGTAGCAGACTTTGCGCCTTGGTCGGCGCGCGATCTGGGCGGAATCCTCGAGCGCGCCGTGGTCTTGGCCGGCATCCACGAGGCGACGTACTTGGAGCTGTGCTCGCTCACGCGCGAGCACGCGGCTACGGAGTCGGAGTGAGCACGCTCTTGGGTTCGGGCGCGGCTTTGCGCTCCACGACGCTGGCGCCGTAGGTGACGGCGCGCGCGCGCATCATCGCGCCTAGCGGGCGGTGCTCTTCGGTGGCGTGCCACGGATCGAACGAGAGTTGGTTCACCAGCTCGGAGATCTCGAGGCCGCGCGCCGACGCGGTGTCTTGCTGCGGCAGAGTCAAGGTGGCTAGGTCGACCCACGGCGCCGTCCAAGTCACGGCCGTGTCCTCGATGGGAGTGGCCGTTTGGTCGACGAAAAGCTGCGCGCGCAGCGTCCAGGACAGCGGGCCGGCTTTCAGGCGCGTCTCTAGGTCTTGGCGCAGGAAATCGGGGCCGGCGGCTGCGGGCGTGGGCGCCGCGCTGGGCAGGGGGACGAGCGCCAGCTTGGCGGCGCTCCGGCCAAACGCGATCGGCGCGCCGGTGTGGAACGTATGGGTCGCGTACGACTTGACCTTGGCTTTCGTGACCGAGCCCCAAATGATGCCGAGCCCGCGGCCGAACCCGTAGCTCGAGATCAACCCTGGCACGAGCTTGGCGGGGCCACGGCGCGCGATGCGCACGAACTGCATGAACTCTTCGGGCGTGCTGAAGGGCAGGGCAGGCGTGTCGATGAACAGGAAATCCTGAGTCAGCTCGGACTCGAGCCCCTTGATCAGCTTCTGGCCACGCACACCCACCAGCTTGAGCGCGAAGCCGCGCACGTCCGGAACCTTGTCGGCTTGGTGCTGGCTGCCGCCATTCGAAAAGCGCACGTAGACGGGCCAGGATTTGCCGCTCATCGAGAACACGCCGTTGCGGGCGCTCTCGGGCGCTTTGACGACCAGCTCACCCACGGCGCCCAGGTGCTGTTTGACGTGCAGGGCGCGCTCCAGCTTTTCACCGCGCGCGACGCGGTTCTTCTGGATAGAGACGATCTCCTCGGCGTAGCCGGCAAAGCGCTCGGTCTCGTCGGGAGCAATGGTTTCGCCAAAAGCCATGGTAGGTCCGTACCGCCCCACGGCCGATGTTGCAATGCGTTAGCGCGAGCCGTGACGGCGCAGCAGACCGAGCCCCAGGCCGAACGCGAAGAGCCACGACGAAAAGCCGAAGCTAGGCGCGCGTGACAGCGCGCAGGTCTCGGCGGGGCCGCCGTCTTTTGGCTCCGGCTCCGGCTCGGGTTCGGGCTCGGTCACCGCCTGAATCTCTGCGTTCAGCCAATCCGCCCGGCTGGAGACGTCGCTGAAGACCGGCTCGGTGCAGCCGGATTGACCGCGCGAGACCACACCGATGATGCGGCCGTCGACGTCGAACGCTGGGCCGCCCGAATCGCCGCTGCAAGGTCCACCCGAACCGACCCACTCGTTTTCGAGAATGTCGGGCGCGCGACAGCCAACGCCTTGGCAGGTGACCTCGTAGCCTTCACCGCGCTTGCGCACGCCCGAGGGGCGGTCGTCGAGCGATTCGTCGACGCCAAAGCCGACGGCAGAATACGTTTCTCCGGCCTCCACGGGTTGGTCGAGGCGCAAAGGCAATGGCGTGAGATCGCCCAGCGGCTCCATGAGTCGCAGCAGCACCACGTCGGTGCCGCACAGGTCGTCGCTCAGCTCTTCCGGCATGCGGATCTCCGAAACCGCCACGTAGTCCTTGGGGTCTTCGGTGATCTCGGGCTTCGGGACGACGAAGATGGCGCCAGCGCTATCGGGCGGCTCGAACAAAGTCTTGCCGCACAGCACCTTGAGCTCCTGCCCTGCGGTGTCGGCCACGCAGTGACGCGCCGTCAGTACCAGCCGCGGCGCGAGCAGTGAGCCCGAGCATTGACCGCCAGCGAAATTCACGACCGCCACCACCGAAGTCTCGTCGGGGGCGAGCGTGCCTTGGAGGATCGCTTGCCGGCCGCTGCCGAGCGGCTCGGCGTTGCCGCAGGCAGCCGTCGAAAACGCTAGGAATAGGCCAAAAACGGCCCTCATAGCAGCGGAGCCGTGCGCACCTTGTAGCGGCCTGAAACGGTGCCGTGGGCCCCGGTCGGGGTGCTGTAGTAGTCGAGCACGCTCACCTTGTAGAGCAGGCCATTGGCGGCCGCGGTGATGAACACCACGTCCGGCGCTGCCGACAGCACGTGCTCGGCTTCGTCGTACTCGCTCCAGCCGCTGAAGGTGGTGATCAGGTTCTGCGAAGCGTCGAGCTCGAGCATGCAGTCGGCGTCGAACCAGCTCTCGGTCGGGAGAACCTTGTTGCCCAAAGTCGAAGCGTCCACGTCGTCCCACGGCAGCGCGACGCGGATGGCTCCGCCCGCGCCGGGCCCGCTGTCGCCGCTGTTGGTGCGCACGACCGAGCGCTTGAAGGCCAAGTCCCAAGCCTTGGAGGTCAGGGCTTCGAGATCGGTCACGGCCACGGCTCCGCCGTTCAGAAACTCGATGTAGACCCACGGGTTGGAGTCTTGGCCATTCAGGCCGCCAGCCGAGGCGTCGATGTACAGCGTTCGGTCCTCGCCCGATTCGCTCAACACCGACACGGTGGCCGTCGACACTTCGTCGACCAAGCTGAGCGACTGACGGAGCGCGGCGCTGCAGGCGCTGGGCGTGGGGTCGACGCTGTCGGTGCCGCCGGTCGACGAGCTACCGCTCGTGCCGGTGTCCGGTTCGGCGTCGTCGATCGGTTCGGAGGTGCAGCTCACTAGCGCGGCAAGGACGCCGCAAAGCGCGAGGGACAGCAGCTTCATACGCATGGGCACGGCCTTTCGTGGCGTTTCCGAGCTCGCCAGCGACCCAGCAAGCTAATCACGAACCCGAGCGCCACGCTGCCAAAACCTGCCCCCTGCCGCGGCGGGCGAGCGAGCGAACAGCCCGAAGAGTCTGGCTCGTCTCCGCCCCCGCCCGGCTCGCTCGAGGGTGCTTTGCCGCGAAGCGTAAACGGCGCGTCGGTGCGCAAGAGGCTCTGCCCGGCCACCACCACGATGCCCGGGCCTTCGAGCGTCGCCGGCAGCGGTTTGGCAGCGTCGAGCCGTGGCCTGCCATCGACCAGTGGCACGAGCAGCGCGGCCTCGCGTGCCCGGTCGGCCTCGAGCGAAAGCTCCAGCGGCGTTTGGGCGTCGAGCGAATAGTAGAAGGCGCCGAGGCCCGAGCCGACTTCGCTGACGAGCTCACCGTCGCTGCTCGTGAGCGCCTTCAGCGAAACCAAGGGGTAGCTGGCGGCGTCGACGTAGCCGCCGCTGTCGGGTGCGCGCTTGCCCGTGGCCGCATTGTAGGCCGCAAACTGCAAGAACTCCTCGGCCAAGCTGCTGCCGCGCTTTTGGAGCGCCGCGTCGGTGGCGGGCAAGACGTCGGCGTCGGGCCCCAAGCCTTCGTACACCTCGCGCACCAGCTCGGCGTCGAAGCGCTCACCCAAAAACACCGGCCAAATCGCGGTGGCGTACAAGAAATTCGTGATGACGCCGTTGGGCGGCACGTTGAGCGGTCGCCACGGCGACTCGAAATAGTCCGGCAAGAACCGCTCCAGATCTTTCAACTCCGGATACACTTGCTTGTCGGCCCATTGAGCGCTGCCTTCGGCCCACCAGCGCTCTACGTCGGCGTCGTAGGCGTTTTGCACCAGGTGAAACAGCTCGTGCGGTACCACCGTGCGCAGACCCTCGGCGGTGTTGGCGTAGCCGCCGCGCTTGAAATCGTTCTCGACGACGATGTAGCCGGAGCAGCGCCGCGGAAGGCCGGCTTCGCAAGCGTCGGGCACCGCCTGGCCGTCGGCGGCCGCGAAGTTGAGCAGGTAGACGTCGACGGCGTCGCTGTCGCCGTTGGAGCTGCAGGGCGAGTCGGCGTCGCTCAGCGGAGCCCGGTAGCCAAGCGCCCCGAATTTGTCGAGCGCAGCCTCGGCTGCCTCTGCCGCCACGACCACGGCGTCCGGCACGCCGTCCTCGAGGGTGGAGGCAGCGGGCGGGGCGTGCGTGCCCGCCAGCGCGTAGTGAATGCGCGCGCGGCCCGAGGCCGAGTCGTAGAACGTGACCTCGGCGTTGCCGTAAGTCATGCCGGTGGTGCCGCTGGCTTCGGTCGGGCGCGCGCTTTCGCAGGTCTGGGCGAAGGCTCGTGAGGCCCCCAGACAGGCCACGGTAACGAGCAGCGCGGACAGCCAAACGCGCGGTTTCGAGGCCCGTCTCATGCCTTCACGCGACGTCCGCGGCGCTCGGGCGTCAAGGCACGCCGTAGCCTTTGCGCATTTCTCCTTGAGTAGGGCGGGCCGCTCCGGACATCCTAATCGCATGAGAACCGCGGCCAAGGTTGGGCTCGCCTGCGTGCTGGCGCTCGGCTCGGCCGTTGGCTGCAGTAACGGCAAGGTCACCGAAAACGACAACACGGGTGGCGCGGACGGCGCGGGTGGCACGGGAACGGCGGTGGGCCCTCTGAAGCTTACCATCGGCCCGGACAGCCGCACCTTCGTCGAGCTAGGGACGCCCGCTGAGGTCACCGCCAAAGGCAACGGTGAGTCGTCCATTGCCTGGGACATTGCCTTCCAAGGTCGTGACGTCTTCGTCAACGGCGGCATTTCCGGCCCCGGCAGCAGCAAGGCCTTTGGTCCGCTGTCGGCGCCTACGTACCTGTCCGACACCGCGCCCGAGGTGCCGCTGATGCTCCAAGATCGCGCCGGCGGCGCGCTGCTCGATTGGTACGACTACGTAGGAACTACGCACCAGCTGTACAGCCGCTACCACGTGTATGGCCTGCGCGATGGTGAGCGCTTCTACAAATTGCAGATCTTGGGCTACTACGGCGAGCTGCAAGGCGCGCCCGTCTCGGCGCTGTACCGCGTGCGCTACGCCGAGGTGCTCGAAGACGGCCTGGGAGAGGTGCACGACGTCTCGGGCATCGACGCCGTCGCGGGCGGTAGCAAGGACGACGCCAGCGCTCCCTCCAGCTGCCTGACGCTCGACACCGAGGAAATCAGCTCGCTCACTCCCGCCGAGGCGGCCGATTCCGACGCTTGGCAGCTGTGTTTTCGGCGCGAAGCCATCGCGGTCAACGGCGGCCTCTCGGGTCCGCGCGGGATGGAAGCCGTCGATCTGCAGGGCGACCTCACGGCGGACGAAACCGAGGCCGAGATCAAGGCGCGCACCGCCGCCTCCGAGAAGAGCGTGTTCGACGACGCTGATTTTGCGACGCTCAGCGAGCCGACGCTCGTTTACCGAGCGGACGGCGTCGTCACCGCGTTTGCCCACCGCTGGCTCGAGCCAGGATCCGATCCGCTCGCGCTCAGCGACAGCGTTTGGCTAGTGCTCGGCGCCGACGGAGCCTCTCAGTACCTGATGCGGCTCTCGAATTTGTCCGGTGATCCCGCGACGGGGCCGGCAACGTTGAGCCTCGAGGCCAAGTCCGTGCGCGAACCGTGATGCGACGCTGGGGTCGCGCGCTGGGGGCAACGGTGGCGCTGCTCTGCGCGCGCCCGGCGCTCGGCGAAGACTGCAAGAGCGAGCCGCAGCACCCTGAGCGATGCAAGCCGGTCGAGGTCGTCGTTACCGGTACGCGCACGCCCGAGAGCTCGCAGCGCGCGACGGTGCGCACCGATTTCGTTACCCGCAAAGACGCCGAACGGCGCGGCGCCACCAGCGTGGCCGAGGCGTTGGCGGGCGAGCCCACTTTGCAAGTAAATCCGGAAAATTACGGGTACCTCGGGCGCCCCAGCGGCGCCCAAATGCAAGGGCTGGACGCCGATCGGGTGCTGGTGCTCGAAGACGGCGAGCGCGTCGTCGGTGACCAAGACGGCGTCGTCGATCTTGCGCAGCTGCCGCTGGCAGACGTGGAGCGCGTCGAATACGTCACGGGGCCGACCAGCTCGCTCTACGGCACGAACGCGCTCGGCGGTGTGATCAACGTCGTCAGCGCGCCGCCGCAAGCCTTGGGTCCCAGCGCGCGCTATCGCGCCGAAGGCCGCAGCAGCGGCGAAGCGCTCGCCTCTGCTTCCGGAGCCTACCGGCGCGACGACGACTGGCTCGTGCTCGACGCATCCCTGCACCACCGCCCCAGCGTCCAACGCCAACCGGAGCGGCCCGATCTGCTGGCGCCCACGTGGCGTTCGTCGCTCGTCGGCTTACGGCTGGGCACGCGCCTGACCCGTCGCATCGAGCTCAAGCTGCGCGCGCGTTGGGTGCGGGACAAATCCGACGGCCTCGAGTCTCAAGACGTGCCCGGGCTTGGCCGGTATTTGCTCGACTTGCCGGAGGTAACCGACCGCTTGCTGCTGCGCGCCCAAGAGACGCTCGAGCTCAGCTCCGGAGCGCGCGTCGACTTCAGCCTCGCGCGCAACTGGTATTTCAACGACTCGCGGCGCGATCGCCGCAATTCTCCGCTGGACGAGCTACGCAAACGCAAGCTCTCGAACCAAGGCTTGGAGGCGATTGTCACCGTGCCGGAAGGGCGCACCCGCACCTGGGTGTTCGGCGTGCGCAGCGACTCCGAGCAGTTCTCGCAGCGTCTCACCCGTATCTTGCCGGACCTGTCCGAAGAGCACGTCACCGAGATTCAGCCGTTACAGCTCTCGACCGGGGCGCTCTACGGGCAGCTCGGGTGGAAGGTGACCCCGCGTTGGACGGTGATGCCAGGTGGCCGCGGCGAGCTCCACGATCGCTACGGCGTGGTGGCCGCCCCACGCCTAGCGACGGCGTATCAGTTCAGCGAAAGGGTGAGCGCCCGCATCGCGCTCGGCCGCGGCTTCCGCGCTCCCAGCGCCAAAGAGTTCGGCTTTCAGTTCGATCACTCCGCGCTCGGTTATCGCATCCAGGGCAACAGCGCGCTCGAGCCCGAATCGTCATGGGGCCTCACCGGCGACGTCACCGCGCGCTCGGCCAACTGGCGCCTCCGCGTGGGAGCATTCGGCAACCAAATCCGCGAGCTCATCAGCATCGACTTTGCGCCCGTGCAACGCACCGCTGGCGTCATCGACTACGTCTACCGCAACGTCGAGCACGCCCGCACCGCCGGCGGCGACCTCAGCGCGCGCTACAAACCGCTCTCCACCATTTCACTCGACGCCGCCTACGCGTACCTGTGGACGCGCGACGACGCCACCGGCGATGCGCTACCGAATCGCCCCGCGCACACCGTCACGCTAGCCGCGCTGTGGGAGCAGGAAAAACTCAGCGCCAGCCTGCGCTACCGCATCGTCTCCAGCGCCTTCGCCGGCAACATCGAAGGCGCCACCCGCACCAGCCCCAGCTTTAGCCTGCTCGACGCGCGCGTCGCCTATCAACTTTGGCCCGCGCTCAGCGTCTTCGTCGGCGGTCTCAATCTCACCGACTCCCGCCGCCGCCCGCTCGAAGTGACCGACACTCGTCCCGCCCTCGGCCGGCAATTCTTCTTGGGTATCAGTGGTGACGCGCCCAGCGACCAAGTTCGGTAGGCCGAGGTTCCCGGGGCGGCTCTCGGCTCTCGGCTCTCGGCTCTCGGCTCTCGGCTCTCGGCTCTCGGCTCTCGGCTCT
>DATAKF010000010.1:0-33144 GCA_036261775.1 Polyangiaceae bacterium | reverse complement strand
GGTTTCGTTGTCGGGCGTGAACTCCGACTCGTCGACGCCGATCTTCTTGAGCAAACATTCGAGCGCATCGGAGCCGCCCGTGGTGACGGCGATCTTTGGCAGATCGCCCTCGGTGGAGTTGCGCGGCAATCGCGTCTTCTCAGCCGTCAGCGGGTTATCCGTGCAGGGCGCGACATCGATCTCGACCACGCGCCGCCACTTGCCCAGCTGAATGACGAGCGGAATGTCCTTGCCCGCTGGCACGTCCGTCAGCCGAAAGCTGCCGTCCGATTTGGTGAGCGCGACCGCCATCGCCGTTTTCGGAAAATGCTCGCTACAGCTCTCACACTTCACGCGCTGACCCAGTGGCTTCAGAGTCGTCTTCGGATCCTCGACGATGTAAACGACCGCGTTGTACAGAGGCACGCGGCCCGCGGGGTCGTACACCTTGCCACTCACGGTGGTGGTCGAGGGCGAGCTGTCGGCCGGGCAATCCATGACCTTGCACTTCAACGACTCGTCGCCGTCCTGGCAGCGCGGACCCACGTTGTTCGTCATTAGGTCGCCCCCGAACGAGGGGAACGCGGCCGTGCCGTTGCCGCCCGCGCTGCTGGCGCCCGTGCCGCCCGGCTTGTCGATGGACGTGGCAGAGCAGCCGAGCAGCAGCCCCACGGTGAGCGCGGCTGCGGCGCTACCGATGGACCAGTGCCGCCGGCTCTCACGAGAGCGGCACCTGGACGTCATCGAGCTCCGCGAGGGGTTTGCTGCCATGACAGGGCGCCGGGCTGACCTTCCAGATTAGCGTGGATCGGGTGGGGAGGACGCCGCTCGACGGGTAAAGGCTCTTACCCGCGGCAATTCTCCCGAAAAAACGCTGCTGTCCGAGCACGCCAACCGATTAATGCCGGCCGGGCCCCACTTCGATCACGGCCACGCCCACCGCCAGCTCGGAAGTGCCGACCGGCCCGAAATCTCAATCAATTTTCAGTGGTTCGAAGCGCGGAGCCAGGGCGTGGTTCACCGCGAAGGCGATCAAATAGGCCGAGCCGCAGATGCCGAACAGCACCGCGTAGCCCGCCGTGACGTTGCCGCTGGCGGTAAAGCGGTCGAGCAGCGCGCCGGAGAACAACGGGAACAGGATGCCGCCCAACGACCCGGCCATGCCGCCGATGCCGACGATGCTGGCTACCGCGCGCTTGGGGAACACGTCCGAGACGCTGGTGAACAGGTTCGCCGACCAAGCCTGGTGGGCGGCGCCCGCGAGGCCGATCAGCAGCACCGCGCTCCAATCGCCCACTTGGGTGACGGCCAAGATGGGCAAGACCAGCGTGGCGTACACCAGCATGCCGGCCTTGCGCGCACGGCTCGGCGTGAGGCCGCGTCGCGTCAAATAGCCGGGCAGCCAGCCGCCCGCGATGCTGAGCACCGTGACGATCGAGTAGATGAGCACCAGGTGCACCCAGCTGTGCTTGATGTCGAGGCCGCGCGTCTTCTTGAAAAAGTCGGGCAGCCAGATCAAGAAGAACCACCACACGGGGTCGGTCAGGAACTTTGCGGCCACGAACGCCCAAGTTTGGCGGTACTTGAGCAGTGAGCCCCAGCTCATCTTGGTGGTCTGCTCCACTTCGCGGTCGCTCTGAATGTAGTCGAGCTCGGCCTTGTTCAAGCGGCGCGCGCGCTCGGGGACTTCGTAGAGCGGAATCCACAAAGCCAGCCACAAAAAGCCCACGATACCGGCTGCCACGAAGGCCGAGCGCCAACCCCAGGCCTCGGCGATGGCCGGAATGATGGCGGGCGCCACGATCGCACCCACGTTGGTGCCCGAGTTGAAGAGCGCCGTGGCCAAGGCGCGCTCTTTGCGAGGGAACCAGAGCGCCACCGCCTTGATGGCCGACGGAAAGTTACCGCCTTCGCCCAAACCGAGCGCGACGCGCGCCCGCACGAAGCCCGACACGCTGCCCACCAGCGCGTGCCCAATCGCTGCCAAGCTCCAAGCGGCGATCGAAACCGCGTAGCCAATCTTGGTTCCGAAGCGATCGACCAAGTAGCCGAAGCACAAGAGCCCGATCGCATAGGCCCCCTGAAAGGCCGCGTTCACCTCGCCGAACTGCGTGTTGGTCCACTTCAGCTCCTCGTCCAAGATGGGCTTGAGCAGCGAGAGAATCTGACGATCGATGTAATTGACGGTGGTCGCGAGGAAGAGGAGAAAGCAGACCAGCCACCGATACCGGTAGGCACGCTCGGGCATGGCCGTCTAATGCGCCAGGTCCCCCTCTTCGATCGGTTGAATGGCGGCGGCTGACGGAAAATCGAAAATTGACGTCGGGTCATGATCGATTGCCGGGGGGCGCGCATTACGTAGCCAGCCGCACACAAGCCCCCTGCTCGGCGGAGACCCGCCCGACGGGTGGGGAAGCAGGTGTGCGGTGATTTTCTAGGCCGCTTTCACCACACGCAAACGGTGGAGGCGCGCCGGGTGCCCGGCTGCTTGGCGTCACAACACGCAATCCCCTGACCTCAAGCAGCCGGGCCATCCAATTCAGCTCTTCGGGCCCCGTCCAGTGCGGCCCGTCCCGCGGGACGAAAGCACCCGCCCACTCTTCTTAGGAGCGACGGACCATGAAGTCTTCGGTCATCTTGAGTGCGGTTGGGTTGACGTTGCTGCTTGCCTGTTCTGCGAACTCGGGCAGCGAAAATGGCGACAACGGTTCGGGGGCGAGCTCCAACGTCGGTTCCTCCTCCAACACCGGCGGCACGCCGAACCTGGGCAATCTGTCTGGCAGTGGCGGCAGCGTCAGCATCGGAGCGACCGGCGGCACCCCGGAGCAAGTCGTCGACAACGGCGAGTGCGCGCAGCAAAACTTCGTGCTCGCGAGCAAGCCGGCCGACGTGCTGCTCGTGCTCGACCGCTCCAAGTCGATGATCGAGCACACGGTTCCGCCGGACAACAAGACGCGCTGGGACGCGGTCGTGGCCGGCTTGACCTCGGTCATCACCGCCACTGACGCTTCGGTGTCGTGGGGCCTCAAGTTCTTTCCCGAGGGTGAAGGCTCCGAGTGCACCGCCCTCACCGACATGGTCCCGGCCGAGATTGCGCCGGGAAACGCCGCGAAAGTGAACGGCCTCATCACCAGCACCATGGCGCTGGGCAACGGCACCCCGACCGGCGACGCCATCAACAAGGCCACTGCGTACCTGACGAAGCGCGGCGCCAGCAACCAATACATCGTGCTGGCTACTGACGGTCAGCCGTCATGTCCCAGCGGCGGTGACGCGGCGCAAGCCTACGCCGTGCAGGCCATCACGGCCGCCAAAGCCGCAGGCTTTCCCACGTACGTGATCGGCGTCGTCGATCCGGTGGCGGACAAGAGCACACCGCCGCGCTTGAACGCGATGGCCGAAGCCGGTGGCACCTCGATCAGCGACAACCCGATCGCCGACAAATTCTTCCAGGCGTACAGCCAGGAGCAACTCACGGCGGCGCTACAGGCCGTCACCGGCCAAGTCGCGAGCTGCGTGTTCGAGTTCGACAAGAAACCGCCGGACGAGACCAACATTGCGGTCAAGGTCAACGGCGCGCTCGTCACTCAAGACAAATCGAAGGCCGAAGGCTGGGACTACACCAGCGACCAGTACATGGCGCTCGAGCTCCATGGCGAAGCTTGCAAGCAAGTGAAGGATGCGACCGACAACAAGGTCGACATCATCTTTGGTTGCAAGGGTAAGCCGATCAAATAGCCAAGCTACCGAGAAGGTGTCATCGTGCCGCGGGCATTCTCATCGATTCTGATTTTGGTCGCGGCGGCGTGTAGCGCCCAGCCGGCTCCTCCCAAAACTCCCGAAAACGGCGCTGTTTCGCCTCCGCCCGGCGCCGCGCCCGAGCCGGCAGTCCCGGCGGCGCCGCTCGTGCCTTTGGCGGCCGAGGGCGTCACGCTCAAGGTCGAAAACCCACTCACCGAGGCGCGCGGTCCCGAGACCATCTCGCTCAAGCTGTCGGAGCTGGCGCGCATCGTGCCGGCGCTCGATTCTGGCAAAGTGGTGGTGCTCGACGCGGCAGGGCGCGCCGTGCTCTCGCAGCTGGTGGACGCCAACGGCGACGAGAAGCCGGACGAGATCGCTTTTCAGGCGACGCTCGGACCGAGCGAAGCGCAATCGTTTCGCATCCAGGCCGGCGAACGCACCCCGGCGCGCGCCAGCGATTACAAAGTCTACGGCCGCTTCAACCGCGAACGGCACGACGACTTTGCGTTCGAGAACGATCGCGTCGCCCACCGCATGTACGGGCCCGATCTCGAGACGTGGAAGACCGAGCCCTTGACATCGAGCGGCATCGACATCTGGGCCAAGCGCACCAAGCGCCTGGTCGTCAACGACTGGTACATGACCGACGACTACCACCGCGACAACGGTGACGGCGCGGACCTGTACTCGGTCAAAACGGCGCGTGGCTGCGGTGGTCTCGGCGTCTGGCAGGGCGGCAAGCTGTACGTCTCGCGCAATTTCATCAAGTCGCGCGTGCTCACCGCCGGCCCGCTGCGCCTGGTTTTCGAGCTCGAATACGCCCCCTACGACTCCGGCACCGGCAAGGTGATCGAGACGAAGCGCATCACCATCGACGCCGGCCGCAACCTCAACCGCTTCGAGAGTCACTTCAAGGTCGACAGCGGCACGCGCCCCACGACCGTCGGCATTGGCATCGCCAAGCACGCGGGCGGCAGCGTGGCGTTCGAAAAGCCGCTCGGACTCCTGCACAGCTGGGAGCCCTTCAAAGGTGACAACGGTCACGTCGGCTGCGGCATCATCGTCTCCCCGGAAACCGTGGAAGGCTCGCAAGACACCGAGCTCGACACGCTGCTGGTGGCCAACGTGCCGCCCACGGGCCCACAGGTGTATTACGCCGGCTTCGGCTGGGACAGGAGCGGAGACTTCAAAGACGAAGCCGCCTTTTTCGCCTACGCGCAGAGCTTTGCGCGCGCCTTGCGCGCGCCACTGCGCCTGTCGATGACGTCCGCCGCCGAGCGCGTGGCGCTACCGGCCGATGCCGCCAAGGGCTGGGCCAAGCGCACCTGCGACTGGCTCGTGCAGCGCCACCCCGAAGGCCTTGGCCACTCCTGGGAGTACGACAACGGCTTGATGCTCTACGGCTGCGAGCAGCTGTGGAAAAAGACCGGCGACGCGCGCTACTTCGACTACGTCAAAAAGAGCGTAGACAAGCTGATTTCAGCCGAAGGCACCATCAAGGGCTACAAGCTCGAAGACTACACGCTCGACAACATCAACTCGGGCAAGCTCTTGTTCGCGCTGCAAGCCAAGTCCGCCGACGCGAAGGAGCGCGAGCGTTACGCCAAGGCGCTGCAGCTTTTGCGCAGCCAGCTCAAGACGCAACCGCGCACGACCGACGGCGGCTTTTGGCACAAGAAGATCTACCCCAGCCAAATGTGGCTCGACGGCTTGTACATGGCCGCGCCCTTCATGGCGGAGCTCGCCGGCACTACCAACGAAGCCGCGTTGTACGACGACGTCGCCAAGCAGGTGCTGCTGATGGAACAGCACACCCGCGACCCCAAGACGGGCCTTCTGTATCACGGCTGGGACGAGAGCAAGAAGCAGCGCTGGGCGAGCCCGACCACCGGTTTGTCGCCCGAGTTTTGGGGGCGCTCCGTGGGCTGGTTTGCGATGGGCATGGTCGACGTGCTCGAGTTTTTGCCAGAAAAACACCCCAAACGCGCGGAGGTGCTGGCGGTGCTGCAGCGCCTCGCTACGGCGGTGGCGGCCGTGCAAGACAAGGAAACGGGCGTGTGGTGGCAGGTGATGGACAAGCCCGGAGCGCCGCGCAACTACCGCGAAGCCTCGGCCACGGCCATGATCGTCTACGCGCTGTCCAAGGGCGTGCGCAAAGGTTGGCTCGATAAAGCCAAGTTTGGTCCCGTTGCCGAGCGCGGCTACGCCGGCTTGGTCAAAGAGTTCGCGGCCGTCGATCAGCAGGGCAACGTCGAGCTGCGCGGCATCTGCAAGGTCGCCGGCCTGGGCGGCAACCCGTACCGCGACGGCTCCTACGAGTACTACGTCAGCACCGACATCGCCTCGAACGATCCCAAAGGCTTGGGCGCTTTCATCCTGGCCAGCGTGGAGCGCGAATGAGCCTGCTGGCGCGCTGTTTGGGTTGCCTCCTGTTGCTCAGCGCGGTGTCGTGCGGCACACCCAGCGCGTCCGCGGCGAGCCAGCCCAAAGCTGGGCGCATGCCGGGCGGCGCGCATTGGCGGGGCGTGTACCAGGGCCCTTATCACATCGTGCTCAACATCTGGACGCAGGGCAATCGCGCTCAGGGCAACTGGCGCGTCGTCGGCGATCGTGAAGGTGTGTTCACTGGCACCGTGCGCGGCAATCTATTGGTGCTCGACTGGAGTGAGCGCGAGCTGAAGGGCAAAGAAACGTGGGCGGGGCGCGGCTATTTCGTCTACAGCGGCGGCAAGCAGGGCCACCCCGATCAGATCTACGGCGAGTGGGGCGAGGGCCGCAAAGGTCGAGCCAATTCGTGGTGGGCGCTCAAGCGGTCCGGTGATCCGCGCAGCACCAGCGAGACCGGTCAAATCGACACCGACGCCGACCAACAATACCAAGACCAGCCGACCAACGGCTGCGAAGCCGGCGGCTGTGACACGGATACGGAGACGCAGTGAAGTTGGCAGCCGGCAGTTGGCAGTTGGCAGTTGCGCGTGGGTTCCTGATGGCAGGCGCGCTGGCTGAGAGCGCCTGCTCGAGCGCGCCTACTAGCGTGCCGGAGGCGGCTCCGGAACCAACGCCGCAGGTCGATTTGGGACCACCTCGGTTCGCTGCTGCTGCGACCGGTTGGGCGTCAGTGCCGGATCTGGGACTGCAGACGACGACGGGTGGTGAGGGCGGTCCGGTAGTCGAGGTGACGACGACAGCCGACTTTGCGGCGCAGGCCAAGGCCATGGGGCCGCTCGTGATCCTGGTCAACGGCGTGATTGGCGAGGGGACACGCGTCTCCATCACCTCCAATCACACGGTCATTGGCCTGCCGGGCGCCGAGTTTCACGGCGGCCTCAAGATCAGCGGCCAGAACAACGTCATCATCCGCAACCTCAAAATTGTCGGCAATAACTGCGCCGATAGCCCGGATGATTGCTCGGGCGGCGCGGACGCCGTGAGCATCGGCGACAACTCGCATCACGTCTGGGTCGATCACTGCGACATCTCGGACGGCTCCGACGGCAACCTCGATGTCAACGGGGGCTCGGACTACGTCACGGTCTCGTGGACCAAGTTCTCGTACTCGGGCTCGCGTCCCGGTGGTCACCAGTTCTCGAATCTGGTCGGCTCGAGCGACAACGAGCCCGGAGACGCCGGACGTTTGCGCGTCAGCTACGACCACGTTTGGTGGGCCGAGCGGGTGCGCGAGCGCATGCCGCGTGTTCGCTACGGGCAAGTGCACGTCTACAACAGCCTGTATAGCGCGCGCGGTGACAACTATTGCGTCGGCGTCGGCGTCTTCGCCAACGTGCTGACCGAGTCGAACGTGTTCATGGGGGTGCGCGACCCGATCGAGAGCGCTAGCTACTCCAACGAGCAGAGCGTGGTCGCGTCGCGCGACAACCTGTACATCGACGCCGCGGGCGCCCGCGAAGATCGCGGCACCGGCGTCTTCGTACCGCCCTACGACTATTCGCTCGACGCGGTGCGCAGCGTGCAGGCCCAAGTCGAGAACGGCGCCGGGCCCTGTCCGAGCCGCTTCGTGTTCGGTGCGGTACCGGTTCCGGAATGCAGCGTGTCGCCCGACCTGGCGGCCGCTTCGGCGCCGTAAAGCACCGAATTCCGTGATCGAAAGTCGCACCCTCGGCATTACACGAAGTCGAGCGCGTACGTCGCCAGCCAGCGCGGCTCGATCAGAACTCCATGTTCAGGCCGCGCCCGCCGACCCTTGCAGCCATCGTCCTCGCCCCGCTCGTAGCGTCCGCTACGGCGCTTGGCCAACAGGCTCCCGCGCCCGCCGAGTCTCGGGAAGACGCCCAAGCGTCACTCGAAGAAGCCCCGCGCGACCGCGGTAAGTCGCTGCAGACCAGCGTTGGCTTGCCTCCCAACTCGCTCGATCTCGGCAGCGAGGCCGACATCCTCGGCGTCCGTGACCAGCGCGAAATGGCAGCGCTGCTCGAACGCTGGAGCTTCAGCATGAAGGGGTCGATCCGCGCGCCCATGCGTATCGGCTTCGGCCCGCGCAACGACCACCACCCCGGCACCGAAATGCACGCGCTGCCGCGCATCGTCGGCTTGGGCTCCGGCGATTGGAACTACGTCGGCTTGGCGCCGAACGCCTCCGTGACGCTCGGCATCACGGTCGCCAACCCGATCGTCTCCGGCACCATCATCCTCGGCACCAGCCACCTGAGCGACCCTTCGTACAACGTCATCGACGACGTGGGCCTCGACCAAGCGTACCTCACGTTCAAGTTCCCGACCGCGTTCGGCAACCGCGGCGGCATCTCGCTGATGGCCGGCATCTTCTCCGAGCGCTTCGGCACCTCGGGCCCGTACCAAAAGAGCTCTGGCTACTACTCCACCTACCTGTTCGGTCGCACGCACCAAGCCGGCGAATCACTCACGTTCGATCTCGACCTGAGCCGCAAGGTCGAGCTGATTTTGGAGAACGGCATCGGCGCCAAGACCGAGACGGTGCCGTTCTTCGCCAACTCCGACAGAGACTGCTTGGACAACGATCCGTCGCTGCCGCGGAGCATGAACAACTGCTTCAGTCAGTATCCGGACGGTCCACCCGAGGCCGACTTCTTGCCGGGTCAACAGTCGCAGCCGTACGGCTCCACGTTCGTGCATCACACGCACGCCGCGCTGCTGTACGACGACTGGCTGCGCTTCGGCGCTCACTACCTCACGTCGTGGTCGCCCGACGACAACACGCTCGCCACCGGGCACATCGAGCCCTCACGCCTGACCGTCGCCGGCGGCGACGTGCACATCGACAAAGAGCTGTTCAACGCCTACGTCGGCTACTCGCACGTCGACGCCAGCAACGTGTACCCGTTGGCAGACGGCGTGAACGTGCTGCACAGCGGCTCGGGCCGCTCGCTCAAGCTCAACTACTTCGGCCAAAAGGACCGCTTTACAGGCCTCACGCCGTCCAACTTCGGCGGCACCATCGATACGATCTTGTGGCAGGGCATGTTGCGCGTGGCGCCGCTGCTCGGCGACCCGTTCGGTAGCCGCGACCTGAACGTCGCGGTCTACGGCATGTACAACAAGGCCAAGAGCCCGAAGGAAGATCCTGCTGATCCGACTTCGATCGACATCAACGACGACAAGCTGAAGTTCGGCGTCGACGTCGACATGTCGCTGTTCAAGTTCATGTCGGTGGGCACGCGCGTCGACCGCGTTGCGCCGCGGCTCGCCGATACGTCCGACGCTTACACGGCGCTCTCGCCGCGCGTGAGCTTCTACACGAAGTGGAAGAGCAAGGAGCAAGCCATCGTGCAGTACACGCACTTCTTCTTGGGGAAGAACACGGTGCCGGGCTCTCCCTACACCGACGAGTACTTTCGCCCTGATCCCGACATGTTGGTCGTGATGGGCAGGATGTCGTTTTGACCATGGCAAGCATTTCGTCCCGCCTTCTCGTCGTCGCTCTGCTCGGCTCGTCGCATGCGTTCGCGCAGGCGGCAGCTCCTGAGCCTGAGCCCAAGCCCGTGCCCGAGCCGGCTGCGCCTGCAGCAGCCGCTCCGGGTGACGCCGCGGCGCCCGCTCCCGCCGCAGCCGCTCCGGCCGAGACCGTGGCCCCCACGGAAACCGCACCCGCAGAGCCTGCAAAGCCCAAGGTCGCGGCCGTGTTCCCGCCGCCGGTCGATCGCCCGCCGGCGCCGAAGCGCGAAAAGCTGCAAGTCACCAGCATTGGTATGCGCCTCGGCTCCGTCGACTTCGGCGCCGAAGCCGACATCGTGAGCTCGGTGGGGCGGCTCAAGCCGCCGCCGGACAACCGTCGTTGGAGCTACGCGCTGCGCGGCTTCTTCCGCGCGCCCATGCGCATCGGCATGGGTCCGGAGACGGGCAGCACCGAGGGTAGCCAGCTGCACAGCCCGCCGCGCATCGTCGGGTTCGGCGCCGACGAGTGGAGCTACGTCAACCTCGCTCCTGGCGCAGTCGGTCAAATCGAGCTCGCCGTCACCAACCAGCGCGTGGAAGGCCACGTGATCTTGGCGAGCGACCTGTTCGGCGACGCCGCGTATCCCCACTTGGACAAGCTAGGCGGCTTTTCGCAGGCTTGGGTGACGCTCAAGGCGCCGGCCATGTTCGGCACGCGCGGGGGCGCGACGCTCAACGTCGGCGCGTTCACGGAGCGCTTTGGTGCCGCCGGGCCGTACCAGCAAAGCACCGGTTATTACGGCACCTATTTGTTCGGTCGCACTCGCATCGCCGGCGAGGCCATGCTGCTCGACTACGATATCACGCCCGATCTGGAGCTGGTGGTCGAGCACGGCTTTGGCGCCAAGGTCGAGGTGACGCCGTTCGTGAAGAGCGACGCGCCGATCTCGCCCTACCTGCCCAATCAGGGACCGGTGCCGCAGGGCTCGAACTTCGTTCACCACGCGCATTTGAACCTGGTCTTCAGAGACTGGTTGTCGTTCGCCGGCCATTACCTGTCGTCTTGGTCGCCCAACGATTTGGCCGAGGTCACGCAGGCCAAGGCCAAGGAATCGCGCATGACGATCGCGGGCGCCGAGCTTCACAGCGATCACCCGGTCGCCGGTAACGGCTACGTCGGCTACTCGTACATCGACGCCGAGCGCATCTTGCCGCTGGCGGACGGCGTGCAGGTCTTGCACGGCACGACTGGCTGGAATTTCAAGGACAACTACTTCGGCAAGCTGCCGGTCCCAGTGCAAAAGGTCCTGGCGACGGGCGTCGAGGACGCAGGTCGAGACGACTCCGGCAAGCTGCATTCCGTGCTGTTTCAGTACATTCTGCGCGCCGCGCCACTGCTCGGCCGCAGAGAGCCAGGCCCCGACGTGTCACTCGGCGTGTTCGGCATGCTCAACCATGTCGAGACCACCAAGCACGAGCTGAAGGGCGTACCGGTCGCGGCCTACGCCTTCAAGCAAGACAAGGTGAAGCTCGGCGCCGAACTGCAAGTTGCGCCCATCGAACCGTTGTCCATCGGCGTGCGCTTCGACAGCGTGATGCCCGATGGCGGCAAGCAGGACGTTGCGTACTCGGCGATATCGCCACGCATCGTCCTTCACTCCAAGTGGATCGGTCGCGAGTACGTGATCCTCAACTACACCCGCTACATGTTGGGCAAGAGCGTGCGTCCTAGCGCGCCCTACTCGCAGCCCAGCCCCCCTGACGAGCCTTTGGCATCGGTCACGAAGCCAGACGAGAACCTGCTCTCGCTGACGGCGATGGTCGCCTTCTGACTTCGTGATCGAAGCGTTTCGCGAAAAATGAGGACATTATGATCAAGGTATATGCAACGGTCGCATCGGTCGGGTTCCTGGTCGCACTAACCGGCGCGGGCTGCTCTAGCGCCAACACGCCCGAAGAAGGCAGCGGCGGTACCACCTCCACGCCCACGGCGGGAACGTCGCCCGGCACTGCTGGAACCACGGTAATTCCCAACGGCGGCACCGGTACCGGTACCGCTGGCACCGCCTCTACCCCGACGGCCGGCACTGCCAACGGCACGGCCGGCACCGGCACCACCCCCACGGCAGGGACGGGCTCTGGCGGCACGGGCGCGGGTACCGCGGGCACCGGCGCGGGCACTGGCGGCGCCAACGCAGCCTGCAAGGGCATCAAGAGCAACATGGCCTGCACGCCCGAAGGCACCGAGTGCCTGAACCTGGCTTGCGGGTTGGCGGACAGCGGGTTGCGCTCGTGCAAGTGCGCGACGAACTGGACCTGCGCGGCGTGTGACTACTCGGCTTCGCCGTTCAAGACGAAGCCGGCCGACATCATGACCTGCACCAACCAGGCCGATAAGCTCGACTGCACGGGCATGATGGGCAAGGTCTGCGAAGGCGCCGCCGGCGGCGAGGTCTGCGCTTGCGCACCTGACGACGAAGGCTCGCTGATCTGGGACTGCGACAAGCCGCCAAGCACCTGGGCAGCCGCCGCGCAGTGAGCTCAGCCCGAGTGGAGCAAAAATGCCGATGAACGACGCCTTGCCCCAACGTCATTCGCCTGCCTGGCGACGGTCGTTAGAGAGGCAAACGATCTGCTGGATCAACGGAGTTCACGAGTTGGTGACTTCGAGCGCCGCCGCGTGGGGGGAGGCTCGGCCGAATTCACTTCGGCCGAGGGGGGCGGCGCGTGCCGCCCCCACCAGGAAGGGGCTAGAACGCAATGGCTGCAAACGGATCGGCGTTCTAGCGGGCGTCGCGGCGGCAGGCGTCGCGCTTTCGGTGTTCGGTTGCTCCGAGGGCTACGACATTCCGCCGCGCACCGACGGTCTCATCCTTCAGGGTGATGAGGATTGCAGGAACGACTACGAGCCCAGTCAGGGTGACGCCTGCTCGCAAGATTGCCTGACCGCGACCTGCGCCAGCGGCCTCGGCAAGCGTATCTGCACCTGCGAGGGCGGTGTGTTCCTGCAATGCGCCTGCTTGCCTCCTGACAACTGGCCTTACAAGGACGTGCCCGTGGCGCCCTTCTGCGACAACCTGACCGGCCAACCCAAGTACCTGTCGGGCGAGACCTGCATGGGCGAGGGCATGGAGTGCCGCAGCAGCGTCTTTCCGGAGCAGGGGTGCCGCTGCATGAACAAAATCTGGCAATGCTCGACCAGCGAGGGCTTGTCCCCGAGCGCGGCCAGCTGCGAGTCGTTCGGCAGCGGCAAGCAAGGGGTGCTCAAGGACCAACCTTGCGACGCCGAGCACGAGTGGGACCTGTGCATTGCGCGCGACTACAACTCCACCGGCACCTCCCCGCGCGGCTGCGTGTGCATGGCAGAAGCTGGCCAGTACTTCTGGAGCTGTGGTGCCACCAACCGCTGGTATCGGTCGGAGTAAGGCTCAATCATGAGTTGGCAGTTGGCAGTTGGCAGTTGGCGTTTGAAAGCGGTGGCGTTGGCCGCTTTGGTGCTCGTGGGGTGCGGGCCCGAGGGGCCGGCGTTTCCGCGCGCCAACACCCAGCCGGCGCAGTCGCCCATCGTGGAGTGGCCCAAGCCGACCGGCGAAGTGCAGGTCGACGCCACCATCCGCGTGCTCAATCACTTCGACGGCAAAGGCCAGCGCTTCTACGGCGTGGACGACCTCGGTACCAGCAGCCAAGACGAGAACCAAGACCCGATGTTTCGGCTCTCGGACGGCGCCGTGCTCGAGAACGTCATCATCGGTGACCCCGCCGCTGACGGCGTGCACTGCTACGGCTCGTGCACGCTCAAGAACGTCTGGTGGGAGCGCGTGGGTGAAGACGCCGCCACCTTCCGCGGCCAGCAACCCGACGACGTGATGCTGATCGACCGCGGCGGCGCCAGCGGCGCGAAAGACAAGGTCTTTCAGAACAACGGCGTCGGCACGATGATCATCAAGAATTTTTACGTCGAGAACTTCGGCAAGCTGTACCGCTCTTGCGGCAACTGCAGCCGCCAATCGGCGCGCACCATCGTGCTCGAGAACATCACCGCGCTCGCCGGCAAGAAGTCGTCGTGCCTCGTGGGCCTGAACGAAAACTACGGCGACCGAGCCATCTTCAAGGGCACGAGCCACATCTACACCAGCGAAAAACCGAAGTTCCCGGTGTGTCAGCGCTTCTTGGGCAACGCGCGCGGCCTGGAGCCGAGCAAGACCACGACGGGTCCCGACAAGAACTGCATTTACGACGCCCACAACGTGGTCATCGAAGAGTGAGCTTTGGCTGTCGAAAGGCGCATCAATCCAGCCCTTTGTCGCAGAAAGCTGGTCGTCGACGCCTTCGGGGTGGTTGGCTAAACGACGCTTCGTATACGGGCGTATACGCTTTGAGGCTGGGTGGAGCCTTGAGCCGACTCTTCGCAGTTGCGACAGCCATCGATGAACCCGCAACCTGGAGCCCATGCGAATCGCGGCAGGGTGCCTCGGGAGTTTAGCGGGCGCTTTGGTGTTGTGTGTCGCTTGCTCGTCGGACGAGACGGCGGGCAACGTCGACCACTGTAAGGAGCGTGACTGCGGAGGCCAGCCTTCGACGGGTGGGACCGCAGGAGCTTCGAAGGGCGGCGGCGAGGCGACCGGCCTGGCCGGCGCAGCGGATGCGCTCGGTGGAGGCGACTCCGGAGGGGGCGGGCGCGCCGGCGCGGGCGGCAGCGACGGCACGGGCGGTAGCGTCAGCGCGGGCAACGGTGGAGACCTGAGTGCTGGTGGGACGGCGGGAGGCAACGCGGGCAGCGCATTCGGTGGCAGTAGCCCCAACGGTGGCAGTAGCCCCAACGGTGGCGGTAGCCCCAACGGTGGCGGTAGCAGTGGTGGTGCGGGAGGTGGCAGCGGCGCGCCGGGAACGATGACGTTCGAGGTCCTGAGCGCCGGCCTGCTCGACGGAGCGTCGCTCGATTGGGAGCAGGCGCGAGACGTGGCGATCGACGACCAAGGCTTCATCTACGTGGTCGGGGGCACTTCGTCGCCTGACTTTCCCGTAACGCCCGGCGCGTACGACACGACCTACAACACTGGCGGCACCGAGCTCGGAAGCAGAGGCCAGACCGATGGTTTCGTCACGAAGCTCGACCCCACGGGGGCCATCGTCTGGTCAAGCTACCTCGGCAGTCCCAACTACGATCGCATCTACGCAGTCGAGGTGGACGGCTCGCACAACGTGTACCTGGCGGGGCGCGCCGGGCGTGGCTTTCCGACTACGGCGGGCGCGCTTCAGCCGGCGTTTGCCGGCGACTCCAATCCAAGCTCCGCGTATGGCTATCAAGACGGCTTCGTCGCCAAGCTGTCCGCTGACGGCAAAACGTTGCTTTGGTCGACGTACTTTGGCGAATCGGGGCAAGGCTTCGTGCGCGATATCGCCATCGACGGAATGAACCGAGTTCACGTCGCCGCCAGCTCGGTGAGTGGCTCGGATATGTCGCAGAAGGTAACGAGCGGCGCTGCGCAGCCAACGCTTCGCGGCGTCTGCGACTCGTTCTACGCGCGCCTGTCCGCCGATGGCAGCAGCGTGCAGTACGGCACTTTCCTGGGCGGCGTAGACACCGCCTGTTACAGCAGCAATCCGGCGGTGCGTGTGCTCGCCGACGGCACAGCGTTCTTTCTTGCGGGCGAGCCCGGCGCCGGAGCACCTACGACGGCCGGCGTTTACCAGCCTGCTTCGGGTGGTGCCGACGACTTCCTGCTCGCGCGCTTCGATCCAACCGGCAGCCTGGGTTTCTGCACCTACCTTGGCGGAAGCGCCAACGAGTCGCTCGACACGCACTCCCTCACGCTTGGCAGCGACGGCAACCCGGTGATTGCCGCAGCGACGGCGTCTACCAATTATCCCGTCACCGACGGCTCCAAGCACGCAGGAGGGCGCGACGTCGTGGTGAGCATCGTCTCGGCCGACGGGAAGTCGCTGCTACATAGCACCCAAGTCGGCGGGACGGGTCCGGACGGCGCAGAGGGCGTGAGCGTCGACGCTGCGGGTAACATTTACGTCACCGGCTTCACCAACTCGCCGACCCTTCCCGTCACGGCAGGAGCGCTCAGCGCAAAGTCCGCCGGGAGTCTGGAGGGGCTGCTGCTGGTCTTGTCGCCCGATCTGATGGTGCGTCGCTACCTTTCCTACGACGGGATCACGGCCGAGTACGGCAACCGTTCCTCCGCCGTTTCGCCTGCTGGTCGCTGGGCCATCGTCGGTGCCGTGTGGAAGCTCAATCCGTTTCCGGCCACTGGCGCCAACGACAAGAAGCTCGACGGCACCCACGGCGCGTTCTTCCGACTGCTCGAGCCCTGAGGCGTCGTTCAGCGAAGAGTGAGCTTGTTCACCATCGTGCGCGCCGCCTCCAGCGCGCCGAACAGCTCGCTCATGCCGTAGGGCTTCGGCAAGAAGACCTGAAAGGCGCCGGGTTCCAGGCGCTCGGCGGCCGTTTGTGCTTGGTAGCCCGATGAGAGCACGATCGCGACTCGGGAGCCCGTCGCGCGAATCCGGCGCACGACCTCGGCGCCGTCGATGTCGGGCATGGTCATGTCGATGACCAGCAGCTCGGCGGGGTTCTCGAGTTGGGCTTTGACGCCGCTCAAGCCGTCGCAGGCTTCTTGGACCTTGTAGCCGCGCAGCTCCAGCATGCGGCGCAGCTGGGTGCGCACGAGCTCCTCGTCGTCGATGACCAGCACGCTGCACGGCGTGCCCAGTCTCGAAGGCGGCGCGGGCCTGGTCTGCGCGCGGCGATCGGTCGCTGGCAGCACCACCGAGAAACAACTGCCACGGCCCAGCTCGCTCTCGAGCAAGAGCGCGCCGCCGTGGCTGCTGACGATGCCCAAGCACGCCGCGAGCCCAAGCCCGTGACCGTGCTCCTTGGTCGAAAAGAACGGCTCGAACACGCGCTGCCGCGTGATCTCATCCATACCTACGCCGTCGTCTTCGATCTCGACCAGCACCCAATCACCCGGGCCGGCGCTCACCGGCTCACCTAGCGCGTAGTCCCAGCGGGCGTCGAGCTGCTGCACGTGCCGGGTCCGCACGTAGATCTTGCCAGGCTTGCCCTCCAGCGCGTCGGAGGCGTTGGTTAGCAGGTTCATCATCACCTGCGTCAACGTGCCGCGATCACCGAGCACCACGCTGCCGGCTTCGATCGCTAGGTTGAGCGAAGCCTTCTTCGACAGGGTAGCGTCCAGCAACGTGCGCAGCTCGCGGAAGAGCTCCCCCAAGTCCACGGGCTCACGCCTGCTCAAGTCTTGGCGTCCGGCGTAGGCCAGCATTTGGCGCGTCAACGTCGCGGCGCGCTCACCCGCGGAAACCACCGCTTGGGCGGCTTGCAAGTCCAGCGGATCCGTCAACGTGTCGAGCAAGAGGCTGGCGTTGCCGATCACGCCGGCCAGCAGGTTGTTGAAGTCGTGCGCGATGCCGCCAGCGAGCACCCCCAAGCTGTCGAGGCGTTGACTGCGCTGCAGCTGCAGCTCGAGCTTGCGTCGCTCGGCGGCCTGGCGCTGCTCTTCGCGCAGATCGCGAAACCCCGAAACGCGCGCCTCTTTGCCGTTCAACGTCGAGCGGGCACCGACGACCTCGACCGGCACTTCATTGCCTTGCTTGTCGATCAGCACGGTCTCGTAGGCGCCCGGGCGGTTCTCGCCGATGGCCTGCACTGCCGTGGGCCGAGCCTGCGCGGCTACGAAGCCTGCGGCTTCGCGGCCGACCATCTCTTCGCGCGTGAAGCCGATCACGTCGCTGACGCGGCCGCCGACGTCGACGATCACCCCGTCCTGAATCACGACCATGAAATCGAACGCGCCTAGCGCGAGGTTGCGCAGGTGCTGCTCGCTTTCGCGCAGCAGTGAAAGCGTGTGCTCGCGCTCCGTCACGTCGCGTACGGCCGCAATGCGCACGGGGCGGTCGCCCAAGCGGCCCTGCTTGGACTGCAGCTCGGCGCGAAAGCGCGTGCCGTCGCGGCGCACGCCGGTGATCGTATAAGCGCCCTCATAGCCCGTAGCGACGCGGTTCAATACGTCGGGTAAATCTTCGGTCGCCACCGAGCGCCGCATCGTCTCGGGGCCCAGCAGCTGCTCGGGCGTAGCTTCCAGCATTTCTTGCAGCCGCTGGTTGGTGTCGATCACGACACCGTTGATGTGCACCAAGATGCCTTCGAACGACGCAGCCGACAAAAGCTCCAGCCGTTCTCGGGTCTTGCGGTGCTCGTCTTGCTCCGCCACTTGCCGCAGCGCAAGTCGCAGCAGTGGTGCCACGGCGTCGCGAAGTTCTTGCGACCCACCAGCTAGCGCAAGCCGCTGGCCGTGGGTCTCCAGGATCATCTCGGCGCCTTCGAGTTGCTGGCGCAGCCCATGCTCCGCGAGGCGCGTCAGGCAGTGGTCCAGGTCCTGCTTCGCGTCGTCTCCAGCGAGCAGCTCCGCGATTTCGAGGGTCAGGTTGGCAGGGGAAGGCAACGGCATGCGAGCTCGAGCGCCATCCCCCTGAGTTCAGCGAGCATAACCGGCTGGCGCGTTAGCCGATAGCCGCCAATCTGCCCGGGTTTTTTGATGCAATTGACGAGCGTGTCGCCCCCTATGCATCCCGATGAGCACCGGCTCGCTGACGGCGCCCGCGAGAAACTTGATCAAGTCGCCGGCTGAGCCGCAACAACTACAACGGGTGTTAGTCGTGCGTGTGGGCAACCTTCTGGTGAGGGAACGTATAAATATGCCTCAGATCTCTTCGGGCTTTCGGCAGCCGCTGTGCCTGTTGCTCGCCGTCGCAGGCGCCAGCGGGCTCCTCGGCTGCTCGAGTGACCCTCAGACCACCCTGAAAGCTACGCCTGGCGCTGCCGGCTCAGGAACGGCCGGCGGTGGGGCGGGCGGGAGCGCTGGCGCTGGCGGCGCGAGCCCCGCGGGGTGTGAGGCCACCGCGGTCACGACGCAAAAGCGCGTCGTGCGGCTGACCGATAACCAGCTCGTCAACACGTACAACGCGCTCTTCAAAGAGGCAGCGCCCGAGATGTTCCAGGAGGAAGAGATAACGCCCGCCAATTTGCGCGCGTTTCCGCCTTTGGCCACCATCGGCACCACCCTCGGCCAATCCGACTTCGATCTTCGAGATCGAGTGGCCAAACGAGCGATGACCTACGTCGGCACCAACCTGGCCACACTGACGACCTGCGGCGCATCGCCTACCGACGCGGCGTGTGGGTTCGCGGCGGTGCTCAAGTTTGCCGAGTCCGCCTACCGTCGCCCGCTCACCAAGGAGGAGAGCGACTCGTTGCAAACGTTGTGGACCGATCTCACCACGACGAACGGTGGCGGCGTGGCCGAGGCCATTCAGCACGGCTACGACGCCGTGTTGCTCTCGCCCGCCTTCCTCTACCGCACCGAGATTGGTGACGGCTGGAACAGCGCCGGTCCCATCACCCAGTACGAGCTGGCCAGCGAGATCTCCTACTTCCTGGCGGATGGTCCACCCGACCAGGAACTCTTGAGTGCCGCGGCGAACAATCAGCTCACCCCTGACGCTCTGCGGGCTCAAGCGCGTCGTGTGCTTGGCACCGACGTCGCGAAGGCGAACATCGAAGCGGCCATGATCGCCTATTTTCAGCTGACCACGGTCCCGGGCGTCGTCATCGACGAAGGCACGGTCGAGGGCATTGCAGTGACGGCGGGCCTCAAGAACTCGATGCTGCGCGAGGGCGAAGAGTTTTTGAAGCACATCCTCTGGCAGGGCGCGCTCGGCGACCTCGTCACGTCGCGCCGCACCTGGATCAACAGCCAGCTTGCGCCGGTGTACGGCGTGGCGTCGCCCAGCACCGACGCCAAAGTTTTCAGCGAGATCATGCTTCCCGAGGGCCGCTCGGGGCTGCTGACTCTGTCGCCCTTCCTCACGTCCAAGTCACGCCCAGACGGGACGTCCGTGGTGGGCCGCGGGCTCGCCGTGAACGCCGCCTTGGTCTGCTCCGAGAACCCGCCCTTCCCGGAAGGCAACGCCACCGTCACCGACGCCATCGCCTCTCAGGCCGACTGGACCGAGCGGCAAAAGGCCGAATTTCGCGCCGATCCGACGCGTGGCGCCGTGTGCGCAGGTTGTCACGGCCAGTTCGACGCCATGGGCCTCGTGCTCGAGAACTACGACGCCGTCGGCCAGTACCGCACCAAGGACAAGAAAGGGAACGCCATCGATCAAGCTTGGACGAGCGGCAAGCTGCCGCCGTCGTTCGCGTACGATCAAGATGGTGACGGCGTCCCCGATCCGGCCGTGGTTACGAGTCCCGCCAACTTGGCTCAGGCGCTGCTGCGCGACGAGCCTGCCTGGGGCAGCAACGCGCTGACCCGCTGCATGGCGCTGAACTTCATCAACTACGCGCTGGCGGACGAGAGCCAGGGCAGCGCCCGCATCCCTGGCGCTCCCACCAGCGGCTGCGCGGTGCGCGCGGTGACTGACGCCTTTGCCCGCGCGAGCGACAAGAGCTTCACGTCGCTGCTGGCCGAGATTGCCGCCTCCGAGACCCTTGCCCACCGCACGCCAGGAATGTGAGCACCATGAAGTCTTATCGATTTGCGCGACGTTCGTTCCTGGCCGCCGTCGGCGGCGCTTTTGGCCTGCACCAGCTGCTGCGCAGTATGGAGGCCAGCGCGGCTGGCGAAGGTCCGCCAGCGCGGTTTTTGCTGATGAACTGGCCCTGCGGGTCGGTGAAGTACCAATACGTGCCGACCGGCACGGGTGCTGGCTACACCGCCTCGACGACGCGTGGTCAGCCGGGCTACATCATCTCGCCGTTTGCGACGCCCGAGCTGAAGCCGCACACGCACATCCTGTGGGGCTTCAACATGACGGGACTCAACTGCCCGAACGGCGGCGCGCACGAGGCTGGCACGCCCTTTTCGACCACCGGCGCTAGCGGACCCGGCACGCGCAAGAACGGCGGCGAGACGGACGACGGCTGCGCGGGCGGCCCGTCGTGGGACCAGATTCTGCTCAAGAACGCGGCAGGGCTCAAGACCGACGGTCGCGGCTACTACAACGTCATTTGCGACGCTCGCGTCGACTCCTACGAGACCTCGACGCGCTGCCTGTCATACGGCTACACGAAGCAGCAAATCGCCTCCGCCGTGGGTAGCGGTATGATTTCCGAGAATACGCCGCTCCGCCCGACCCTGAGCCCGATCACGGCGTACAACGACCTGTTCAAGGACTTCACGCCTGGCGGTGCCGGCATGACCGACGCGACGGCGCTGCGGCTCTTGAAGCAGCGTAAGAGCGTGCTCGACCACTCGTTGCGCGAGCTCGACCGGCTCAAGTCGCTCGCGCCCGCGAACGAAAGCAGCAAGATCGACGCGCACGCGGAGGTGATCCGCAAGCTCGAGACCCAGCTCACTGCGCAGATCAACAACCCTGGCGGCGGTGTCGAATGCACCGTGCCCATGGCGCCGGCCATGAACCTGAACGGCCTCAACACCGACAAGAACGCCGACTACGGTGACCCGACGTCGTCGACCGACGACGCGCCGAACCACGCCGCCGTCGGTGCCGCGCACTCCAGCATCATCCGCGCGGCCTTTGCCTGCGACATCATTCGTGTCGCCACGTTCGAGTGGTCGCCCGGCACCAACCACGTGTCCTTCAAGGGTGCCGATCCGAACAGCCCGAACACCATCTATATGCACCACCCGTTGAGCCACCGAAAGCTCGACTCGGGCTTCTACCAAGGCGCGCCGCCGTCCGGGGGCGAGCGCTACATTTGGGACGCGATGGCGTACGTGCAGTGGTGGTACTTCAACGAGACCGCCAAGTTCATCAAGGGCTTCTTGGATCAGAAAGATCCGTTGGACCCTGCTGGTGGCAGCTTGCTCGATCGCACCTTGATCACCGCGGTCAGCGAGGTTGGCAACCCGTCGCACGATCGCAACAACGCCTCGGCCTTGCTCATCGGCGGTTCCAAGCTCGGGATGCAGCCGGGCGGCTTTCAAACCGTCACGAACTCGCACCACAACCGGATTTGGGCCACCGCCGCGCAGGCCTTTTTGGGCGCAGATCCACTCAGCAAGCTGAGCGCCGAAGGGTTCTACAAGACCGGAGTGACGCCGCTGCCCGGCTTGTGGCAAGCGCCGGCTTAAGCCTTGCGGTCGAGCGCCATGGCGTAGACCAAAAAGCGTTCGTGGGGGCCGTTCTGCCAGACCCACGCAGTCAGCGGTGCGCTCAAGGTGCTGGATTGATTCAGCAGCGGATCTTGCTGTTGCAGCATGTGAAACAAGCCCGGGCGCGCGATGTAGATCATCTGCTCGGCCGACATGAGCTGCGTCAGCAGCTTGAGCAGGTTCGTGTCGGGCGGTAGCTCGGCGAGCGGGGCAAAGCGCGTGCTCGATAGCACGTCCGTCACCAACAGCGCGCGGCCGCCCGGTTTGGTCAGCGCGTGCAAGGTGTGCAGGTGGGTGGCGCCCAGCACGTGGCGCGTTGCGTCGAACAGCTGATGCTTGTCGCCCAGCGCCTGCAGCACCGAAAGCTGCATTTGGGTGATGCACGAAGCCGACAAAACGACGTCGTGTGACCCAATTCGAGCGGCCAACGACTCCGACGTCTTGCGATGATGCTGCAGCAGCTCCTGCTCGGTGGTGTCGAGCCGCGCCCAACGCTCGAGCTTGTCCAAGAGCCCCGACAAGTCGACCGGTGCATGCAAAACGAGACGCGCCTGCACGTCGGGTGTTTGCCGCGCGACTGCGCCCTCCAGCGCGCTGCGATCGATGTCCACCAAGTGGACGGCCGAGAAGCGCGCGGCCAGCTTGGTTAGGTCTAGGTCGAGACAATTGCCGGCGCCCAGCACGCAAAGCGTCTGCGAAACGCCTGGTCTTGCGCTGTCGAGCGCAAGCTGCGTCGTTTGCGTCCGATGCTCGAGGTAGCTGTCGAACAGCGAGCGGGTACTCTGGTTGGCCTTACGCTGCTCGTCGATGAGCCACATGCCTGGCGATCGGACCGCGTTCAGCTGCGGATCGCAAGGGCTACGCTGGTCTCGAACCGACCGTCACTACACGCTGGGGGCGATGCTATCGAGGAACTGTTCGTAGCTGCGAAGCTGCTGCAGTTGCTCGCGCGCGGTGTGGCAGGCCAGGGAGGTGGCTTGGCCGGTGGTTTCGGCCAGAAAGAGCAGGTAGAGGGCGACGTTTTTGGCGTAGCGCAGCTGGCCTTCGGGGCTGATGGCGTAGAAACGCGCGCGTTGGCGGTAGCCGGCCGGCGTGTGGTCGCCAAGCGACGCCTTGTCCGAGCGGCCCTCGGCGGCCAGCACGTACAAGAAATTGTATTCGAACCAGAACATGTGGTCCGGATTCGGCGTGAGCGCCGCCAAGGCTGCTCCACACGCGGCTGCGCTTTCGAACACGTCGACGCTGCGCTTTTCGCTCTCCAACGCGTTGACGATGAAGGTGCGCGCCATGCTGCGCTCCTGTGGGTTGTCGCTGAAAGCGCTGTTCACCGCCAGCTCTTGGGTGAAGCGGTACCAGTCGCGCCACAGCACGCGGTCGGCGGCGTTGGACGAAGCCGAGAGCGCGCGGCCCATCTCGTACGTGTAGCGACCCGACGTCTTGATCTCGAGCCGGCTACCGGTGACGCGCCCACACAGGCGGTAGTTTTCGTCGGATTTGCCGGAGCCGCTATGAAAGCCGATTGAGCAGCCGAAGGCTTGGCAGATCTTCCACGCGCTTTCGACGCGGCGCTCGAGCTCGGCGTTGTCGGCGAAGGGGAAGTTCTTTTGGAAGCCGAAGGCGGGCGCGACGTAGTGAATGCCGATGTCGAGCGCTTCGCAGAGCGCCAGCATCGTGGCGAGCGTTTCGGGTGTCGTGAGGCCCGGCAGCTCGTCGATCGACAGCTCGCGGAAGTAGGCGCGCCCGACGGACGTGGTGAAGGCTTGCTGACGCGCTTTGGCGTAGGCGCGATCGCGGCGCTGCAGCTTCTGCACGGCGGGCCACACGGCACACAGCAGCTCCGATAGCGCCGTGGCGTCGAGCGAAAGCCCGAGGCCGCTGGCGCGCGCGCGTACGCGCTCCACCACTTGCGCCGGCACGTTTTGGCCGACCCACGCCTGCGGATCGGCCTGCTTGGGCGTGATGCTCAGCTCGGGCGAAAGATCGAAGGTGATGTAGCTGGATAGCAAACAGCCTGCGACCAGCTCGTTTTCGCGCGCGTCGTACTTGCCGCCCACCGGCTGGTGATCGGCGTTGAAACCCCAAGCAATGCGCCGCGTGTGAAAGCCGGTTTTCAGCTTGGACAACACCGAGCCGTGGCTCATGCCTTCGACGCTTTGGCCCTGATGGCCTTCTGGCACGTCGGCGCCAATGAACGGAAACGGCACGCCTTCGAGGCGGCCTTCGAGCATCGCATTCACGTCGTAAACCAGCTCGCGGGGGATGCTGTTCTGGTTGGCAGTCATGCTCAGCCCGAGCGCCGCCATGGCCCACTCCACGGCGGGCCAGTGCAGCGTCGTCAGGCGGGCGCCGACGCCCAAGCTCGAGTGCTGCAGCGTGCCCGTGGCGGTCGGAAAGATGGTGCTGCCGGGGTCGTGCTCTTGAATCAGGTTCTTGAGCCGCAGCAGGTTTTGCCAGGTGGCCGGGAAGGCATAGGAGGGGTGAGGATTGAGGGGTGAGGATTGAGGGCCCGCTGAGAGCGGCAATGCCACGCCGTCGGCCAGGGTCGTGACGGCATCGGCACGAGTGCTCGCCAACAACCATGCGCAGTCGCCGTCGGCGTCTTCGGCCAGCGTGAACGAGCCGGCCGCGACGCTGAAGCGGCTCTTGGGGTAGTGGGTTACGGCATCGCTACCAGCAAGGCGCTGGGCCAGGCGGGCGAAGTCCAGGCAAAAATCTGGTGAAATGCAGGGATTTTCGCGGATGGTGAGGTGCGCCTCGGCCAAAAAACGATTGATGGGGCTCATGGGTGGCTCAGCTCGAAAGGCGCGCAGACACTGCCCTTTCGGTGTTTAATGCCGCCCGCCCGTGAAACGATCACAGCGTCATGTAGCTGTCTGTGCCCTGACGTCCGCTGTCGTTTTCGTGGTTGCACCCGCGCACGCGCAGCAAGCCGCGGAACCCGAGGCGACGCGCTTCGAGTTTCGCGCGCCTGACGGCTGTAGCTCTGCTGCCGAGTTTGCGGCGCGCGTCAGCAAACGCTCGGCGCGTATTCGCTTGGTGTCCGACGCGGGCGCCAAGCGCTCGTTGGTGGTCGAAATCCAGCAGCCGCAAGCTACCGGCGCACTGCGTGGCACCGTCACTGTCGTTGAAGCAGACGGCAAGACGCGCACGCGTCAGCTCAAAGCGGCAAGCTGCGCCGAAGCCGTCGACGCGTTGTCGCTGATCGCGACGGTAACGCTCGACCCCGACGCATTCTCGGACGAACCGCCGCCCGACGAGCCGCCGAAGCCGCAAGCAGTGAAGTTGCCGGAAGAGCGGCCGAAGCAGCCGCCAGCGCGCAAGCCGCCTCCGTTTCGTCGCGCGCCGCCCACCGAGCCGTACCGCTTCAGCTTTGGTTTGGCCGGCGCCGTATTGCTCGAAATGGCGCCCGAACCGGCGTGGGGTGGCACTGCCTCGGCTGCGTTCGAGATCAATCCGGGCGGCCTTGCGGCGCCGTTTTGGCGGCTTTCGCTGACGCACGCCCAGAGCCGTAACATCACCCACAAGAGTGCTGCGGCTGGCTTTGCCTACACGTTGCCGACACTGGACGTTTGCCCTGTGCGGCTTGGCCCCCGTCTGTTCGGCTTGCGGCCGTGCGCGTTTGGGACCGTGGGCCTGCTGAAGGCGTGGGGTGAGGGGACGCCTCGCGATGGGACGTACTCGCGCTTGTATGGCGCGGCGGGCGTGGCCGTTTGGGCCGGGCTGCGTGTCAGCGAAGCCTTCGAAATCATTGCCGATGGTCGGCTCGTGCTGCCGTTTCGCAAGGACGAGTTCGCGCTCGAGCGCGAGGTGTTCTTCAAAACACCTACACCGGGATTTTCTTTTGGATTGGGAGCAGCGGGCGGATTTCCGTGATCGATGTTCGGTCGGCTCGCATCATGGGAGGTGCGGGTGAACACAATCTCCGATTTGGAGCTCCAATCTAGCGACGGTCTTGCTGCTCAGCAGTACGCCAGTCGTGTGCGGTTGGGTCAGATGTTCAATGACCACCACGACTTCATTTGGCGACTCATCCGGCGGCTCGGGCTCAGCCGCGGAGCCGCTGATGACGCCGCTCAACAAGTCTTTCTGGTCGCCGCCGAACGCATCTTGGACATTCAAGAAGGGCGTGAACGCGCTTTCTTGTTCGGTACCGCGCTGCGGGTGGCTCGTCGCGTCTCCCGCAACGAGAAACGCTGGGTCCTGGAAGACGACATGGACTTTCGCAACAGCCAGGTTGCGCGTCCCGAAGATTTGGCCGACCAACGCCGCGCCGTCGATTTGATGGGGCGCATTTTGGCGAACATGGACCACGACCTGAAGACCGTATTCATTCTGGCCGAGCTCGAAGGGCAGACGATGCCGCAAGTCTCGTCGCTGCTCGAGATCCCGCTCGGTACCGCCACGTCGCGGCTGCGTCGCGCACGTGAGGCCTTCCGCGCTGCGGTGGCAGCCTTTGAAGCTTCTCTCCCTGGAGGGACGAAACCGTGAGTAACTTGAAGCTCGTCCCCGACGACCCGACACCGATGGAAAAAATGCTGCTGGACGCCTCGCGCGCCGAGCAACCCTCCGACGAGCACAAAGCTCGCATGCGCGCACTACTCGGCATTGGCTTGCCGCTGTCCGGCCCGCTCGCCGCGCCGCCGCCTGCGGCTCCGGGTCAAGCAGCCGCCAGCATGGCCCCCGCGACGGGGGCTGCGGGCGCCGGCAAGTGGGCGTCGTTGGGTAAGGTTGCCGTAGGCGTTGGCGTGGTGGCGCTCATCGGTGCCGTCGTGCTCACTCGCGCTCCGGCTCCGGCTCCAGCGCCCGTCGTTCAGGTCAAGCCGCCCGTCGTCGCAGACGTCGAGCCCCCGGTCGCTGCGCCTGCTCCAGAGGCTGCGCCCGCCGTGTCGCCGCTGCCACCGGTCGAAGAACCGGCTCCGGCCGTTGCTTCAGCGCCGCGCAGCGCTCGGACCGACGCTTCGGCTTCCGCCGACGCCGACCTAGGCGAGCAGATTCGCCTGATCGAAGCGGCGCGCGCTGGTGTAGCGGCTCGCGACGCCAAGGCCGCCATGGCTGCGCTCAACACTTACGCCGCCAAGTTTCCGCGCGGCAGCTTCGGCCAAGAAGCCACCGTCCTGCGCATCCGCGCCATCGACCAAGCTGGCGATTCGGCGCGCGCCACCGCCATGGCCAAGTCGTTCGTCGCTCGCTTCCCCAACAGCCCGCACGTCGCTCGCTTGAAGCCCATCGCGGAGCGCGGCGCTTCGCGATAGAAATAGCCTGATGGCTCCGGGTGCGCTGCTGGCTCGCTTCCTTCGCCCAGCACACTTGGCTTTGCTGCTTGGCTCGCTCTCGGCTGTGCTCAGCTGCGGTGGAGAGGTCCTCGATTTGGGGTCGTCGCCGCTCGGGTCGGGCGGCACCAGCGCGAGCGGCGGAGCCGTGAGCCGCGTTTGGGCCGTGAACCCTACGCCGCTCCTACCGCAAGAAGAGAAGCTGCTCCTCGCCAACCCGTCGCTGACCGAGGACGAGAAGGAGCTCTATTACTCGGCTCAAGTCCGCGGACCCGACGCGAAGGTGCACATCGCAATCGCGACGCGCGTGGACTCGACCTTTGGCAATGCAATGCCGGTGGTACTGGGTGGTGACTCTCCGCCGGACGACGTCTCGAGTCCGGCTATCTCAGCCAAGGCCGACGAGCTCTGGTTCGGCCAGTTCAGCGCCAGCAGCGGTCACACTGAAATCTGGCACAGCGCGCGCGAAGGAGCGGCTTGGGGCGCCCCAACACTCGTGCCCGAGCTGACCTCGCCCGACGGCGACACCGCTCCGCGCCCGCCCGCCGTGATGGGCACCATCATGCCGCTTTCGTCCAAGCGCCACGGCGGCAAGTACTACCAAATCTATTTCTCCGAGCGCGCGAACGCCGGCAGCGCATGGCGCGAACCACACCAAACCGGGCTCACCGGAATCAATTCGCCGGACTTTCAAAGCGCCGACGGTTTCTTGAGCGACAACGGCCTCGACCTGTACTTCTCGTCCACCCGCGACGGCGACCACACCGACAACGACCTGTACGTCGCGCGCCGCAGCGCCATCGGCGCCGACTTTGGCGCCCCCGAGCCGCTCGTCGACCTGAACGATCCAGTCGCCGGCCAGCCCTCAGAGGAGCGCATGCCCTGGCTCAGCCTCGATGGCCGGCAGCTCTACTTCGTCTCCGACCGCAGCGGACAGTACACGCTCTACGTGGCGACCAAGTTGTAGGTGGCGCCGTACCACCGCTGCAACGGATTCTGCCCCGAGCGGCCGCGCCCGCCTAGCCCTTGAATTGATGGCTCGAAATCCGAGGTTCGCGTCACTGTACGTTGGATGGCGGGGTTCAAACCAGAAGGGCACTGCGCCCGACTCGCGCTAGCCGTGCTGCTGAGCGGTTGCGATTTGTCCGGGCGCCAGCCGGACTACACGGTGCGGGTCTCGGCCAGCGCTGGGAGCGCGGGCACCGCTCAAGCTGCCGCGGCCGGCAGCGGCGGCGCGCCGGCCTCGGCTGGCCAGGGCAGCGGCGGCACTCGCTGGGTTTCTCCGGTGGCACCGGAGATCGCGCAGCATTGGACCTGGCAAGAATGCGGCCGCATCCTGCCCAACCCGGCGGACGCCAGCCGGCATGAAGGCTATATCGAAATCTTCAGCCTCGCGATCAGCAGCGACGGGTCGCTCTTGGTGAGCGACGCGTACCGGACTATCGGGTGGCGGGTCGCGGACGTGTTTGCGGATTCAGAGCCGCTGTGGCGCATCGGCGCGGAAGGCGGCACCAACGTAGCGCTCAGCCCCGACGGGCGCTTCGGCACGATCTCGGGCGACGTTCGGCTGATCTTCGACACTACCACTGGTGAGAAGCTTTTCGGCGAAGGCGCCGAGGCCGTGTCGGGCGTGCCGATCGGTAGCCTTTGCATCGGCAGCGAGTTCAATTTCTCGCCGGACAGCAGGCTAGTCGCTGGAAAGCACTACCTCACGACGGTCGAGGTGATCGAGACCGACGGTTTTACCAAGGTCGGCTATCTGGACACGCCAAGCTGCGCCCAAGGCGTGGTGTTTTCGCGCGACGGCAGCGGCGTTGTAACGCCGGATGCTGCGGCCCGGCTTACCGATCTGGCGGCAACGCCACCCGCACACCACAACGCCGATTTGCCCTGGAGCTGGCGGTCACTGGCGCAGACTCCGAGCGGGGACGTGTACCAGGTGGAATGCGCCAACGACGCGTGCGGCGCCGCGGGTATTTCGTGGCCTCAACCGGGCGGGAAGCACTTGGCCGTCTCGCCCGAGGGTCAGTGGGTTGCGCTCGGGGGCAAGGTGCGTCACCTGCCTTCGGGAGAAGAGCGCGTGTTCGACGAGGCCGCGTCCGAAGCTGTGTTCGCGCCGAACGGCGATATCATCGCCGGGGAACGCGACGCGACGCTCGTTCGCTTCTGTCGCAAAGACTGAGCGGAGCGGTCTTGCGGCTACTTCTTCTTGGCGGCGTCGGCTGCGATGGCTTGGCGGATTGCGGCCTTGAGCGGGTTTTCGTTGGCGGGCGGCGGGGGCTCGGCCTTGGCTTTGGGCTTGGGCTCTGCCTTCGCGACGGGCTCGGGCTTTTCGGCGACGGGCGTTGCCTTGGCGCGCTTGGCGGCTGGGGCTGGCGCGGGTGCGGCCTTGACCGCCATCGGTGCTGCAGCAGCTTTGGCGCGCGGTGCGGCGGCGGCGACGGTCGGCGTAGCGTCCTTCGATGCGGCTTCCGTTTCGGCGCCGAGCACCGGCAATGAGTCGAGCGACACCGTCTTCACTTCGGGCTCGTTCGTTGCGGTGCCGGAGTTGGACGGGAGCACCGCGGCTGGCGTTGCCGCCGCGGCGATGGGTGCAGCTGCGGGTGCTGCAGGCGCCGGAGCGGGCGTTGCTGTGCGCGCGAGCGGTGGTGGCGCGGCGTTCGGTCCCGGTAAGAGCGCGAGCCGTGTCAGTACTTGCTTCACTTGGGGCGGTGCCTTGGCAGCGACGAACGCGGTCACGCGACGCTCGCCCGCGATGTACTTGTTCTCGACGCCCATGCGGCGTGCGCCTTCGCGCAGCAGATTTTGCCTGTAGGCACCGAGCACGCCGCCGGTGAGCAGCAAGAGCGCGACGAGCCAACGGCCCCAGCGCACGCCGCCCGAAGCGCGGCGAAAATCGACTTCGCTCGGGATCGCGACGCGGCGCTTGGGCAGCACGTACGGATCGGGCGCTTGCAAAGCTGGCGAGTAGACGGGCGCGACGAGCGGGGCGGCGAACACCGGCGTGATCGCGGTGTGCGCGGTCTGAAATCCGCCGGGCATCGCAGCGGGCTTGCGTGAAGGCGACGGAGGACGCGGCGCAGGGCGCGCCAACGGACGCGGCGGCGGTGGCGGTTCGATCCAGCGCACGACGGTCTCGGGCTCGTCTTCGATGCCTGCGACAGCGCCCAGGCTCTGCCAGGTCTTCATGCCGGCTTTCCAAACCATGGTCGACGCATCGACCAAGCTGAGGCGAAACGCATCGTCGAGCTGTTCGACGTTCATGCGCTTCATATCGTCAGCGGCGATCAGGACATGCCAAATCTCATTGTCAGCGAATGAGGCCGTCACGGTTCCCTCCGAGGGCTTGAGCTGTGAAGCCCAGATTACCACCTGAGGATGCGAGACTGACTCTCAAAGGACGATGAAATGCGCGGAGTCTTCGCCTCTCGTCGAGATTTTCCAGTCAGCTCGGCGTCAGGCGGCGTCTGCTCGCCAAATGACGTGGGGAACAGCGAGACGTTCCACAGCTGGTCGGCTTGGTGCTGCGTTCCGCGGAGAAATTGGCTCGATTCAGACATGAGCCAAAGCTACCGTCACTGAATGACAGTATTATGTCAGTGATTATTTCGGGACTGGATCGAGTCCGTGTAGGCTCGACCCGTGAGCGAGTCTTCGAGGGGCGGCGCTGGTTGGGGCCTGGCACTGGCGGTCGCCTTGCACGCGTTCATCGTGGAGCTCGGAGTGGCACAGCACGGTGCGCTCGCGCCCGTGCTGTGGGGCCTCCTGCTCGGCGTGCTAGCTCTCGACGCTCTCGACGTTCGTTCGGACGGGATAGCGTTGGCCTCGGTGGTCTTTGCGCTAATGACCCCGCTGCGCTGGGTTGTCCCGCGTTGGGCATCACCGGTCAGCCTGCCCTGGCCCGCGCCGGTCGTGACCTCGCCGGTTCCCGGGATCGTCGACGGCCTTGTTTTCTAGGCCAACCTACTTGCGCTCGTGCTGATGGCGGTATTGGCGAGTCTGGTGGCGGGCCTGCTGACGTTTGCCTCGGCGCGCGTCACTCGAGCCATTCGTGAGCGTCCAGCCTGGCTCGACAAAGGCTTGGAGGGCGTGATGTGGCTCGCGCTAGCCGCGGCGCTCGCTCAGACGGCGGTACTTGCCGATCGCTCGCTGACGCGACCGTCTCCTGCCAAGTACATCGCCGCGCTGCCCATCATTCTTCGCGGAGCACCGGTCGTGCAAAGCGCGGAGCAGCGTCGGCGGAGCCAGAGCGGCGAGAGCGTCGGCTACGACGATAACGCTGCCGTCAAAGATCTAACGATTGCGCGCAGTAAGGTGCAGGAAAACTACGTCACCGTCGCCATCGGGCGTGGAGCGTACGCCGCGTCACGCAACTGGGAAAGCAACCCCGCGTTCGTAGTTCGCTACGACTCCGGTAGCGACCTGATGTTCTTCGACGACGGGACCGGCCCCCGAGCAATCATGCGTAGCGAGTCGCCACTGGTCATTGCTTCGCACGCCGACCTCCTACCAGCCGTACAACCACCCCGCGACTGGCTGGTCGGTGCGCTACTCGGGATCGGCGGCGCCCTCGTGTTGCTGCTGCTTCGGCGCCGTTGCTCGACCGCGTGGGGTCGGCTCGCCTTCGTAGCGTCTGTCGTCGCCACTGCGCTGTCGGGACTCGGGCCGCTCAACTGAGAATAGTTTCTGGGCATCGACGCGCCGCCCGGAGAGACTCGGCGCGTGAAATTCCGAATGGTTCCGGCGCTCCTGACGCTGTGTTGGCTTGCGGGCTCCGCCGGGCTGCCCGGCTGCGCCAGTGGGTCGGGCTCCGCGCAGGGTCCTATCGGTTCCACGCTGCTGGGTCGCTGGGTCGCACGGCCCCCTGGCGCGCCGCGCGACTTTCGAGATCGAGCTGCTGCAGGACCGCTCAGCGCGCAGCAATTATCTGAACGATGACTCGTCCCAACAGGTGCGCGCGATGCGCAGCCTGAGCTTCAGCGTCGGTACACCTCAACCCGACTCGCTCGATTTTTGGCTGGCCAGTTAAGCGGTGCACTACTGCTTCTATCAGCTATCAAGCTCGAGTCTATCGCTCGTCTGTGACGAGCACCGCCCTCCCGATCGCGCCACGCCTCCGCTTCGGTTCTTGCGTGCCACGGCGCCGCTGGCGTCAAATACGGGTAGCGTCGTCGGCGTGTGGCGCGGTGGTGGCTTCGCTTTGGAGTTCACTCAAGACGGCCGCTTCGTCACGGGCGGCAGTTCGCAGACCCGCTACCGCCTTCGTGAGCGCCAGCGACCTCGAGCTTTTGTACGCGAGCCCCGAGCGCTGTTCGTACGAGCGACGCGGAGACAACGAGCTGCTGCTCGGCTGCACCAGGATGGGCGGCAGCGCCCGACCGCTGATCTTGCGTCGCTATCAGTAGAATTAGATGATCAGTCGCTTTGTCTCTCGATCCCACTCGTGCACGACGGCGGCGTAAGGAACGTCTCGGTCTTCGAAGTCCTCGAGGGCAACGAAGCGCACCGCGTGTGCCTTGCGTTCGGCAGTGGGCATGAGTCGTCCAAGTCCCTTCCAGCCCGAGCGTGCAAGGTCGCCGTTGCAAGCGCGACGAATCGCCGACGCGAGGAAGCCGACAACCTGGAGTCCAGTCAAAGTATGCGACCCGCAAAATCGGAGGTCTTCGAAGAATAGGTCGATGTCCAGGTAAGGGAATGGGTCGTTTGGAGCGCGCAGGTGGGGTCGAAGGTGGTCTGGGGGCAAGGGAGCTACGCCAAGGAAGCGCTGAAACTCCGAATAGTCAGCGCCATTCAATTGATGCATCGGCTCGGATACGCCGAATGCCTGCATGAACGGACCCACAATCTCCTGCCACAGCTTTTCGTACTTGGTTATCGCGATGTCCTTCGCGTCAAGCCGCCAACAGAACCGACCGAGTGTCTTTGGTAGACGTTGAGCGTAGTAGAGAGTTGCGTGCCGCATCACAGTATCTGCGAGCTTTGTCAGGAGCACCGATTGCACATAGAGTTGGTTGGAGAGCTGGCTCACGCCATTCGCGAGTCGTTCGGTTCGAGCACGGACGGTCGGAGCCATGTCGTCGGTGACGGCGCGAAGAATCTTGGCCGCTTGAATCTCTCGATGGTTGGAAACGCCAGCGGTGGTG
>DATAKF010000486.1:0-36139 GCA_036261775.1 Polyangiaceae bacterium | reverse complement strand
CGAGCCGCTGCGCGAAGCCTGCGACGGCGCGCGTGACCGCGTGGAGATGGCGCACGAGTTCTTGGAAGGCGTGGTCGATCGCCTGAACGTGCCGCGCCGCATCGCGGAGTCGATTCGCCGCATCGTGGCGCTGATGCCCCGCCTCGAGTCGGGTCGCGGCGGTCGCTTCTCGCGTACGCCGCTCTATCCAGTGGCGATGGAAGTTCTCGACATCTACCGCGCTGCCCTGGGTGACGCCGCCGAGGGCGCGTTCGACGCCCCCGAGGGCCCGTCGGACGGCGCCGCAATCGCCGGCACCTCCGAGCGTCGCCCCCGCCGCCGTCGCCGTCGTCGCAAGTAAACGGCCGCTAAGACAAGCGGCTTTACGTTTTTTTCACGAATCGGCGGGGCCGCGGCCAAGGCTCCCCGTGCGTTGCGCGGTCTGGTCCCCTGACATAGCGTCCCCGGTGGGATGCGCTGGGCACGGCTCGTGATGATAGGCGCCGTCGGCTTCGCTGCCCGCGGCGCGTCTGCCCAGCCGCTCGGCTTCGAATGGCGAGGCCCGGGCTGCCGAGACTTCCAGCCCGCTTTCGAGGCGCGGCTCGCGCAGCTGGTGGATCCCGCTGACAGGGGCCATCTGGCGGGCGCTGTAACGGTGAGCCCAGTCGGCAATCGCTTCGACGTGCGGCTGGAGGTATCGCTCGGGGGCAAAGCGCTGGGCGAGCGGCGCTTCGAAGCGGCTGATTGCCCCGGTGCCGCCAACATTGCGGCCGTTGGCGCCGCGATGGCGGCGTTTTCCTCTGCTTCACGGGCACCCGACCCTGCCCCGACAGTCAGTGCTCCCCCAGAACCCGCGGCGTCGTCACCGCTTGCGGCCGCGCCCGCGCCCGAGGCTTCGGGTGAGCAGACACCGAGCTCGTCCTCTTGGCGTGCTCAGCCCCGGCTCGGGGTGTTGGGTACGGCACAGGCCGGGGTCCTGCCCGACGTTGCATGGGGCGTCGCGCTCGAGCTGGGCGTTGGCCTCGGGCGGCGTTGGTCATTCGCGGTGCTCGGTAGCATCAGCCTCGAGCAAGCGCGTGACATCGACGCAGAGCGCCGTGCGCTGCTGCGCTCGTTCAGCGGCGTCGCGCGGGGCTGCTTTGCGCCGCTGCTGTACCAGCGGCTGCAGCTAGACGCATGCGGTGGCGTCCAGCTGTTGTGGGTTCACGGCGAGGGCTCGGGCTTCGACGCGAACCATTCCGCTTCGCTTTTCGCGGCCGCGCCGCTGGTGGGTCTCGGTTTTTCGCTGCGCGCGCCCGAGCTGGTGGAGTGGCGCGCCGAGCTCGAGGGCTTCGTGCCGTTGTCGCGACGTCGCTTCTTGGTCGACGGTCAGCAGGTGGCGCGCGCTTCGGCGCTCGGAGTCACCGCTCGCTTGGGACCGGTGTTGAGGTTCTGATGGCAAGCGTCGCCGTGCAGCTGGATGCGCCGCACGTCGGCCCCGCCTCGTTCGACGAGGTTTACGAGGCTTCGTTCGACTTCGTTTATCGGAACGCGCGGCGCCTGGGCGTGCCAGAAAGCGCAGCCGACGACGTGGTGCAGGAGGTGTTTCTGATCCTGCACCGGCGCCTCGCTGAGTACGACGGTCGCGCCACGCTGCGCGGCTGGGTCTACGGCATCCTGGCGAACACGGTGCGGGGCTACCGGCGCACCTACAAACGCAAGCAGCAGCCGTTGGTTGCGGTCGAGCGCGACGAAGACTTGGGACCTGCTTCCAGCCGCGTTGGCCCCGAGCAAGCCGTCGAGCGCCGTCGAGACATGGAGCTGCTGCTCAACCTGCTCGACGAGCTACCTGACGAGCAGCGCGAGCTGATCGTGCTCTCGGACTTGGAGCAGCTCAGCATTCCGGAGATTTGCGCCTGCATCGGCGGCAACACCAACACCGTTTACTCACGCCTGCGCGTGGCGCGCGAAGCGCTGCGCGGCAAGCTGCTGCGTCATCGAGCCAGCACCCAGCAGAAGGAGCGAGCATGAGCGTGCCCGACGTCGACCAAGAGCTCACGCGTTTGCTCACCGCAGCCCGGGAGGGCACCGCGCCCGACGCCGAGGCTCGCGCTCGTGTTCGAGCGGCCGTCGCGGCTGGGCTTGCCGTGGACGCGGCGCTGCCGGTAGGCGCAGCCGCGCGTGGCGCTCGTGGCATCAAGTGGTGGCTGCTCTCGGCGTTGGGGGGCGCGCTGGTAGTGGGTGTCGTGGCTTGGCTGTGGGCGCCCGCGACGGCGCCTGCACCAGCATCCAGCGTCGAAAGAGCGTCGCCCTCAGCGGTCGCGCTCGAAGCCGCCCCCACCGCAGCGCCCGCAGTTCAGGCCCAGGTTTCGCCTGCTCCCGAAGCGTCAGCTAACCTTCTGTCGGTGTCGTCGGTGTCGTCGGTGTCGTCCAAAGCTCGCCCGTCCAAGGCCGTAGCCTCGGCCTTGGAGCAATCCGACGAGCTGGCTCTGGTCAGCTCCATGCAGCTGGCGCTGCGCTCGGGCAATGCGGCGCAGGTGCTGGCGCTCGCGGGCGAGCACGCGCAGCGTTTTCCCCAAGGTGCGCTGGTGCAAGAGCGCGAAGGCGCCCGCGCCATCGCTCGCTGCCAGCTCGCCGAGCCCGCACAGCGCGGCGCCATCCTGGGCGCGTTCGAGCGCGTCTATTCCGGTTCGCCCTACGCGGCCAGGGTGAGGGCAGCGTGCGCGCCGTAGCGCGACTTAGCCCTTGGGCATGCCTGGCGCTCGTGGCCGCAGCGCTTTCCGGCAGCTGCAGCAGCAGCGACGTCAGTCTCGGCGAAACACGCCGCGAGCCTCCGGACCCGACTCCGACTCCGGACCCGACTCCGACTCCGGACCCGACTCCAACCCCAGGTCCAACTCCGGACCCCACGCCCACGACTCAGTACCCGTGCGAAGTCGCGCAGCACGGCACCTGTCTCGCGCCAACCGCACATTGCTCGGGCCGCATCGTCACCCGCGCCGGCTACGAATGCAGCGACACCACCGTCTGCTGCGAAACGCTCATCGGCGGAGGCCTACCCGGCGCCGCAGGTGCTGGTGGCGCAGCCGGCGCCAACGGCTCCTGAATCTCGAACCGCAAGGCTGCCGAGTCTCTATTCCCGACTCTGCTGCAGCACCCGAGCGTCGCAGCCAATCGCCATAAGCGAGTCTGCTGCAGCTCTCAATTCGCTGAACTGCCGCAGCTGTCGACCCTCGAGGCTGCAGCAGCTCTCGATCCTCAGAGCTGCTGAGTCTCGATCCTCGAGGCTGCTGAACAAAGCGAAGCTCGCGCAAAGCGCGAGCCAGAACCACCCCACCCGACTTTGGCACGATCAGACCACGATCTTCCAAAGAAGGCCGGGGCGACTAACTCGGCGAGGCCGAGCGCCCGCTGCGCCTCAGGTTGGCCTGGACGCGGGGCCCTTCAGTCGCCCCATGGCAATGAAACCAAACCAGCAAACTGAAGCCCCTGGCTTCAGTTTGCGTTCAATTCCACGCGCAGCAGCTTCTTGCCGATGAAGACATAATCGCCGTGGGACAGCGCCTTTTCGGTCTTCAAACGCAGGTAGGTGCCGTTGCGGCTGTCGAAGTCGGTCAAGACGAACTTGCCGTCTTTCTCTTCGACCGTCGCGTGCTTGCCCGACATGAACATGTCGCCGGGGAAGTTGAGGTCGCCGTCTTCTCGACCGACCTGCAGCGTGTTGCCACGCGCGCAGATGGTCATGCCAATCGAGCCGCCTTCGAGGATCTGATTCAGGCGGAAGGCGCTCGGGTACTTGGGCGACGAATAGAAGAACGTGCCGTCCGGATCCGCGCCGTCCGATGCCTTGGGCGTCGGGTCCAAGCGGAACACCTGCTCGCCCACCACGAACTGATCACCAGGGCTGATCTCTACCGAGCCGCGGATGCGGAAGTAGATGCCGTTGAGCGAGCCTTCGTCGCGAACGACCAAGCGGTTGTCGCGATAAAAGAAGTTCGCGTGCGTCGGCGAGATGAACTGGTCGTCCGGAAATTCGAGCTGACCCTGGCGGCCCAGCAGGTGCTGGTCGGCCTTCAGGTGATACGAAAGCCCGTCCATGCCTTCGCCGCGGATCAGGATCAGGCGAGCCTTCGCCGGGTCCTGCATGTCGCCGTAGAAGTCCGCGTGCAGGTGCATGACGGCTTCGGGCACGGAAGTGCCACAGCGCCCGCAGAACTTGTGCCCACTGGGCACCGGGGTCATGCACGACTCGCAGACGTAGTACTTGGCTTGATCCATCCGCTCCTCCGCGACCTTCGAGCCAGCGAGATCGCTGCCGGCTCCTGCGAAGCCTCCAACAATTTCGCCCGGATGGGAAGATCTCGAACCAGCCGGCTTAGGGGCCGGCAACAGTCGCACGTCGTGCCCGCAGAAACCGCAGTGCGCGGAACCCATCGGGTTGAAGGCGTCACAACGCCCGCAAACGATCCCGACATCGAGCGATCCGAGCGCCATCACCCCCCTGCTCATACTACCCACTCCCGGGCGGAGCAAAACCTTACCGGATGTATTGCAGGCGGGTCGATCTGTCGAAAAAGCCCTTCGCTCCCACCAGCCGGAAGAACACGGTTTCCTCGCAGGTCTCCTGCGGTACGGCGCCGTAATCGCGTGAGTCGTAGGGAAACTGACGGTTATCGCTGACGAGCCAGACTTGGTTGTCCGGCACCGTGGTCTTTACGTCGGGCGGGTGGGTGCCCTCGGCTTGGACGTCAGCGCGGAGGTTGGTGCTTCCGCGTAGGTCTTCGAGCGAGCAGTGTAGCTCGACCTCGAAGCCCGTGCCGGGATCCTTCTCCAGGAAGGTCCGCTCCGGGCATTCGCCCTCGACCGACTGGCGCTTGCTGTTGACCGTGATTTCCGCGCCCTTGACCTCGACCTCGTCACGGCCGACGCCCGCGATGCGTCCGATCACAACCCTTCCGGGTTGTTTGGGCTCCGGACACAAGACCAGGTCGCTGCGCGCCGGCTTGCTGAGGCGCCAGAGCAAGATCAGGTCTCCGCCCCGCAGGCTAGGCGAGATGGACGCGGTCAGATACGGGTCGTTGTTGGGCACCCGCCACCAGCGAATCGCGGTCAGTCTCAAAAGACCAATGACGATGCCCAGGAGGAGCACGACCCAAGCCAGGAACCGGAGCATCTTGCGCAACATCGGGACGGACCCCGCAGTCTAGCGCAAGCCGCGCGTTTACAGCTTTGGGCTTTGGCCCGTGGGGGGAAGCTTGGCCGAATTTACTTTGGCGAAGGGGAGCGGCGCGTGGGCAGACGCTGGCAGTCGACCGGCGGCAGCTCCGCCAGGCTTTGGCCTTTGGAGACGGCTTCGGCCCGCGCGAACAGCGCCCGGAAGCGGTCGAGCCGGGTGAACTCGGCGCGGCCGGTGGTGCGCTCGTCGGAGTCCATCACGGCGGCGGAGATCACTCCGATCACGTCGCCCTGGTCGCTGATGACGGGCCCACCTGAATCTCCGGGGCAAATCGAGGCGTTGGCTCGGAACCTGGCGTCCGAAATGGTGTCGATGTGCGCGATGGGGCGCTTGCGACGGTGCAGCGCGTCGGTCGAGAGCACGCAGCGACCAAAGCCAATGGGTTCGATCTCTTCCTTCAGCAACGGCGCGCTGTCGATGCGCGCGCTGCGCGCTTCCAAGCCGACCAAGGGCCGGTCGAGCACCAGGATGGCGATGTCACCATCGCCCGCCGCGTGTCCGCAGGTGGGCGCGATGATGGCGCGGACCGAAGCCTCACCCCAGGGCAAGTCTTCTCCGCCGAGCTCGACGCGCACGTCTTCCGGCTCGACGTCGTGCGAGAGCATTTCGCCCTGGCGTGAGCGCGCCGAGACGCAGTGGTGCGCGGTCAGCACGCGATCATCGTCGATCAGCGCGCCCGAGCAGGTCACGCTGCCCACCACGAGCCGCACGACGTAGTCGTCGCGGCTGCTGAGCACGAACGGTAGCTCGACCGAAGGCGGCAGCTGCGGAGCCAGCGCAGAAGCCGGCCGCGGTGCCGGCGCCTCCGCCTTGCCGAAGAACGGCAGGCGCGCGCAACCGGACATCGCGAGGGCGCTCGCGAGCCACAGGCCCAACGACGGCGCAAGCTTGCTCAAGTCGGGTACCCCATGGGTGGAGGCATGCTCGGACAACCGTCGCGTGCGGAAAGTTCCGACACGCGACCCAGAATAAGCTTGGGAAAGATTTTCTAGAAGCGCGAAGCGTCTGCCTTAGGGGACGGCACGCGCCTCCCCCCTCGGCCGAAGTGAATTCGCCTCGTCGCTGCCGCTCCTCGCGCACATACGCGCACATGCACGCGCTTCGCCGAATCTGAAAAAGGCGACCTCGCGCGATCGGGCCCCCCGACGCTAGGCGTCACGAAAGCACGAGGTCGTCCTTATGTACGATGACCAGCTCCTTCGCATCCCCTGCGAAGGCCAACTCTAGCTCGGCAGCTTGCTTGCCAGCAGCGCGCGACACGTCCAGGGCGCCCAGGCGCGTCAGGCCGCGGCCCAGCTCTTTGCCGTCCAGCCCGACCAGCTTCACGGCGTCGCCCGCGTTGAACTCACCTCGCACGCCCAAAACCCCGACGGGTAAGAGGCTGCTCTTACCGCCGCGCAGTGCTTTTTCGGCTCCGGCGTCGACCAAGACCGTGCCACGGGGGCGCAGCGTGTAGGCGATCCAATGCTGGCGGGCTCGCAGCGCGGCGCGGCGCGGCACCAGCGTGCCCACGTCGGCTCCGGAAACGATGTCGCGGATCACGTTCGGGCGCGCCGCCGAGGCGATGACCACCGACGCGCCGGAGTGACAAGCCTTGTAGGCGGCGTCCAGCTTGCTGTGGATTCCGCCGCTGCCCAGGCGTTCACCCGACTGCACGACGGTGCCGAGCTCGGCGTCGTCGTTCATTAGGGCAATACGCTTTCCGTTCTTGTCCAGCACGCCCTCGACGTCGGTGAGCAGGATGAGTAAGTCGGCCGAGACCAGGGGCGCCACCATCGCGGCGAGCTGGTCGTTGTCGAGGCGGATCTCGGCGGTCGAGACGGTGTCGTTCTCGTTGACGACCGGGACGGCGTTGGCGTCGAGCAGCTCGGCGAAGGCGTCACGCGCGTTGTTGACGCGTTCGCGGTCCGCCAAGTCGTCGTGCGTCAGCAGCACTTGGGCGACCGTCAGCCCGACCGCGCTGAAGGCTTCGTCCCAACGGCGCATGAGCACGGTCTGCCCTGCGGCCGCGGCGGCTTGCAGCTTGCCGGTCTCTTTGGGGCGGGTGCGGTAGCCCAGCCGCTTCATCCCGAAGGCGATGGCGCCGCTCGTCACGAGCACGAAACCGCGCTTCGGCTTGGCGAGCCCTGCCAGCTCTTGGGCGAATTTTTGCTGCAGGTCGTGGTCGGCGGCCAGCGCCTTGGACCCCACCTTGATCACGATGCGTCGGGACTGCTGAAGCTCGCTGCGTGCCGTCACGCGCCGTGAATAGCGCACGCGCCCCGTGGCCGGCAAGCTTACCGGCCCGGGGCGCTATTCGTGGGGCTTACATCGAGCCTGCCGCGGCTACATCGAGCCGAGGTACGTCTCGATCAGAGCGAGCTCGGCGTCGGTCAGCAGCGTGGTGTCGAACTTGGGCATGTAGGTCGCCCGCATGGTCATGTCGGTGCCGTTGCCGTTGCGAACGTACTGGGCGACCTCGACCTTGGGCTTGCCTTGGATGCCGACGGGCGCCGAGCCGCCGGTCGGCGTCATCGGTCCGTGACAGTTGCCGCACATGGCCTTGTACAGACCCTCGCCAGTAGCCGGCTTGGTGAAGCTATTCTGCCAGGTGTTGATCGCGTCCAGATCGGCGTCCGAAACGGAGGCGGTGCCAGTGGCGGGGAACGCCACCATCGCGCTCAGCATGCCGTTCGGGGTCTTGCGCCCGCCGCGAACGACAGCGACCGCGTAGTCCTTCGGGGTGAAGCGGATCTCGGGGCCGACCAGATTACCTTCACCGTTTTCACCGTGACAGGAGTTGCAGCCGGCGGTCTTGTACGCAGCGGGAGCAGGCATGCCAGCAGCGGCGTCAGCGCCCTTCAGCACGACATGGTACGCGGGTGATTGCAGCTGGACGCCTGCAGGTCCAGCGCTGGTTCCGCCGCTGCCTGCGGTGCCGGTACTGCCTCCGGTGCCCGTGCCGGCCATACCCATCGGCGTGGCGGGGTCCTCAGCGGAACAACCGGCCACGACGCTGGCCGAACAGATGCCCATTGCGAAAACCCCCACCCAGTGACTCGACTTCTTCATTCTGGCTCCTCGAAGGTAGGTCAATGGTGTGGACGATTTGCAGCCCGACGGCAACCCGGATGCGCTCCTTATCCATGCGCCCATCTGGTGACTACAAGCACTCAGGGTTAGACACTGCTGAAAATTCCGTCGATTCGCGATCCTTCCCCAAAACTGTAAGCTCCGCTCTCACCCGGCGTTTTGGGGACGAAGACGATGAAGAGACTCGGTTTGCGACTTTCCGGAGGGCTGCTGCTGGGTCTGTGCACCAGTCTGCTGGCTGCATGCCAGGGGCCAGCGCGCGCACCTGGACGCGGTCCCACAGTACTGCGCCAAAGTGAGAAGGCTCAGCGCGAGAGCGTTGCCGTCACCGTGTACAACCAAAACTTCGGCGTGGTGAAGGACACGCGTCGACTGAACCTTGCGCCGGGGTTGGTGGAGCTGTCGTTCAAGGACGTGTCGGCGAACATTCAGCCCGAGACCGTGCAGCTGCACTCCCTCACGCAAGGCGCGCGGCTCCAGGTGTTGGAGCAGAACTATCGCTACGACTTGCTCTCGCCGAGCAAGCTGCTCGAAAAGTACGTCGGCAAGAGCATCACCGTCTATCGCTATGACGAGAAGACGGGGCAAGACGTGAAGAAGTCGGCCGAGGTACTGAGCGTGGAAGGCGGCGTCGTCCTGCGCATCGACGGCGAAGTGACCGCTGTTCCGTCTGGCTCGGTTGGGCAAGGTGCTTGGCGCTACGCGTTTCCAGAAGTGCCGAGCTCGCTCTTGGAGAAGCCCACCTTGGTCTGGCTGCTGGACAGCGATCGCGTCGAACAACGCGTGGAGCTGACCTACCTGACTCAGAACCTGAATTGGCGGGCAGACTACGTGCTCAAGCTGTCGGCCGACGACACCAAGGCCGACCTGAACGGTTGGGTGACGCTCGATAACACCAGCGGCACCAGCTACGACAACGCGTCGCTGCGCCTCGTCGCGGGTGACGTGAATCGCGTCCAGCCGCCGCCGTCGCCCAAGCTGAGCGCCGACTCCGAAGAGCTGGCCGCGGCGGCTCCGGAAGCGCCGCAGTTTCGCCAAGAAAATTTGTTCGAGTACCACCTGTACTCGCTGGAACGGCCGACCACCTTGCGCGACAAAGAGACCAAGCAGGTGTCGTTGCTCTCCGCCGAGGGGGTCAGCGTGGTGAAGAAGCTGGTCTTCAACGGTCAGCCCTATTTCTACCGTGGGCGCTACGGCCAGCTGGCTTCGAACCAAAAGGTGGGCGTGTTCGTCGAGCTGCAAAACAGCGAAAAGAATCGCCTCGGCATGCCGCTGCCCAAGGGCACCGTAAGGCTATACAAAGCGGACAGCGCGGGCGCGCTGCAGTTCGTCGGCGAAGACGCCATCGATCACACGCCGCGCGACGAAAAGCTCGCGCTCAAGGTAGGTGAAGCGTTCGACGTGGTGGGTGACCGCGTGCAAAAGGATTGGGCGCAGGTCGGTAGCTGCGTGGCGGAAGGCTCCTTCGAGGTCGAGCTGCGCAATCACAAAGACACCGACGTGCAGGTCGAGATGAACGAGCCGGCTGGCGCGGACTGGGAGCTGCTCTCGCAGAGCCAGCCCTCGGTGAAGGTCGACGCCGCTACCTTTCGCTTCGACGTGAAGGTGCCGGCGCGCGGTTCTTCCAAAGTGTCTTATCGGATTCGCGTGCGTTACTGCTGAAAGTACCGAAAAATGGCCATGTTGAAGTCAATTGCTCAGTCGCTCTTCTCGGGGCTCGTCGCGTCGTTCGTGCTGGCCATCGCCAGCGGCGCCGCCGCGCAGCAAAAGCCCGCCGGCACGCCCGCGGTGGCCGCGCCCGTGGCGCCGCTCGCACAGCAAGTTTCGACGGACGCGGATCGCAAGAACGTCAGCATCACCGTGTACAACCAGAACTTCGGCGTCGTGCGCGAGGTGCGCGAGCTGAAGGCGCTCGGCACCGGCCAGGTGTCGCTCGAGTTCCGCGACGTGGCGGCGAACATCCAGCCCGAGACGGTCTCCATCAAGTCGCTGAGCGCGCCCGGCGCCATCAGCGTGCTGGAGCAGAACTACCGCTACGACTTGCTCACGCCCAGCACGCTGCTCGAGAAATTCGTCGGCAAAAAGATCCGCACGTACCGCTACCACGAAGCGACCGGCAAAGAAGAAGCCGCAGACGCAGAGCTGCTCAGCGTGGCTGAGCAGCCCATCTTGCGCCTGAACGGCGAGGTGACGTTCGGCTACCCGGCGCGCTTTGCGTTCCCTCAAGTGCCCGACAACCTGATGGCCAAGCCCACGCTGGTGTGGCTCGTTGCCAGCCAAAAGCCGGCGCAAACCGTGGAGGTCAGCTACCTCACGCAGAACCTGAACTGGAGCGCCGACTACGTCTTGGTCGTGAACGAGCAAGACACGCAAGCGGCCTTGCAAGGCTGGGTCACGCTCGTGAACCAGTCGGGCGCCAGCTACAGGAACGCGCAGCTGCAGCTGGTGGCCGGTGACGTGAACCGCGTTCAATCACCCGTGGCCTACGACATGCGCGCCAAAGCGGGCAGCGCGATCCGTCCCGGGGCCGCAGGCGGCGGCTTCACCGAACAAGGCTTGTTCGAGTACCACATGTACACGCTGGGTCGGCCCACCACCGTGCTGCAGAACGAGCAGAAGCAGGTCAGCTTGCTCGAGGCCGACGGCGTCAAGATCGAGAAGAAGCTGATCTTCTACGGTCAGCAGTATTGGTTTCGCGGTCAATACGGCCAAATTCAGTCGAACCAAAAGGTCGGCGTCTACCTGGACTTCCAGAACGAAGAGAAGAACAAGCTGGGCATCCCGCTGCCCAAGGGCACGCTGCGCGTTTACAAGGCCGACAAGAGTGGCGCGCGCCAGTTCGTGGGTGAAGACCAGATCGACCACACGCCGCGCGACGAGAAGATCCGCGTCAAGATGGGCGAAGCCTTCGACGTGGTCGGCGACCGCAAGCAGACCGCGTGGAGCGTGCTCGGCTCCTGCACAGCCGAGAGCAGCTGGGAAATCGAGCTGCGGAACCACAAAGACACCGCCGTCGAGGTGGAAGACTTCGAGCCGATCGGCGGCGACTGGACGATGCTCGAGTCGTCGCTGCCGTACGTGAAGAAAGACGCCGGCACCTTCACCTTCAACGTGAAGGTCCCCGCGCGCGGCAAGACCAAGGTCACCTACAAAGTGCGGCTCCGCTACTGCTGAACGGCTTGTTATTGGTCTGATCTCAGCTGTTGAACACGCCCGCCGATCCTGGCTTCTGGCTTCGTTTTCGCTGCGGTCCGGTGCTCACGTACTCAAGTACGCTCCGCTCCTGTCCTCGCGAAAGCCTCGCCAGAAACCAGGCTTGGCGGGCGGGCAGCTGTGTGCCTCACGGACCGTCGGGCACGGGCACGTGAGAGCGATTCGACTTGCGGACGAGCGCGCTACGGAAAGATCTGGAACAGGAAGGCGTACATACCGGGCGGATCCACGTTGGCGCTGCCGGCGAGCCAAATGTTGCTGCGGTTGTCGATGCCAAGCGCGCTGTGCTGGCTGAACGGGTCGAAGGACTGCGACCAAACGTAGCTGCCGTCGGGACGAAGCCTGAGCGCATAGAGCTGCTCGCGTCGGGGCTTCGGCAGGCTGGTATCGAGCTGCAGTCCGTTGCCGACCACGACCACATTGCCGAAGGGATCGACGGCAACGCTGTCGACCGAGGCGCCATTGGTGCCGCTGGCGAAGGTCTTTTGCCAAACCAGGTCGCCTTGACGTGTGTACTGCGCGACCCAAACGTCCGCGGCGCTGCCGGCCGAAAGCTCGTGGATTTGTCCGCCGTAGCTGAGCTTGCCTTGGAAGGTGCCGGCGGCCACGACGCGCATGTTGCGATCGACTGCCACGCTACGCAGCGAGAGCTCGGCCGGCAGCAGCGTGGCGACGAAAGCATCGGCGTTGGAAGTGATCTTTTGCATGAAGGCGCCCGGGGTCGAGTCGTTGCGAACGCCGGCACCGACGACTACGATGTTGTCCTCGTCGTCCACCGCCAGGTCCGCGGCGCTCGCGCTGGTCCACTCGGCTGGGATCGTGTCTGCCGCCCAGATCAGGTCTCCGTCGCGCTCGAGCTTGATCAAGTAGCCGGAGCGGGTTTCTCGCGTCGACTGCGCGCCCGCAAGGTTCAGCGAGCCCGAGTAGTTGCCGCCGAGCAAGATGCGCCCGTCGTTGTCGACGCCGACGCGTCCAGTTTCGATCAGCGTGCTCGCGCTCCAATTGCTCCACAGCACGTTGCCCTTCGCGTCGAGGCGCTCCACGAACACTCCGGTAGCGTCTTGCCCTTGCAGTACCAGGTCACCGTTGGGCGCAAAGCCTACGCCCGTGATGTCGTCCGAGGCGTTGCGCGAATAGGCATAGGACCATTGCGCGGCGCCGCTCGCGTCGATGGACACGACGAAGGCATCGGTGCCCGTCGTGCCCGTCTCGGCGGACACGAGCGGCTGGCTGTCTCCGCCGAAATCCAAGCTGCCGCGGAAGCGTCCAGCCAGCGCCAAGCGTCCACTGGTCGAGACAGCTAGGTCGTTGACGACGACGAAGCTGGCGTCGAACTCCGCCTGTTGCGCGAGCTCGCCAGCGCACACGCTGTGCGTGTCGGCGCATCGCACTTCGCTCGGGAGGCGGCAGTCACCAACCGACAGGCTGCAGTCGGGGTTCGGAGCGCCGCCCATGGTGGCGACCCCAGCCGTCGGAAAGCCAGCGCTGGCCATGCCGCCTGGCACGAACGTGCCGCCAAAGCTGCTCTTGCCTCCTGTGGATAGGGTTGGCCCTCCGCCTGACGGTGTCCCGCCACGAGACTGGGACGCAGAGCCCGCCGTCACCGCGGCTTCGTTCTGCTCAGACAAAAGCCCAGTGCGTCCGCAGCCAACGCTGAAACCAAGACCGAGGCAAAACGCCGCCAAGCCAAATTCCCGTACGTTCCTCATCACCCGTGGCCGATTGTAGCACGGAGCCCCCACCCCAAAACTCATTCCTCTCCTGGCGAGAGCCGGAGTATCTTGGTGCTGTTCGGCTGGGGCGTGCGTTTGCGCGTGCGCCCTGGGCGAAGAGGGAATTTGCATGACGAATGCCGTGCTGGCGAAGCTTCGTGCTTTCGTGACTGGTGCCTCGGTGGAGGAGTGCGAGCTCTGCGCCGAGGCCATCTCGGTGGAGCACGAGCATTTGCTCGAACCGGACGCGCGGCGAGTGTTTTGCGCCTGTGGTGCGTGCGCTCGGCTGCTCGCCGAAGAGCAGCATCGTCAAGGCGCGCGCTACTTGCGGGTCCAGCGCCGCGCCGCGCGCTTGCTCGAGCTCGACGTCGACGACGCCCTTTGGGTAGAGCTCAGTGTGCCGGTCGGGCTAGCCTTCTTCACGACGCGCAGCCGTACCGGCGAGGTCGTGGCTACGTTTCCCGGGCGCTCGGGGCTGATCGAATCCTTCGTGCCGCTCAAAGCTTGGAGCGCGCTGGAACGGCGCTTTGCCGTGCTCAAAGGCATCTTGCCCGACGTCGAAGCGCTGCTGGTGAGGCGCACGCTGCGCCACCACGACTACTTTCAAGTCTCCATCGATCATTGCTACGAGCTAGCAAGCGTGCTGCGCGGCGCAGAAGCGCCGTGGTCTTCACCCGAGCTGGCGGTGGTGCAAGCGTTCTTCACGCGTCTCGAAGAGCAAGCCGGACAACGCCGACACAGCCGCAGGCCGAGCTCCTAGAGCGCTCGAACGAGCGTTGGGTACGCTGCAGTGCCCTTGCAGTTTTGCGCGTGGTGGCAGGGCGCAGCGTCAGTTGAAGCGTGGCCATGGGGCCGAACTTAGACAACGAACCAGCCCCGTGGCGCGGCCCGTTGTATCTCTCGAGCCCAGCGATTAGGGTCCGCGCGTCTACTTGAATTGGCGTTGCCGCGGCGCCAAGCGGGAGAATTGCATGATGTGGCGAGCTCATCAGTGTCACTTGGCTTTGGGGTTGTGCTCGGGTCTGATTGGTATTTCGTCGTGGGCAAGCGCCCAGGACCTAGGCAAGCCGCCACCAGAGGCCGCGAAGGCCGCAGCCGGCCCCGCCAAGGTGGCTGACGCTCCCAAGATCGAGAAAGCGCCCGAGGGCATCAACGCCTCCGTGTCGGCGGGTGGACTGAGCTCGAGCGGTAACTCGAAGCTCGTTGCTTTCACGGGCAGCGGCACCTTTGATTGGCGGCTTGGCGCCAACGGCATGGGCGCGTCCCTCGTGGGCAACTACGGCAGGAGCGCGCCGCCCGACGGCGACATGGCGACCACAACCGAAAACGCTCAGGGGCGCGTCCGCTACGACCGCTACCTGATCGACGACGCCAGCTTGTTCCTGCTGGCTACGGGCCGGCACGATCGCTTCCAAGGCTTGGCGTTTCGGCTCAATTTGGATCCTGGCTTCAAGTACCTGTTCGTAAACCGCCCGGCCACCGCGCTGTGGGCTGAAGCCGGCTACGACTTTCAGTACGACACGCGCACCAGCGAAGCGCGCGATGTGCTCGACGACATGGGAGTCGTCATCAACCGGCTGGACAAGCACGAGACCGACCACTCGGCGCGTCTTTTTCTAGGCTTTCGCCATAGCTTCAACGACGCGACGGCGCTGTCGAACGGCATCGAGTATTTGCAAAGCTTCGTCGACAGCAAGCGCTACCGCTTCAACTACGACGTGCTGTTCACTGCCAAGGTCTGGGGCGACTTGGCCCTGGGCGTCGGCTTCAACGCGCGTTACGACAACCAGCCGTTGCCCGAGAAGGTCAAGCTGGACACGACCAGCACGCTCAGCCTGGTCTACGCGTATAGCAGCGTCACCAAGTAACGAGGCCGTCGCGGCCGCGCGGCCGTCGCCGTCCCGAAACCAAAGCTCGGCTAGGTCATCGAAAGCATCTCAACGAGGCAGCATGGCGTTCATCGAAGATTTCAAGAAGTTCGCGTTCAAGGGCAACGTCGTGGATCTCGCAGTGGGCGTCGTGATTGGCGGCGCCTTCGGCAAAATAGTCTCGGCCCTGGTCGCCGATCTGGTGATGCCGTTCGTGGCGCTGATCATGCCCGGCGGAGATTGGCGCACCAACGGCATCATTCTGCGCCACGGCGCCAAGCCCGAAGACAACGTCGTGCTCAAGTACGGCGACTTCGTCGGCTCGGTGCTCGACTTCTTCGTGGTGGCGCTGGTGCTGTTCATCATCGTCAGCCGCATCATCCAGGCCGCCGAAAAGAAGCTGGCCAAGCCGTTAGAGACAGCTCCCCCCGTCACCAAAGAGTGCCCCGCCTGTTGCGAGGCCGTTCCAGTCAAAGCAACGCGTTGCAAGTTCTGCACGAGTGACCTCAAAGCTGCCTAGGGATCGAGCAGTGGGGGGCGATCCGCGGCTTGAGGGGTTAGGAGTTAGGGGTTAGGGGTTAGTCAGCGGAGGGGAAGCCCGGGGGTTAGTCAGCGGAGGGATCAGCCGACAGACGCCGTCGGCCGCTCGCGGGCAGCGCCCCTCGCTCCTATCCGTCGGCCGCTCGCGGGCAGCGCCCCCCTTTGCTCTCCCTCAACCCCTCCGCCGACTAACCCCTAACCCCTCGCCCCTCACCCCCAAGCGCAACATATTGAAATAACTGAGTTTCTAAGCGCATTCTCAGATCGAGCCTTCAGAAACTCGTGAGACGGCCGTGTTGTCTCGGCAGTGTCCACCATCATCGGACTCTTGGTCGTGTTCGGCTCCGTGCTGGGCGGTTTCGCCATGGCTGGTGGTGCCTTTGGCGTCTTGGTGCAGCCGGCTGAGCTCGTGGTCATCGGCGGCGCGACCGTCGGCACCATCCTGATCTCGGCGCCGGGCAAGGTGCTGAGCCGCGTGACGGGTGCGTTGAAGAAGGGCTTCAAGAGCTCCGCGCCAGCGAAGGCCGACTACATGGAGCTGCTGAAGCTCCTCTATCAAATCTTGGCGCTCATCCGTCGCGAAGGCGTGCTGGCGCTCGAGCCGCACGTGAGCGATCGCGCTACCAGCTCATTGTTCAGCGCGTACCCCACCGTGATGCATCGCCACCACGCCGCCGACTTCTTGGTGGACGGCTTGAAGCAGCTGGTCGACGGCTGCTCGGCAGAAGAACTTTCGCTGCTCTTCGACGCCGAGCTCGAGACGCACCACGACGAGGACAATCAACCGGTCGGCTTGATCCGCACCGCCGGCGACGCGCTGCCAGGTCTAGGCATCGTGGCCGCCGTGCTCGGTATCGTCGTGACCATGGGTCACTTGGACGGTGGTCCCGAGGTCATTGGTCACCACGTCGCCGCCTCGCTAGTCGGCACCTTCCTCGGCATTTTGCTGTGTTACGGCTTGGTCGGCCCGCTGGCGACCAGCATCGAAATTCAGGGCGGCGCCGAGAGCCGCTTCATGCTTTGCATCAAAGAAGCCATCGTCGCGGCTGCCCGCGGCGTAAACCCCCAGATTGCCATCGAGTTTGCGCGTCGCACCATCTTCTCGGATGAGCGCCCGACGACGCCGGAGCTCGAGAAGGCCTTCGCGGAGTTGAAGGGCAAGTAATGGCGGGCGCCCCGGCTCCTAGTGGTGGTGGCGGTCGCGTCATCATCATCAAGAAGAAGGGCAAGGGGCACGCGGCTCACCACGGCGGCGCCTGGAAGGTGGCCTACGCCGACTTCGTGACCGCCATGATGGCGTTCTTCATGGTGATGTGGCTGCTCGCTCAGACCGATCAGTCGACGCGCCAGCAGCTGTCCGAGTACTTCCGCACTGGCGTGTTCTCGGGCGCGCCCTCCGTGCTCAACGGCGGCAGCGGCATCCAGAACAAAGCCTACTTCGACGTCGTCGGTCAGTCGTCGATTCAGCCCGAGCAGGCGCACTTCGAGCGCGTGGCTGCGGCGGTGCGCGCGGCCATGCAGCGGCAGATGGCCGAGGACGCGCGGCTGCAGGCGCTTGCCAAGCAGCTGAAGGTCAGCGTGACCGAAGAAGGGCTGCTCATTCAGATTTTGGATGGCAGCGGCGACGACCTCTTGTTCGACCGTTCGTCTGCCGACTTGAAGCCTCGCCTGACCGAGCTTTTGGCGACGATTGCGCCGATCTTGGGTCGCTTGGACAACAAGATTCAGATTCACGGCCACACCGACGCCAAGCCGTTTCCCACCGGGTCGAATCGCTCCAACTGGGCCTTGTCGTTCGAGCGCGCCGACTCGGCGCGGCTGGTGCTCGAAAAGAGCGGCTTGAAGAAGGGCCAAGTGGGCGGCGTGTTCGCTCACGGCTCGTCGGCGCTTTACAACACGAAGGAGCCGTTCGCCCCCGAAAACCGCCGGCTCGCCATCTTGGCGGTGCGACGCGGCATGGAGACGTACGCGGCCCAAGGCGTGAGCGCGACTCCGAAGCCCACGCCGACCGGCGCGGGCACCAAGCCAGCTCCGCCCCCCGTCGCGCCCGCTAAGCACTCCGAAGACGAAGGCGCGCAGAACTAGCAAGGCCCAGCGCCAAGCAGATCGCTCCGCAAAGACTCACGGCTCGAAGGCGGGCTTCTTGCGAGTCGCCACGAGCGTGAGCGCCGTGAGGCCGGCCACGACCCCCAGACCCAGGTACGCCATGTCGCGCTTCGCGTCTTGTTCGCGCGCTTCGTACAGCATGAAGCTGGCGGCTTCGGCGTAGCAGTTGCGATTCGCGAACGGGTTGCCGCCCTCGTTGTAACACTGCGCGTGGATCACCTGCTGGGCGCGCGCCGAGAGCTTGGCCAGCTCCGCGGGACTGGGTGCGTTTCGTCGGTCTTGGCTTGGTTTCCACTGCGCCGCCACGCGCGCGTCCTCGCGCAGCTGGGCCGCGTGACGATTTACCACCACCAAATAGGTGCCGACGGCAAATCCAAGCGCGAGCGCGAGTAGCCACAGGCGTTTTCCCATCGGAAGGAGCAAGCGTAGCAGGCTCGCGTAGGCGCCCACTAGCCAGCGTGCTATCCGAATGAGTCGTGTCTCGGGTGCTCTTCGCGCTAGGCGCGCTGCTGTTGTGCTGGGGGTGCGACCGTGGTCGCGCGACGGCGCAGCCTGGCGAGTCAACGACACCCTCGGCGGCAGTGGCGGAGAGTGGACCGGGAGCGATACGCGAAGCGTGTCCTTGGCTGCCGGCGGTCGCGCCCGAGATCGAGCTTTCGCCCGCCGCGCAGCGCGAGGTGACGCCCGTGCGCGCTGCGTGTGAGAAAGGCGACGCTGGCGCGTGTGTGCGGCTGAGCACGTTCGAGCTGGACGGCGCGCTCGTACCGCCGCGACCGGCCAGCGTTTGGACACGCCTCGAACCGTCGTGCAAGGCGGGGGATTTCCGGGCTTGCGCGGAAGCGGGCCGAGCAGGGCTGGAGCTCGCGAGGAACCGTGAAGCTTCGGTGCTCGGAGAGGCACCTTTCGACCCCGAGCGTTACCTAGGCCCGCTCACCCAAGCTTGCGAGGCTGGCGTGCTCGCCAGCTGTCGCCAATTGAGCTGGATGAACGACGCCGTGTCGCGACCCGCGACGCGCGCGGCGCTCGAGAAGGCTTGTGAGCAGGGGCGCAAGCCGTTGCTTTGCGGAGCATTGGCGCGGCTACTGCTGCGCGATGGCAGCGCTGAGTCGCGGCAGCGCGCCCAGCAGTTGGCGGGGCCGCACCTCGACGCGCTGTTGAGCCAGTGTCAGGCCAAACAGCTCGAGGCATGTACGGAGCTTGCGAGCTTCAAGTATTCGGGCCAGTGGGTCGAGCTGGGGCTCGAGGAGCGCTTTACGGCGCTCGCCGAGGGCTACGAGGCGCCGCCCGGTACCGAGCCCGTCGTGTTCAAGGTGCAGGATCTCGCGTGCGCGGCTGGCGAGCGCGCCGCGTGCATCGAGCTGGGCCAGGGGTTTGCCGTTCAGGGGCTGCGCTCGAGGGGCGAGCCGTATCTGGTGGCGGCGTGCGATGCTGGCGATCAGCGCGGTTGTTTGGCGCTGGCCAGGTTTTGGGGCTCCGGCAATCCCAAGGCGCGCGAGCTGCTGCAGCGTGTGTGCGGCTATGGCTTCGTGGCGGCTTGTGTAGAGTTGGGACGAGAAGAGCCGGCTCTTCTGCGGCGCGCCTGTCAGCTCGGTACGTGCGAAGAAGACGCGAAGCTCGACGCGGAGCTGACTTGCGTGGCCGCCCAGCAAGCTTGCGACCAAGTCATCGAGCGGGCGCGACCGCCGCTCACCGCTGAGTGCCGCTTCGCGCTGCTGCACGCGGCGTGTGACAAAGGCGATCGCCGGAGCTGCGGCGAAGTGGGTGAGCTTTACCGCACTGGTAACGGCGTCGCGAAGAACCCCGAGTTGGCGGCTAAGGCTTTGGACGTTGCCTGCCGCGAGCCACCGCTCGGCCCGCTTGGGTACGACGGTGACGTGTGGTGCGAGAAGCTGGCCGGCTACCGAGAGCGCGGCGACGGGGTTATCAAGGACACAGTGAAAGCTGCGCTGGGCTACGCGGAGCTGTGCGCGCACGGCAGGCCAGGCGGCTGCGATGCCACTACGCGCGTGGTTGGGCGTCCGTTTGTGCGCGCTGCCTACGGACCCAGAGGTGTTGGCGATCGGCGCTGCGCGCTGTTGCCAGAAGGCTTTCAGTGCGCGGAGGGGCGCACGTGCCGGCACCAGGTTTCGGTGTACTCCACGAGCTCGGGCAAGGCCGAGCTGGTCGCGGACTGCGTTGGAGCTGAGCCATGAAGCGATTTCGACACCATCTGCGGACCCTCGGACTGGCACTGGCGGCTTTGACACTGGAGGCGCAGCCCAAGCCGGCGGAGGCGTGTGGCGGCTTCTTTGCCGGCAAGCTCGAAGAGCGTCCGTCGCTCTCCTATGAGCAAACGCTGATCGTTTACGACGACCAGAAATCGCTCGAGCACTTCGTGCGCGAGGTGGTGTTCGACAAAGGCAACACCGCGTTCGGCTTCGTCGTGCCGACGCCGGGACGGCCGGAGGTGTTTCCGGTGCAGAAGAATCCATTCAAGGATCTCACTGAGCGGTTTCCGCTCTTTCCGCCGATGCGCTCCGGGTTGATGGCTGCCGGCGGTACGGGGTTTAGCGGTAAGGGTGGCGGCGCCGACGCCGTCGCCGTCGAGGTGCTGGAGACCAAGCGCGTGGGTAGCTTCAAGACCTTCGTGCTGGCCGCGCGCGACCCCGGTGCTTTCGCGAATTGGCTCAAGCAGCAAGGCTTTGCCAGCACGCCCGAGGCCGATCGCTGGCTCGCTCATTATGTGACGCTCGGCTTCTACTTCGTTGCCTTGCGCTACGAGCCGCCCGGCGCGGTGCCGAAGGCGGACGCCGAGGCGCCGCCGTCCGCCGAGACGATCCGCATCTCGTTTCCGACTCCGCTCCCGTTCTATCCTTATTTAGAACCGGATGCAGCAGCCGGCGCCAAGACGCCCGAACAGCGGGGGCTGGAAGTTTGGCTGGTGACGCGGCAGCGCTCGCTGCCCATCGCGGCTCGCAAGCGCGCGACGGGCGGGGTCGATTGGCTGCGGCCTCTCGAATCGGGCGCCAGCTATGGCGGCTACAAAGAGAACCTGGCCGGCGCGCTGGGTGAGATGACGTCGCTGCTGCCGGACGGCAGCTTGTTCGTGCAGCGCTTCGTCGATCAGAAGCGTTCGCGGGCTGGGTTTGGCGATATCTTGTTCGTGCCTGAGGCTGCCGGCGTCTTGCCGCCCGAGCGACGTGAAGCCTTACGCGCCTTGCTGCCGCTGCTCGATCCGGAGCTGCTCCCAAAAGGCACGCCATGACGACGCGCAACGTCTGGCTCGCGGTGCTCGGTCTCACGGTGGCCAGCGCGTGTCGAACCCCCGGCGCTGCATCCAGCAGGCAGGCCTCGCCCAGCTCGAGCTCTTCGGCGGCGCAGGCGATGCCGTCAGGTGGCCCTGCTGTGCCGCTTTCTGCCGCGCCGTTACGCCTCGGCTCTGCGCCCACTGGAACGAACGAAGAGCGCGAGCGAGCGCTGCTCGGCTTCTTGGAGAGCGGTCAAGCCGCTCGGATCGAGGTCGTGGCGACCGAGCCTGGCTTCGGAATCGACTACTCGCTGCGCCAGTCCCTGCTCGGTCACGTCGTGGAATCCAGCGCGCCGCTATTGCGCGGCAACGCCCAGGTCGGCGCAGCCACCGCCACGGGTGGTGAGATCTCGAATTTGCACCGCGTCGTTGCAGGCATGCGCGCTGGTTTTCGCAACTGTTACCAGCGCGCGCTCGTAGGCGCTCCGGGCTACGCGGGCAAGCTCGACATCAAGGTAGCGGTTGACGCCCAGGGCGCAGTTTCGGCCGCCAAAGTGGCGTCGCCGCAGCGTAACGCGGCGGTGTTTGCGTGCGTCGAAGCACGCGTCAAGGCAGCGCAGTTTGCCGCACCGAGCGGAGGCAAACCGGCAACCGTGACGTTCTCGGTAACGCTGAGCAAGCCGTAGCGCCGTGCGCAGCTACGCGCAGCTACTCGCAGATACCGGCCTGGGAACAAGTCTGCCCGTCGTCGCACTCGGCGTCGTCGAGGCACGATTTGACGCCGGTATCGACGGGGCGCGTGACGGACGACGAGAGCAGCAGCGAGACCTCGGCGTTCTTGGCGTCGACTCCGAGCGAGACGCGGTTCACGTTGATCGTCGGGAAGCCGGCGAGACCCAAGCCGATCAACTTGGTCACCAGCGGCGCGGGGATATCGAAGGAGCCGGTGTCGGGCACTTCGCAGTCGATTTGCCCCTTCTTGCCGCCGTGGTGCGAGATGTCGAGGCCGATGCGAATGCGCGACTTGGCGCCGGACGCGGCGGGCTTCCACGTGACGTGCACGACCTCTCCCGTCTTGACGGGCAACGGCTCGGGGCCGGTCACCTCGAGCGGAGCAATGCACTCGGCTTCGAGCGCGAAGCCGTCGGCCGAGGCCGTGACCTTCGCGCCGGCTTCGCAAGGCGGGTAAGCGAGCGACGGCGACTGATAGACGATCATGGTGGTTGCCGGCGCCAGAGACAGCGCGTCTCCCAAGCCGTTCACGGCAATGTCTCCGACAGCGACCGGGGCTGGGTAGGGCGTGCATTGGTCGTCACCGGTGCAGACGTCGGGGCTGCAGGGCTCGTTGCAGAAGGGCAACAGCGGGACCTTGAGCTCGCAATCTCCGTCGGTCGTGTCGTGCTTGAGCGGGAACGGATCCGGCGTCGGCCCGCTGAAAAAACGGCCGATGAGCGAGCTGTAGTCAGCACCGTCGCCGACGGCGTCGTTGAGCGTGACGACGACAGAGCCGCGCAGGTCCGTCGCGCCTGACGCGCTGCCTGCCGTGCCGCTGCCGGCGCTCGTGCTGCCGGCAGTGGCGCTTTGTGACCCACCTGAGCTCGTCCCCGCGCTGCCGTTGGTCGCGTCTGGGCTATCCGAAGAGCAGCCCATTCCGAGCCCAGTCAGGCTGAAAGCGGCGAGTCCGAACACGAGGTGAGGCAGCGGCAGGAGAGATTTCATGGTGCGGTGAAGTCCTCGGACTGAGCGTGGAGCAGAGCGTTTGGGGTAGAGAATCCGGTCAACAAAGACGCGTCGGTCATGTCGATTTTCGATGCGCCAGATTTCCGAAACCGGGAGCGGAAGATTCCAGACTTGCAGTTGCGTGCGACGTAACGTCAATGAGCGCGTACTGCAGTGACGCACTGATGTAACATCTGTCATCGAATGGTCGCTAGAAATTCTTGTGCGGCGTTGCTCGTGCTCGCCATCGTTTTCGCTTGCAGCTCACCGGAGACGAACAGCGACGGCACCGCCGGCGCGAACAGCATGCCGATGAGCGGCGCGACCTCGACGCCGACTGCAGGCACCAACGCGAACACCAGCGGCACCACCGGCACGAGCGGGGCTGGCACGGTCGTGGGCGGCAGCGCGTCGACGGCAGGCTCTGGCGGCGCGCCTTCTGCTGGCGCGTCGAACGCCGGCGCGGCCAACAGCGCCGGCACGACGGGTGCCGCAGGCGCCGCCAATCCTGCGCTCGAGAAGTTCAGCTTCTTCCTGACCAGCCTCGCCTCGATCCGCAAAGTGTCGAAGAGTGACGAAGGCTTTGGCGGCGATCTGCGCTTCGGCGAATCCGGCGAAGGCGCGGGACTACGCGGTGCCGACAAGATCTGCAAGGCCATCGCCGAGCTGGGCATGCCTGGCGCCGGCGCCAAAGACTGGCGCGCGTTCTTGAGCACCACCACGGGAGGCCCCAACGGCGGCCCGGTGCACGCTCGCTCGCGCGTGGGCAATGGGCCTTGGTACGACGCCGCTGGGCGACTCGTCGCCATGACGCTCGAGAACCTCACGAAGGGCAATCGTCCCGTCGGTGCCGATCCTGCCATTCGCGATGACTTGCCTAACGAGTTCGGCATTCCCAACCACTCCGCCGACGCGCCGGGCTGCACCGGCAGCCAATGCCCCGACAACCATCAGGTGCTCACCGGTACCAACTGCATTGGCGAGCTGTACACGGGTGGCGGCATGGCCGCGGGCCAGAACGAGATCACCGCGGACTGCACCAACGTCACGCCGCCCAACAACACGCCTGATCCGGCCTACACCTGCAACGACTGGACGAGCAAAGAGGCGGCCGGCAAGCCGTGGTGCGGGCACTCTTGGCCGCGCAACGGCAGCGGCTTGAGCTGGATGTCTGCGGCGCGCGACGGCGGCTGCGCTCCGTGCGTCAAGATCACCGAGGGCGGTGGTGTCAGCAGCGCTTGCGTGGGCTCCGCCGGTGGCTATGGCGGCTTCTACTGCCTCGAATACAAACCCTGAGCGCGCGCGTCAGAGCGGGACTGGCATGAGCTCGACCAGCCCCGCGTCGGTCTCGAGCGCGGCGTCCAGAATGGGCGCGCTGCTGCCTTCCGGTAGCTCGACCAAGTAGCGCCAGCAGGGGCCGGCGGCGTTGGACGTGAGCGCGTTCAGCATGCCAGCCTCGTGCGTGGCGTGATGCGTGAGACCCCGAGCGCTGAGCGCCGCTGCAAAGGCTTGGTGATTGCGCGACACCGTCGCGGTCACGCGCGAGGTGGCGGGCTTGTCGTCCAGCTCCGGGAAGACCACCCCAGCCGCCAACCGCAGGCGCTCGGTGCAGCTACGCACCAGCTGTCTTGCCCCGGGGCTCAGCTCCGGATCGCTGATGGCGACGAGCAGGCGCCGGTCCGCCGAGGCGTGTCCGATGACGGCCAGCACGCAGTTCTCCGCGTGCGTGTCGAGACCGACCAGCGGATCTTCGAGGCACAGCACGCGCGGATTCGTCAGCACGGCGTGCGCGATCAACACCGCGCGGCGCTCTGCGGCGGGCAGATGCGCCAAGCGTCGCGAGGCAAGCTCGATCAGCCCGAGTTGCTCCAGCGTCTCGAACGCCAGCTTTGGCGCCGCCTTGGCCGGGGTGCCGGCAAGCTCGGCGCTGCTCGCCAAGAACTGCTCGGAAGTCCACGTACCCGGTAGCAGGGACTCCAGGCGCATCAAGCCGACGGTGCCTTGGACGACGCCGAGCGGCACGTCCGCGCCCGCGACGCGCAAGGAGCCCCCCGCTAGCTGGGCCTCACCCGACAGCAGGCGAAACAGCGCTGACCAATCGCCGAGCAGCGCCAGACGCTCGGCGCTGCTCGTCAGCTCGAGCCGCGCCACCAGGGGCTGGCCGAGCAGATCGATCCGCGCGGCCTTGGCTTCGAGCGTCGGAGCGTCACTCAACGCTGGTCAGCTCCATGCGAGCTAGCGGCTTGTCGGCGGGGTGCACCACGAACGGGCCCAGCGCGCGCACCATGTCCATCATGCCCGGCGGCAAGACCTGGAGGTGTGAAGGCATGGTTTCGCTGACACCCTCGATGCCCAAGATGCGCCCGATCAGCGTGGTTTGCGACGGTGGAAACTCTTCGATCGGCGCGTGATCCGACAAGCCGGCGAGCGCGCGAGCCGACGCCAACGCCTGGCGCAGGCCACCCAGCTCGTCGACCAGCTTGTGCGCGAGCGCTTGTTCGCCGGTCCACACCCGACCTTGGCCGACGGCGTCGATCTGCTCTTTCGTCAAATGACGGCCGGCGGAGATGCGCTGCAAGAACACGTCGTAGAACTGCCAGACCTTGCGCTTCAGCTCGGTCTTCTCTTCTGCGGTGAAGGGGCGGAAGATCGACTCGGCATCGGCGCGCGGCGCGGTCTTGTAAACCTCGACGTTGACGCCCAGCTTGCGGAGCAGCTCCGACACGTCGGCTTTGCCGTAGAAGATACCGATGCTACCCGTGATGGTGAGCGGGTTGGCGAACACGCGCGTACCCGGCGACGCGATGTAGTAGCCGCCGCTGGCCGCCGCCGTGCCCATGCTGACGATGACCGGCTTGATCTTGGTGGTGCGCTCGATTTCGCGCCAAATGACGTCGGCCGCCATGGCCGAGCCGCCGCCGGTTTCGACGCGCAGCACCACGGCGCCGACCAGCGGATTTTCGCGAGCCTTTTTGATGGACTCGGCGATGGTGTACGAACCGGCCAGCTTCATGCCCAAGAGCGGGATGGTTTGGCTGCGGCCGTCGACCATGTCGCCGTCGACGTACACGAGCGCGATGCCCGGGTTGGCGCCGTTGAAGCGATCGGCGAAGACGCCGCGCTTGTCGTCGATCAGCCGCGCTGGTTGGCCCAACAGCTGCGACGCTTGCGCCTCCAGCTCGTCGTCGAAGGCGTAGCCGTCGACGAAGCCGGCCGTCTTGGCCTCGATGGCCACGAACGGGCCCTTGGCGATGCGCTCGCGCACGGCCTCGGGCGACAGCTTGCGTCCGTGGGCGATGCCCAGAGTCAGGTGCTTTTCGTGCTGTTGCAAGAGGTCGATCTTGTCGTCCCGCGCGACCTCCGACGAGCCGCTGCGGGTGAAGGCCTCGGGCGCGCTCTTGTGCGCGCCGATGCGCACGAAGTCTGCCTTGATGCCCAGCTTGTCGAGCAGGCCTGCATAGTAGAAGTAGCGCGCGCGCAGGCCGGCGAAGCGGATGCCGCCGGCCGGGTTGACCAAGATGCGATCGGCCGCGGAGCACAGGTAGAGCGACGCGCCGTCGGCGTCCTCGAGGTGACAGAGCACCTTCTTGCCGGCTTGGCGCAGCAGGTAGATGGCGTCGCGCAGCTCTTGCACGTGCGCCATCGAATCAGCCGGAGCCGTGCGCAGCTCGATCACGACCGCGCCGACCGAGGACTCTTCTTCGGCGATTTGCCAGAGGTGCCGGAGCAGCGCGACGTGCTCGCGCGTGTTTGGCGTGCTCTCCAGGCGAATGCGCAGCGCGTAGGTGGGCGCCTGCGTGCCGGAAGGCTCGCGGTAGCCCTTGAACGCGACCTCGGTGCCGAGGTTCTCGTGCGCCTTGCCGCTGACTTGTTGGCCCAGCGCGCCGCCGAACAAGCTACCGCCGGTCAGGTCCATCGAGCCGGCCGTGCCGTTCAAGTAGAAAGACATGCTGGCGCTGGCGAGCCACTCGCTCTGCGCGATGCCGTCGTCCGGATCCAAGAACGAGACGCCGCCGCGCAGCCGACCGAGCTCAGGAATGTCGAGGCCCAGCGTGGCGCCGGGCGACCAGTACGCCTTCGGGGCGTCGACGATCTTGCCGGACAGGCCAATCTCGAGCGCTTTGCTGCGCAGCGGCCGCATTGCCAGCGCAACGTCGAAGCTGCGATCGATCACGCCGCCCGACGAGTTCTTGGGCGCGTTGATGTCGTGGGCTACGAACGACAGGCCGAAGTAGTCGGAAGGGCGGCTGGTGAGCGCCAAGGACCAGCCGAACAACCCGTGGGCCTCGGCCATGTCCGAGTACGAGCGCTGCAGCGACATGCCGAACGAAAAGCTGTCACTGGCTTTGAGCGCCAAGCCCCACGTGACCCACTGATACAACCCGTCGCTCTTGAAGAGCGGGCCCACGCCGCCGCTGGGCGGGCTCATCAGATCGACCCGCAGACCCGTAGAGGCGTTCAAGAACGGGATCGGGAAAGCGAAGCCGAGCGCGTGGCCCTGCCAGGGGACGCGGGCGCCTTCGTTCAGGTACACGCTCGACCAGCGCAGCTCGCTCGCGGGCAGGAAGGCTAGGTTGGCTGGGTTCTGCACCAGCGCGCTGGAGTCGTCGTTGCTGACCGGGCTCTTACCGAACGCCGGCTGCCGCGTCGGCTGGTTCGCGGGAAACTGCGCGCGGGCAGAAGCTGAGACGAGCGAGCTGAGCGCGAACGCTAGCCCGAGGGCGGAGACTCTGGTTCGGTTCATAGCGGCTCCGCATCACTAACACAGCTTGGCGTGGTGTGCGGACAGCCGAGGTCAGAGCCAGCCGTGGGCGCGGGCGACGGCCTGAATTTCTGGGACGCGCGCGGCCAGCTCGTCGTTGTCTTTGACGGGCAGGAAGCGTGAGTGGTCGCCGGTGCGGGGCAGGTGCAGGTACTTGGTCGGCAGCGCCGAGGTGAGCTCGTTCACCAGCCGCTCGAACTGGATCACGCTTTTGCCTTCGACCTTCTTGGTGACCGTGAAGAAGGTCCACGGCATGTCGAGCTCGAGCAGCGCCTTGGCGTCGAAGTGAAAGACGTTGGTATTGAACACGCGCACCGTCGCCGGGTCGAAGCTGGGCGGAATCCGGAACTCTTCGAGCACGCACGGCTTGTCGTCGACGCGCACCGGAATGCCTCCGCGATCGGAGCCGAGCTTGTCGACCACCTCGGAGGTGACGGGCAGGCCGTGCGCCAGGTGAAACCCCAAGATCAGTGGGTCGATGGTGCCGCCCAGGTTGTCGACGTTGCTCATCATCAGCGTCTTGCCGCCGCGCGCCACGAAGCGCTCCAAGAGCCCGCTGCGCTTCAGCGCGTCCGGCAGGTCACCGTGGCCGGGCGCGTGCTCGCTGGGCCGGCCATCCGCGCCCAAGAAGACGTCACCGCTCGGCGTTAGTCGCAGCGACAGCTCTTGGCGAAAGGTCGCGACGTCGTCGCCCTTCAGCTGGCTGCCGAGAGCCGCGCGAATTTTTTCATCCGTCGATTGGCTGGTCATCAACCATAGCGGGGTAACGGCGCCGTAGCGTTGGCGCAGCACCTCGACCTCGCGCAGCCGCAGGTCGAGGAAGCTCTTGCCCGGGATCGCGTCGACCAGCGCTTTGACGACGCCGCCCATGCGCGTTGCCATGCCGCCAGCCAGCACCACCAGCGCGTACTCACCCCGACGCAGCGCGGATTCGCCCAGCGCCGTCAGGCGCGCGTGCTCGGCGCTGCCCGGCGCTGGCAGCTGCACGACGTCACCCGGACCAGGAGGCGCGAGCGTCCCCTTGACCAGGTTGTCGGCGGTGACGCCCTGCTGCAGCGGCCGAGCGAGCTCGATGAGCCGCGCAGCGTTGAAGCCGCACTCGGCGAGGGTGCTTTTGAGATCGGCTGGCAGGGCGGCGAGCTGTGCTTCGAGCTTGGTCATGCAGGGAACGAGCGTAATTCTTATCGGGGCGAGCGTCGCGCGAAAATCTGGCATAATCCGCGCGCGATTCTTGATGATGCCTCGTCCGCTTCTCCTTCCCGTTTCGTGCGCTGCCGCGTTCGCGCTCGGCGAGCTCGTGAGCGGCTGCGCCACACAGCGAGAGCAGCGCATCTCGTCGGCCGAGGCGCGCGAACGACCCACCGACGAAGCCTGTGAGCCCAAGGGCCAAGCGCCCAAGCCCGGCTGGGTTTGGGCGTGCGGCTACTGGCACTGGGACGGCGTGCGTTACGCCTGGATCGAAGGCGAGTGGCGCGCTCGGTAGCGCGCCGGCCGCGTGCTACGCTGCCCCGGTAATTCGATGCGTCGTCGTCCCCTTCGCTGGCTACCCGTAGCGCTTTGCAGCGTGGCGGCGGTGGCCTGGGCGCAGTCGTCGCCGGTGCTTCACGAGTACATCGAGCCGAACCCCGCCGAGGACGTGGAGCTTTCTGCCACGACGCCCGACGGTGCCATGCCGGCCGCGCTCGAGACGCAGAGCGGCGTGGTGCCAGCGCCGCAAACGGGTGAGCGCAAGCCCAAGAGCGAGCACGCCTACGGCGGCAACGCGACGCCCGACAGTATCGACGCCAGCTTTCGCGTCGATCGCGACACCAGCCGGCCTGACAGCGTCTCGTACGACGAGCCGTTCATTCCGGCGATCGTCCCGTTCAAGCGCCTGTACGCCTACGACGCCGTCGACGAGAGCTTCGAGCTTACCGTCTTCGACAAGTCACTGTCCAAGCTCGAGGTGGGCGGCAAGCCGGGGCCCGCCGACGATCAGTTTTACGCCGACCTGTTCGTCGACGTAGCGCCGGGCCTCCCGGTGCGCATTCCCAGCGTGGCGCCGGGCGCGCGCGTGCTGGTGGCGCGGACCGAGCCCGAGCTGCCGTTTTTGCTCCAGCGCGATCACGCCGACAATTGGTTCATGACGGCCGACGCGCGGCGGCGGGTGCGGCTGATCATGCAGCTGTCGGCTTCGCGCTCGTCGCTCGGCTCCGAGCTGGCCGACGCCACGTGGGGCGAGCTGTTGCCCAAGTTGCCGCCGCTGCCGCCGGCCGTGCGCAGCGCCGCGCTGGACGTGGCGCGCGAAATTGGCGTTTCCACGCGCCAATCACCCAAGCAGGTCGCGGCGGCGTTGGTGGCGTACTTCCGGAGCTTTTCGCCGTCCGAAGCGGCGCCCAAGGCGTCGCGCGGCGTGCAGCTCTACAGCGAGCTGGCGCTGTCGCGCAAGGGCGTGTGCCGGCATCGCGCCTACGCGTTCGCGGTCACGGCGTTGGGGCTCGGTTTGCCCACGCGCATGGTGCGCAACGAAGCGCACGCCTGGGTCGAGGTTTACGACGGCGTGCGCTTTCATCGGATCGACTTGGGCGGCGCCGCAGGCCGGATGGATCTCGATACGCGCACGGCCGACCACCTGTACCGGCCGCCGGCGGACGCGTTTCACTGGCCCGAAGGCTCCGAGTCCGGGCAAAGCATGTTGTCCGACACCTTGGAGGGCACGGGCCGCTCGGTGCCGACGGCCACGCCGCCCGCTTCCTCGGCGGCTCGCGCGGCGACGCCGGTGCCGTCCGCGAGCGGCGCCGGTTCGCAGCCGCCCCCACAGCGTCTCGACCCGGGCGGTGACGACCGTCCGCACGCCAACGTCGAGGTCAAGCTGTCTGCTACGGGCGCCCCGCGCGGCGCCTCGATTCAGCTGTCCGCCAAGGTCGAAGCCGCGGGAGAGCCCTGCATGTTCTCGCGAGTAGACGTGGTGCTGCTCGACGCCACGGGCGTCGAGACCTGGCTGGGTGCCTTTCCGACCGACGCCAACGGCATGCTCGAAGGGCGCGTGACGGTGCCCTTCGACATCGACGTGGGCGACTACAAAGTGATCGCGAAAACGCCTGGAACTGGCCGCTGTGGCTCGAGCCGCTGAAGCTCCGTTCGTCCTGCTCGTCGAGAGTCACCGTGACCCCGACCAAGAGCGCGCGCTGCTGTTCGAAGCGCCAGCGCAATTGATCAACTGCCGGCTGCCGAGCGAAGTGCCGGGCGCGCTCGCCGAGGTGGAAGCTGCCGTCCGCCGGGGCTGCTTCGTGGCGGGCTTTCTGGCGTACGAAGCTGGCTACGGCCTTTCGCCCAAGCTCGCCAGCCTGCCAGCGCCAGCGTGCGACGAGCACGCCTTGTGGTTCGGGGTGTTCGAGCGGCGGCGGGAGCTCACGGGGCGGGCCGTGTCCACGTGGCTCGCAGAGCGCGCCGGCGCGGAGCCCGCGACGGTGTCCGCGCTGCGCTTCGAGCGCGACGACGCCCAGTACCGCGCCGACTTCGAGCGCATTCAAGAGCACCTGCGCGCTGGCGACAGCTACCAAGTCTGCCAGTCACGGCGCGCGCGCTTCGAGGTGCAGGGCTCGGTGGCCGCGCTGTTTCAGCGCTTGCGAGCGGCGCAGGTCACGCCCTACTCGGCGCTCATAGAAACCGGCGAGTACTCCCTGGTCTCGCTGTCGCCGGAGCTGTTTTTCAGGAAGCAGCAAGGCCTGGTGACGCTCAAGCCCATGAAGGGCACCTTGGCCTCGGGCAAAGACGCGGCAGAAGACGCGCGGCTTGCCGAGCAAATGCGTCAAGATCCCAAAACGCGCGCCGAAAACGTGATGATCGTCGACCTGCTTCGCAACGACATCGGCCGGCTCGCGAGGCCCGGCAGCGTGCGCGTGCCGGAGCTGTTCGGCGTCGAGCGCTTCGACAGCGTGCTGCAAATGACGTCCACCATCGAGGCCGACGTCGACCCGGCGCTCGGCTTGGCCGAGCTGATGCGCAGCCTGTTTCCGAGCGGCTCGGTCACGGGCGCGCCCAAGCTGCGCACCATGCAGCTGATCCACGAGCTCGAGCCGACGGCGCGCGGCATCTTCTGCGGCAGCATTGGCTACGTCACGCCTGACAACGACGCCTGCTTCAACGTGGCCATCCGCAGCCTGTTCGTCGATCGCGCTGGCCGCGGCCGGCTCGGCGTCGGCAGCGGCATCGTCGTCGACTCCGACTGCCAGGCGGAGCTCGACGAATGCTCGCTCAAAGCGCGCTTCGTCAGCGACGCGACGGGGTGAGCTCGGGCGTCCCTGACCGAGCTGCCCCCTATTTGCGGCCGAAATCGCCTCCGTCCCGCCGTCCGAGCTCAACGCCTCCAGCGCGAAGTCAGGAATCGTCATCACGCCGTGTAACCGTTGGGCGGGCACCGCTGTAGGGGGCTACGAGCGCTGCGAGCGGCGCTCGACGGCGTCCTTAAAAGTGAGGCAAGCGATGCAGTACAAACCGTGGTCGGCAGGGCTTTCGTGTGTTCTCGGCGTGATCGCGCTGGGTTGCGGCGATGACGCGAGCATGACGACGAAGGACGAAACCGCGCTGGGCGCCCCGAATCCCCATGGCACGCCGGGCGACGCTCAGACGCCGCCGACCACCAACGGGGCGGACGTGGAAGCGTGGCTGAAGCAGGGCGACTACAAGAGCTGGACCTGCGAAACGGCGCAGCATTCACAGTTGAAGGTGTCCCCTCATGGCTTCAACCGCGTGTGCTCGAACGAGCTCGCGGCCGGGTTTAGCGGCGGGGTCGGTGACGAACGGCCAGTGAATACCGCGTCCGTCAAGGAGCTGTATGACGACGCGGCCAAGCTGGTCGGCTACGCGGTGGGCGTCAAAGTCCAAGCGAAGAGCGCGGACGGCGACGGTTGGTACTGGTATGAGCGCGTGCCGCTCGACAGCGCCGCTCCCCACGACGACAACGGCGTCGTGGCAGATGGGCTCGGCAGCGCGGGCGCCGCCAACAGCATCTGCGTCGGGTGTCACACTGGCGCGGGCTCCGACAGCATGCACAAGGTGACCGGCTCGTCCGATTTCGTCTACCTGCAAGCCCAGGCCGAGACCGTGAACCCCGAAGGCGACGCGCAGACTCCTCCCACGAATGGGGCAGACAACCTCGAGGCTTGGCTAGAAAAGGGTGACTACAAGAGCTGGGCCTGCGAGACCGTCGAGCACTCGCAGATGAAGGTTTCGCCCCACGGCGTCAATCGAGTTTGCTCGAACGAGCTCGCCGCTGGCTTCAAAGGCGCAGTCACCGACGAACGCCCGCTAGGAACCGCCTCGGTCAAGGAGCTGTACGACGACGCTTCCGCGCTCGTAGGCTACGCGGTCGGCGTCAAGGTCGGTGCCACGAGCGAAGCCGGCGCCAACTGGTATTGGTACGAGCGCATCGCCGAGAGCGTCCCAGCCGATGGCTTGGGCGACGCCGAGCCGGCCAAGAGCGTTTGCGTCGGCTGCCACGCAGGCGCCGGGTCGGATGCGATGCACGCCGTGACTGGGTCGTCCGACTTCGTCTACCTGCAAGTGGCGCCTTGAGCCCGCGCGCCCTTCTCGAGCCGTTGCTCGACGCACGGCCGGAGCCGTGTAACCCTTGCCTTCATGACAGAGCTGCGCGCTTTGTTGGTCGTCAGTCTGGCTTGTGCTGGTTGCGCGACCACCGGCGGTCACGATTGGCTGAGCTCACCGGTGGAGGAGCGCGCCGAGCTGCGCGCCGAAGTGCTCGAGGCCCCGCCGAGCCCGAGTGAGTCGCGCCCGCGGTTGAGCCAAACGGTGACGCTGGGAGAAACGTACGGGACGGGAGCCACTCCCGCGGCGTCGAGCGGCGGACCGGCAATGCAAGTCAACGTCCACACCCAGGTGCCGGTCGTCATCAACAACTACAGCGGCTACGGCTACGGCTACGGTTACGGCTCGGTCGCGCCTGTCCGCGCTGCGCCCGCGCGGGCGACGAGCGGAGCGCCAACCAAGGTCGGCGGCGACTTTCCCGCGCCGCCAGACTACGGACCGCGCGCCCTGAAGTAGAGGTTTGGCGGAGCTGCGCGTCGCGGGGCCAGGTACCCGAGGCGCCGAGCGCCGTGTTGGCTCCAAGCGCTGAACGCACGCGACCTCAACAGCGCACTGTTGCCACGAAACGAAGCTTGAAACACATGTTGCAGCATGTTGCATGTTGGCCAGTTTGTGCGGGATTTTCGGCCGACCTCGGCAGGCATGACTTTCGCAAAGGTTGCCCCGTAGACCACGAAATCTGCCAAGGGGTTTCCTCATGCGTGTTCAACCGTTCTTCGATGCCCGAACTTCCACCCTGACCTACGTCGTGTTCGACGAAGCGACGCGCGACGCGGTCGTGCTCGATCCAGTGCTCGACTACGAGGCCGTGGGCTCGTACACGTACACCGAGTCAGTCGACCGGGTGACGGACTTCGTGCGCCGTGAGCGCCTGCGCCTGCACTACGTGCTCGAGACGCACGCGCACGCCGACCACCTGACGGGCGCCCAGCTGCTCCGGCGCCGCTTCGACGCAAAGGTCGTGATTGGCGCGAATATCCGCGAGGTGCAAGCTACCTTCAAAGACGTGTTCTCGCTGCAGCACTTGGCGACCGACGGCAGTCAGTTCGATCAACTGATGGCCGAGGGAGACGTGCTGACGGCGGGCTCCCTGCGCATCGAAGCCATTGCTACCCCGGGCCACACCCCCGCTTGCATGACCTACAAGATCGACGACGCGCTCTTCACCGGCGACCTGCTCTTCATGGACGACTACGGCACGGGTCGTTGCGACTTTCCCAAGGGCAGCGCCTCGCAAATGTTCGACTCCGTGCAAAAGCTGTATCGGCTGCCGGACAGCACCAAGGTCTTCCCTGGACACGACTACCCGCCCGACTCACGCGAATGGAAGTACGAGACGACCATTGGCGCCTCCAAGGCTCACAACCCGCAGCTGTCGGCGCAGACCAGCAAAGAGGCTTTCGTGGCCCTCCGCGACGCGCGAGACAAAAGCCTCGCTTCGCCCAAGCTGCTCTTTCCCAGCGTTCAGCTGAACATCGACGCGGGGCGCATGCCGCCCCTGACGAACGGCAAGCGGTACCTGGTGACCCCCATCAATCTATTTCGCGCCGCCGACGAGCTGGGCGAGCCCACTGGAGACCGGCAATAGCGCGCGATGCGGCGTCATGACATTCCCCATCGACCCTGACCTCGGCGCCTTCAGAACGCCCTGCTAGTCAGCATGACGCAACAGGACTGCAAACTCGGTCACGATTCGTTCGGCAACGCCTCGATAGGCTGACCGTCGCTCTGCCGGGGCAGGACCAAACCACCTGCGAAACTCTTCGGAAATGACGTCTTGGACCTCGTCAACCGACGAACAGTCGCCTAGCCGAGGTAGGATTATCCGGACTTCCGGGTCGTACTCGTCAACGTTGTCGCCGAAGTTGAGCCCTTCCGGGTCTTCGTCAAGCAAGAGGCGTACGAGGTCGTCGTACGCAGAACCGAAGCGCTCGCGAAGTGCCGCACGCTCGCGAACGATCTGCTCGCGTGTGACGTCGCTCATGAAGGTTCAGACTCCCCTCGCTGTTTCCCACAGGCCGCGCAGTGACGGGCGAGCGGCGTTCGCAGCGGGCGAGCGCAAGCCGTACAGGGCGGTCCATACAAGGAAAGCCGATGGTGCATGATTGCATTGTGGTTCCCCTCGGCAAAGCCTGTCAGCCGAAGGTACGCATCTCGGACGGGCTGGAACCGCGCGTGAATCACATCCTGGCTGTCTTGCGCGTGATCGGCTTCGTATGCCTTTAGCGAACGCATCGCGTCAGCGTACAGCGCGGACACCTCGGCGAACTCGGTCTCATCCAGCATGGGCACCTCGATTCCGCAACGCCAGCACCAGAGCGGCTTCATCTCGCAGTCAGGCTAACGTAGCAGCGCGGCGGCGCAGGTCACCACGAGGTGTGGCCATCTGCCTTCAACGGCTTGAAACGGCGAGTTGGGCGGCGCTTCAGAGGCGTTCGACGTCGTCCAGCTTGCTCAGCTCTCTGTCGAACGTGGCGAGCGGGACGTGTCCGGCTTTGCGAGCCGATTCGAGCTGACATCACGTCGCTTTGTTCTTGACAGAGCTACGAGTCGCAACGCGTTGAAAAACGCCTGCGCAGGTTCTGTTCGCGCGTTGTCTCGCCTGGGGGGCTCGTAGGCGAGCGGCGAGCTTCGAATTGACTTCGAAGCCATTGAGGGCTTCAAAGGCGCTGCAGCGGGCTTGAGGCGAGGTCGAAAATCCGAGGTGTAGGGTGGTGCATGACCTCGATTTCCAACAGGCTCGACGACGTCATCTCACCACTCACGCCCGGCGGGGATCCAAGCCTAATTGAGCTCTCGGACGAACAACTGCTCGCGAACACGCGGCGTCTGGTGGGCAAGTCCAACCAAGTGCTGGCCGCTCTGCTCGTGCACCTAGCGGAGGTCGAAGTACGCGGAGCTCACCGGACGAGACGCTGCGCGAGCCTCTACACCTATTGCATCTACGAGCTGCGGTTCTCGGAGGATGCAGCAGCGCGGCGCTCGGCAGCGGCTCGGCTGGTCAAGCAATTCCCGCTGCTATTTGGTGCGATTGCGGACGGGGAGCTGCATTTGACGGGGCTCTTGATGATCGGGCCCCACCTCACGCCCGAGAATCACGTCGAAGTGTTGGGTCGCGCAAAATTTCGCACCAAGAAAGAG